>NZ_JARDJH010000002.1:0-301925 GCF_039907755.1 Pseudarthrobacter sp. CC12 | reverse complement strand
CCCAAATCGATACCGGCGGCCCTCGCCCTTTACATCACGCCACGCTGTTCACAACGTCCGTGGGAATTACAGCTAGGGGTCCGGTCCGGACCGCATTCTGTGCGTCCTGCAGGCAGGCGCACGGGATTGGCAGTGATGAAGGGACCTTTGCTCAATGGGCAACCATGGAACGACGCCGGCAGCTGCCTTCCTGGGTATCCCACTCCGATGGATCGGTCCGGGCGCAATAACAGCCGTCGTGGCCGCTTACGCCATTTTCTGGTACCTGGCGCGGCCGGTGGCCGAGCCGCTGCCCAGGCATGTGGGCCAGCTCTTCGGCGGTGAATCCGTACTGCTGTATTCCGTCGCCCTGGTCCTGGTCAGTACCCTCCCACACGTTGAGCCGGTGTTCGGCGGGATTGACCACGCTGCCATCTGGCACCGCCGGGCGGCCATGACGGCCACTGTCCTGTTGCTGCCGCACATAGAGCTCGCGTCCAACCCGGAGGCAACAAGCGTGGGAAAGACGCTGGCGGTGGTGGCCATTTCCGGCCTGGCCGCCCTGGTGGTGTGGGCGGTGCTGCCGCGTTGGCGGACCATGCTCCCCGCCCCGGCAAGGCGCCTGGTTGTAGCGGCGCTGCAGGCACAAGGTGTCCGCCTGGTGGTCCGGCTGCTGGGAGGCTATGAACGCTGGCGCGGCTTCCACCGCCTCACAGGGCTGTTCGTTGCTGCCGGCTTCCTGCACGGACTGTTCGATGCCAGCGCGTTCGAGGCGGCGCCGGGCCTGAGGTGGAGTTACGTGGCAATCGGCGGAACCGGGTTGGCGTTCTACGTATACCGGGAGCTGCTGGCGAGGCGGTTCCTGCCCCATCATGACTACCAGGTTGCCGGTGTCCGCCCGGTTGCCGCGGACCTGGTGGAAGTGGCGCTCCGGCCATTGGGCCGCCCGCTGGAGTTCAAACCCGGGCAGTTCGCCATGGTCTACCTTGAAACGGCGGAAGGCTGGCAGCGGCACCCTTTTTCCATCTCGGGTCCCGCACCGGAAGGTGGTATCAGCATCACGGTGAAAGCGCTGGGCGACCACACCTCGCAGCTTCCCGACGTTGTCCAGGCGGGAATGCCTGCTGTGGTGGGCGGCCCCTACGGCCGCTTTGACCGGCACAAGGGCACTGCCCACCAGGTCTGGATCGCCGGCGGCGTGGGGATCACGCCCTTCCTCAGCTGGGTCCGGTCGCTGGAAGCAGCGGGCGGGGACCTGCCTGAGGAGGTGCACTTCTTCGTCACGTCGGCCGGCCCTTCGCCGTTTGCCGAAGAGATCCTCGCCATCGCCAGGAACCACCCGAGGCTCCACATCCATGTGGTTGAAACCGAAACGGACGGGCGGCTGACGCCGCAAGCGGTCATTGCGGCGGTGGACACGGAACCACGGATGCTGTCCGTCTTCATGGGAGGACCCGATGCCATGCTGCGGCAGTTCCGCAGGGCATTCCGGGCAGCGGGTGTCCGCCGGGCCAATATCCACCGGGAGTACTTCCAGTGGCGGTGATCCAGGTGGTCGCAGCCTAGCGGGGCCGGCGGCCGGCGTGCTCCCTCGCCAGGGCCGCATAGGTGTCGTCAGGGCTGCCGGGGGAGAAGCTGCCGAATTTGCGCTCCGCGGCGGTGCGGATGAGGAAGTCGGCGATGGCCGGGTTCTTGGGAAGCAGCGAACCGTGCAGGTAGCTGGCCACGATGTTGCGGTACCGCGCCCCTTCCTGGCCGTCGTTGCTGTTGTTCCCGGTCCCCTTGGCCACGGTTCCCAGCGGGCGCACGCCGCTGCCCAGCGTGGTCTGCCCGCTGTGGTTTTCGTAGCCGAGCACCTCGCCGAATTCGGTGGTTGAGACCTTGACGTTCCCGATCAGGCGCTCATCCGTGCCGTGCGTTTCCACGTCCAGGACGCTGATGCCCGGAATGACGGCGCCGGTGCGTGTCTTGAAGAACCTGCCAAAAAGCTGGTACAGGCCGCAGATGACCAGCATGGGTGTGCCGTCCTCGGCCAATTCCTTCAGCCGGCCGGCCCTGGCCTGCAGGTCGTCCTGGATGACCAGCTGCCCGCTGTCCTGCCCGCCGCCGCCGACGATGATGTCCACGTCCTCGGGGAAGGGGTCGCCCACGTTGTACTCGAGCAGTTCGGGCGTGTATCCGTGCCAGGCGATGCGGCGCTGGAGGACCAGGGCATTGCCCCAGTCCCCATAGATGTTCATGTCCCGCGGGTACAACTGGACCACGCGGAGGGTGCCCTTGGACAGGTTGCCGGTTTCCGCTGCTTCTGCCGTACTCATGAGACAACCTCCACGGTGGTGACTTTGGACAGCTCGCGGCGGATGGCGAGCATGGCGGTGTAGGTGCAGAAGATCCGCTTGGGTTTGCCCTGGCCTTCCCGGATGAAGGCGGCAAGGGCGGCTGGAATGTCGGTGTCCACGGCGCCCACCGGGACTTCGTCGTACTGCAGCCGCAGTGCCATGTCGTAGGCGCGCGACCCCGTCAGCAGGTCCACCCCGCCTTCGCGAAGCGAATCGAATTCCACATCCCACAGCCAGGACATGTCCCGGCCGTCGGCGTAGTTGTCGTTGATCGCGATCATGGTGGCGTAGCCGCTTGCGGGGAAGGACTTCAGCCCCAGCCGGAAGCCGCTGGGGTTCTTGACCAGTACCAGGTCCAGGGGCTGGCCGCCGACGGTGAGGCTTTCCCCGCGGCCGAAGGCGGGCGCCACCTGGGACAGCGCCTGCAGCAGGGTTTCGTGGTTCGCCGTGGCGGCGCCGCCGCCGCAAATGCTGCGGGCAAGGGTGAGGGCCGCGGCCGCATTGAAGATGTTGTACACGCCGCGCAGCTTCATCGCCGTGGTGACCGTACCGCCGTCGTACTCAAACTCGGCGCTGTCCGCGCCCACCCTGCGGAGCACGACGTCGGCCTGCGGCTTTGCGGGCAGGGCCGCCGGGGCGGGGCTGCCCGGAGCGGCGCGCATGTCATCGTCGTTGGGGAAGGTGCCCAGCAGGGAATCGTCAAGGCCGAAGTACTTGACGTCCTGGCCGGTCAGCGTATCCGCGATCCTGGCAACCCGCGGGTCCTCGCGGTTCAGGACCACCGTTCCGGTGGTCTTGGCGGCGATGTGCTGCAGGAGTTGTGCGGTCTTGTCGATCTCGCCAAAACGGTCCAGCTGGTCGCGAAGCACATTGAGCAGGAGGCAATAGCGGGGCGGGACACTGTTGACGAAATGCACGGCGTGGGCCTCGTCAAGTTCCAGGACCGCAATGTCTGCGTCCAGCCTGCCGCGCCAATCGACCTCGCCGAGGAGGGCTGCGGCCACACCCCTGGTGAAGTTGCTGCCCGTCCGGTTGGTGAACACCTTCAGGCCCTGGCTTTCCAGCAGTTCAACCACCATTTTGGTGGTGGTGGTCTTGCCGTTGGTACCGCTGACCACTGCCACGCCGTGGGGCAGGGTGGTGAGTGTCCGGCGCATGAAGCCGGGGTCGATTTTCTCCACCACCAGGCCTGGAAGTGCGGAGCCGCCGCCGCGCAGCCGGGATACCCTGCGGACCAGCTTGCCGAGCGGAACAGTGAAGAAGACCATGTTCCGAATATATCCCAGCAGCGGCATGCAACCCTTTACGGCGGCCTCCTGCCGGCAGCAGCCGGAGTGCCGGGACCGTATGCTGGAAGGATGACAAACCCCCCTTCTGCTGATCCTGCGCGCGTGGGCTCGGGCCTGCGGATTGGCGTCCTGGCCCTCCAGGGAGACGTCCGCGAGCACCTGCGCGCCGCGGAAGCCACCGGCGCACAGGGCATCGCTGTCCGCCGGCCGGCTGAGCTGGATGGCCTGGACGGCCTCATCATTCCCGGCGGCGAATCCACCACCATCGACAAACTGGCGCGCGCCTTCGACCTCGCCGACCCCCTGCGCAAATACATTGCCGAGGGCCTTCCCGTCTATGGCTCCTGCGCGGGAATGATCCTGCTCGCGGCGGACATCGCCGATCCCGCCACGGACCTTTCCGGGGCCCCGCAGCAGACCTTTGGGGGCCTGGACATCACCGTCCGCCGCAACGCTTTTGGCCGGCAGCGGGAGTCCTTCGAAACGGATCTGGACTTTAAGGGACTGGACTTCAGCGCCACCGCATCGGGTGTGGAACCCGTGCACGCCGTCTTCATCCGCGGCCCCTGGGTGGAGCGGGCCGGGCCGGGCGTGGAGGTCCTGGCCCAGGTGGAACCGGCGGACCCCGGACAGGCGTCGCACGCCGTATCGCTGCCCGGGGCGGCTAGAATTGTCGCAGTGCGTTCCGGCCAGCTGCTGGCCACCTCCTTCCATCCGGAAGTGACCGGCGAAAAACGCGTACATGAACTTTTTATCCGAATGATCAGAGGAGAAGCGTAAAGCCATGTCAGGCCACTCCAAATGGGCAACGACCAAGCACAAAAAGGCGATCATTGACAGCCGCCGCGCCAAGTCGTTCGCCAAGCTGATCAAGAACATCGAAGTTGCCGCCCGCATGGGCGGACCGGACCTCGCCGGCAACCCCGGCCTGGAACTTGCCGTGACCAAGGCCAAGAAGACCTCGGTGCCCAACGACAACATTGACCGCGCCATCAAGCGCGGTGCCGGCCTGACCGGCGAAGTGGTGGACTACACCGAAATCATGTACGAGGCCCGGGGCCCCCAGGGCTCTGCCCTGCTGATTGAGTGCCTCACCGACAACAAGAACCGGGCGGCCTCCGAAGTCCGCCTGGCCATCTCCCGCAACGGCGGAACCATCGCCGACCCCGGCTCGGTCAGCTACCTCTTCACCCGCAAGGGCGTGGTGAACCTCCCCAAGAACGGCCTGAGCGAGGACGACGTCCTGATGGCCGTCCTGGATGCGGGCGCGGAGGAAGTCAAGGACAACGGCGAGACCTTCGAGATCCACTCGGAACCGGGTGACCTCCCGGCCATCCGTGAAGCGCTGGCGGAGGCCGGCATTGAATACGACACGGATGAAGTTGAGTTCGTTCCCTCCATGCAGGTGGAACTGGATGTCGACGGCGCCCGGAAGTTCCTGAAGCTGGCAGACGCGCTGGAGGAACTCGACGACGTGCAGAATGTCTACAGCAACGCCGACCTCAGCGACGAAGTCCAGGCCGCCCTGGAATCAGAGTGACGTCCGGCCTTGTCAGCTAGACCACCACGCGAGGCCCGCCCCGGTCTGCCGGCCGCGGCGGGCCGGAAGTGACGCTCCGCGTCCTTGGCGTTGACCCCGGACTCACCCGGTGCGGGATCGGCGTGGTGGATGTTGAACGCAACCGCCGGGCCAGCATGGTGGCGGTAGGCGTGGTGGGCACCTCCCCGGACGAAACCCTTGACCGGCGCCTGTTGGTGATTGCCACGGCCATCGACGAGTGGCTGGACCGTTACGAACCGGAGGTCCTCGCCGTCGAACGTGTCTTCTCGCAGCTCAACGTCAGCACGGTGATGGGTGTGGCCCAGGCGTCCGGGGTGGTGATCGCGGCGGCGGCCCGCCGGGGCATACCGGTGGCTCTGCATACGCCGTCCGAAGTCAAAGCGGCGGTGACCGGGAGCGGAACCTCGAACAAGGATGCCGTGACCAAGCTGGTGACCAAGATCCTCCGCCTTGACGCCCCGCCACGGCCGGCTGACGCTGCCGATGCGCTGGCACTGGCCATCACCCACGCGTGGCGGGCCGGGAGCGGGGCCGCGGTGGCCACTACCGGTCCCGGCAGTTCGGCCCTGACGCCGGCCCAGCGGGCTTGGGCGGAAGCAGAGGCAAAAGCGCGCCGTGCACGGTGATTGTCCCTGCCGCTTGCTAGGGTATTCGTAGATATGTTCGGATAGCCGGGTTCTCAGTTACGAGGCCGGCGGTACAACGGGAGCCCGGCTTTGATCAGTTTCCTCCGCGGAACCGTAGCGCACGTAGGCCTGTCCACGGCCGTGATAGACCTCAACGGTGCCGGGATGAGCGTCAACGCCACACCGCAGACGCTCAGCCGGCTGCGCGTGGGCGACGAGGGCCAGCTGTTCACGTCCTTGATTGTCCGGGAGGACTCGCTGACGCTCTTCGGCTTCTCTTCCGACGACGAACGCGAAGTTTTCGACGTCCTGCTCAGTGTCAGCGGGGTGGGCCCCCGGCTGGCCCTCGCAGTGCTGGCCGTCCACGATCCCGAGGCAGTCCGGGTGGCGGCGCATACCGGGGACAGCAAGACCTTCACCAAGGTTCCCGGAATCGGACCCAAGGTGGCGGGGCGGATCGTGCTGGAGCTGGCCGGAAAGCTCGTCCCGCACGGAACCCCTGCAGCCGCGGGTGCGGCCACCCCGGCCGAAGCCTCCTGGAAGCCCCAGGTGGTGGCCGCCATGACCAGCCTGGGCTGGTCCGAAAAAGACGCCTCTGCAAGCATCGACAAGGCCCTCGCCGATGATCCTGAAGTATCGTTCCGCGGCAACGTGCCGGAAATCCTGCGGACCACGCTTCGGTGGCTGGGACAGGACGGGGCCCGGGCCGGCAACCGCGTAGGCACCCGTGGCTGAACCGTCACTGGTTGCGGCGGGGGAGGAGCCGGAGGAGCGGGCCATCGAGGCGGCCCTGCGGCCCAAGAACCTTGATGACTTCGTAGGCCAGCACCGGGTGCGGAAGCAACTCTCGCTGGTGCTGCAGGCTTCCCGGATGCGTGGACGTACCGCGGACCACGTCCTGTTTTCCGGTCCGCCGGGCCTGGGCAAGACCACACTCGCCATGATTGTGGCCGCGGAAATGAACGCTCCCTTGCGCCTCAGCAGCGGTCCGGCCATCCAGCATGCCGGAGACCTCGCCGCCATCCTGTCCTCGCTGTCAGAGGGCGAGGTCCTGTTCCTCGACGAGATCCACCGCATGTCGCGGCCCGCCGAGGAAATGCTGTACATGGCCATGGAGGACTTCCGCGTCGACATCGTGGTGGGCAAGGGCGCCGGTGCCACCGCCATCCCATTGGAGCTGCCGCCGTTCACCCTGGTGGGTGCCACCACCCGTGCCGGGCTGCTCCCGGGCCCGCTGCGCGACCGGTTCGGCTTCACCGGGCACCTCGAGTTCTACTCCGTAGCGGAGCTCGAACTGGTCCTCCGACGGTCTGCCGGGCTGCTGGACCTCAAGGTCAACTCCGCAGGATTCGCCGAGATCGCCGGCCGTTCCCGGGGCACCCCCCGCATCGCCAACCGTCTCCTGCGCCGGGTCCGGGACTGGGCGCTGGTGCACGGAGTCGAGCAAATCGACGCCAGGACCGCATCCGCCGCCCTCGACATGTATGAAGTGGACAAGAAGGGGCTGGACCGGCTGGACCGCGCCGTCCTCGACGCCCTGATCACCAAGTTCGGCGGCGGTCCCGTGGGACTGTCCACCCTTGCCATCGCGGTGGGTGAGGAAACCGAAACGGTGGAGACGGTGGCGGAGCCTTTCCTGGTCCGCGAAGGCCTGCTGGGACGTACGCCGCGGGGCAGGATTGCCATGGCGCCGGCGTGGACCCACCTGGGGTATGCCATCCCGTCCGGCGTCTTCGCGCAGGAGCAGCTGGACCTGTTCGAGCCCGGCGGGGACCCCGAAGCAGCCGGGGACTGGGCCCCGGAGAGCCAATAGCAGGCTCTGTTCAGCTTTTCCCTTTAGACTGGTATGACGCCCGGCACGCTCGGGTCTTTGTTTCGCGGGTGGCCCTGACGCCCCCGTCGCTTGGGGAAGGACACGTCAGGCGTTCTGCCTGCGGAGCCAACCACCCCGGCCGAAGCGAGGCCGACGTCGCTGGAAAACCAGCAGCACCACGCAAAAGAACGGAATTCCCCTTGGATCCAATGTCAATCCTCCTGTTCGTCATGCTCGGCGTGTTCATCTTCATGATGTTCCGCCGCAACAAGAAGACGCAGCAGCAGCAGGCAGAGCTCCAGTCGAAGTTTGGCCCGGGCGTGGAGGTCATGACCAGCTTTGGCCTTTTCGGCCGGATCGTGGACATCGACGACGCCGACAACAAGGTCACCCTTGAACTTTCCCCCGGCAACCTGGCCACCGTCCACCGCCAGGCGGTCACCAAGGTCGTCGAGCCTGCCGCGGAGGCCGCTGCCGAGGCCGCCGCTGCTTCGCCGGTAGTGCCGGACGACGCATCATCCCTGACCGCCCCGGAAGCCGGGAGCACCTCCACAGGTACCGAGACCCCGGACGAAACCCTGAAGCGCCTCAACGACGAGGGCAAGAAGGACAGCTAGGCCCGCTGGCCGCTTCCTCCCTCTACCGCTGCGGATCGCCGCCGGCGCAGGTAACAACCCGCGCCGGCGGTTCTTCCGCGAATAAGAGAAAGATCGACAATGGCACGAACTGGCCGCAAGAAACCAGGGCTCCGCGTCCTGGTCTGGCTTGGCGTACTCCTGGCTGCGCTGACCGCCGTCCTGGCAGGCGGCACCGTCGCGGGGCAGGCCAGCTGGGCCCCCAAACTGGCGCTGGACCTCGAGGGCGGTACCCAGATGATCCTGGCGCCCAAGGTGGAGGGCGGTTCGGACATCAACGAACAGCAGCTCAACCAGGCCGTAGCGATCATCCGGCAGCGCGTTGACGGCTCCGGCGTGTCCGAAGCTGAGATCAGCACCCAGTCCGGGCGCAACGTGGTGGTCAGCCTTCCCGGCACGCCCTCTGCGGAAACCCGGAACCTGATCCAGGCGTCCGCGGACATGAATTTCCGTCCCGTCCTCCTCAACGGAGATGGCGCCGCGGTGCCGCTGGAGCAACAGACACCCGAGGACCAGCTGCCCAAGCCGACGGCCGCTCCGGCCAACAGCAGCGATACCAACTGGATCACTCCCGAGATCTACAAGCAGTTCGAAGCACTTGACTGCAACAGCGCCCCCGAGAAGTCCCAGCGCTCCGATCCCACCAAGCCGCTCGTGACCTGCGAGCCTGCTACTGACAAGTCCCCGGCGATCAAATACATCCTTGGCCCGGTAGAGGTCAAGGGGACGAACATTGTTACCTCGTCCTTCCAACTGCAGCAGGGTGCGCAGGGCGCCGTCACAAATGATTGGGCCGTCAACATCCAGTTCGACGCTGACGGCACGGCCAAGTTCAAGGACGTCACCCAGCGCCTGAACCAGTTCTACGTGGCCGCCGGCGGCGAGTCCGGCGCCGACCCCAAGTCCCAGTTCGCCATTGTGCTGGACGACCAGGTCATTTCCGCCCCGCGATCGCTGGCTGTGATCACCGATGGGCGTCCGCAAATCACCGGCGGCTTCACCGAGCAGACGGCCAAGGCGCTGTCCGACCAGCTGAAGTTCGGTGCCCTTCCCATCAGCTTCGACATCCAGAGCGAACAGCAGATCTCCGCGACACTCGGTGGTGAACAGTTGCGCATGGGCCTGCTGGCCGGCCTCATCGGGCTCCTGCTCGTGGTGGTCTACTCGCTGTTCCAGTACCGCGCCCTGGGTTTCGTCACCATTGCCTCGCTGGTGGTGGCCGGCGCCCTGACGTACCTGGCCATCGCGATCCTGGGCTGGACGGAGAACTACCGGCTGTCCCTGGCAGGCGTTGCCGGCATCATCGTGGCCATCGGCCAGACGGCCGACTCCTTCATCGTCTACTTTGAGCGCATCCGCGATGAACTGCGCGAAGGGCGCGGCCTGGTGTCCGCCGTCGAAAACGGCTGGAAGCGCGCCAAACGGACGGTTCTTGCCTCCAAGGCCGTCAACCTCCTGGCCGCCCTGGTCCTGTACTTCGTGGCCGTGGGCAACGTCCGCGGCTTTGCGTTCACGCTGGGCCTGACGGCCATCGCCGACCTCATCGTGGTGTTCATGTTCACCCACCCCACGCTGCAGCTGCTGGCCCGAACCCGCTTCTTCGGTGAAGGCCACAAGTTCTCCGGCCTGGACCCCGAACGGCTGGGCGCCGTACCGCTGTACCGCGGCGCAGGGCGTGTCCGTACTCCCGAAGACAGGCTTGTGGTGGTCCGGACCAAGAACACCGGTGCGGCGGCCGAAGCCGAGCGCCGCATGACCATCGCCGAACGGCGCCTGGCTGAGAAGCAGGAACAGCTTGCCGGCTCCTCCAAGACGTCCGCGAAGGAGGACAAGTAATGTCAGGCTTCGCCACATTCGGCAACGAGCTCTACACCGGAAAGCGTTCCTACGACTTCGTAGGGGCCAAGAAGATCTGGTTCATCATCGCCCTGGTTGGAGTGGCGTTGTCCATCATTGTCCCGGTGGCCAAGGGTGGCTTCAACCTCGGTATCGAGTTCCGCGGAGGCTCGGAATTCACGGTATCGAACGTCAAGACCACGGACGCCACAATCGGCGAGAAAGCCGTGACCGATGTTGTGGCCGGCAGTGTTCCCCGCGTGGCCAACGTCGCCGGAAACACCATGCGCATCCAGACGGACAAGCTGACCGACGACGAAACCCTCCGGATCAAGCAGGGCCTCACCGGCGCCTACGGGGTGACTGACAACGAGGTAACCTCAACGTTCGTTGGCCCCACCTGGGGCGCCGACGTGACCAAGCAGGCGCTCATTGGCCTGGTGGTTTTTGTCCTCCTCGCGGCGCTGCTCATGGCCCTGTACTTCCGCACCTGGAAGATGTCCCTCTCGGCGCTTGCCGGCATGGCCGTGACCATGTTCATCACGGCTGGCGTTTATGCCCTCAGCGATTTTGAGGTCACGCCGTCAGCCATCATCGGGTTCCTCACGGTTCTCAGCTACTCTCTGTACGACACGGTGGTGGTCTTCGACAAGATCCGGGAAAACACCTCCGGCATTGATGCCTCCACCCGCCGGACATTCGGTGAGGAGGTCAACCTCGCCGTCAACCAGACCCTGGTGCGCTCCATCAACACCATGATGGTGGCAATCCTCCCCGTGGGTGCCATCCTGTTCATCGGCGCCGGGCTCCTCGGCGCCGGAACCCTGCGCGACCTGTCCCTGGCCCTGTTCGTCGGGATCCTGATCGGCACCGCTGCGACAATCTTCGTCGCAGCCCCGCTGTACGCCTTGCTCCGCCAGGGTGAACCGGACCTGGTCAAGCAGGCACGGCGCGTCGAACAACGGCGCGCGGGCGCGGCGGAACGCGCAGTTCCCGCCTCGCCTGCCAAGGCCTGACCCGCCCCCGACGGCGCCGACTGCTCCCTCCAGGACCGGGCAACGCAGACTCTGCGTTGCCCGGTCCCCGCGTATGCGGGACCGGTTACAAAAGTCGCTGCCTTGGGGAATAGACTGGGGTAATTAAATGGTGGTGAGGGGTGCTTCATTGGAAGAACGATCGGCGTCGGTGCCTACGGCGGAGGATGAAAAGAATCCTGCCGGTGTACAGGCCGGTATGGCATCCCCGGCGCGCCCTGGATCGTTGGTTCCCGTGGACAACTCTGGTTCACGCGCCACGTTTCCCGGCCGCAGGGAGCGCACCCGGTCCCGGCTTGCCCGCCTGACCGGCCGCGGAACGGCCACGTATTCGCCCATCCTTGAGCCATTGCTGCGGACGGTCCGGGCCAACAATCCCAAAGAGGACTTCGACCTCATCCAGCGCGCCTTCGACGTTGCCGAGCGCAGCCACCGCGGGCAAAAGCGCAAGAGCGGCGACCCGTACATCACCCACCCAGTGGCGGTGGCCACCATCCTGGCCGAGCTCGGCCTCAGCGGCACCACCCTGGCTGCGGCACTGCTGCACGACACTGTCGAGGACACCCCCTATACCCTTGCTGACCTGAAGCGGGACTTTGGCCCGGAAGTGGCAATGCTGGTGGACGGCGTGACCAAACTGGACAAGGTCAGCTTCGGCGAGGCTGCCCAGTCGGAGACTGTCCGCAAAATGGTCGTGGCCATGGCCAAGGACATCCGCGTCCTGATGATCAAGCTCGCGGACCGGTTGCACAACGCCCGCACCTGGCGCTTCGTGTCCGCAGAATCGTCCGCCCGCAAAGCCCGCGAAACCCTGGAAATCTTCGCTCCGCTGGCGCACCGCCTCGGCATGAACACCATCAAGTGGGAGCTGGAGGACCTGTCCTTCGCTGCGCTCTATCCCAAGGTGTACGAGGAAATCGTCAGGATGGTGGGGGACCGGACCCCCGAGCGGGAAAAGAGCCTGGGCGTCATCCGTGACCAGATCACCGAGGATCTGCGCGGCGCCAAAATCAAAGCCACCATTACCGGCCGGCCCAAGCACTACTACTCCATCTACCAAAAGATGATTGTCCGGGACAAGGACTTCGACGACATCAACGACCTCATGGGCGTCCGTGTGCTGGTCGATTCCGTCCGGGACTGTTACGCCGCCCTGGGCATCATGCATTCGCGCTGGAACCCCCTGCCCGGCAGGTTCAAGGACTACATCGCGATGCCCAAATTCAACATGTACCAGTCCCTGCACACCACCGTGATCGGCCCTGGCGGCAAACCGGTGGAGATCCAGATCCGCACCCATGAGATGCACCGCCGGGCCGAGTACGGCGTGGCGGCCCACTGGAAGTACAAGGGCCAGCCCAACCGCACCGCGGTGGGCCCCGGAAGCCCCCGCGACGGCGACATGGGATGGCTGCGCTCCCTGGTGGACTGGCAGCAGGAAACGTCCGATCCAGGGGAGTTCCTGGATTCGCTGCGGTTTGAGATCAACGCCCGCGAAGTGTTCGTCTTCACCCCCAAGGGCGAGGTCATGGCGCTGCCCGCCGGTTCAACCCCGGTGGACTTCGCCTACGCCGTGCACACCGAGGTGGGCCACCGCACCATTGGTGCACGGGTCAACGGCAAGCTGGTCCCGCTCAACAGCGAACTGAACCACGGCGACTGGGTGGAAATTTTCACCTCCAAGGCAGAAGGGGCAGGACCAAGCCAGGACTGGCAGCACTTCGTCAAGAGCGCCCGTGCCCGCAACAAGATCCGCCAGTGGTTCAGCAAGGAACGCCGCGAAGAAGCGATTGACCGCGGCAAGGAACTGTTGACCCGCGCCATGCGGAAACAGAACCTGCCGCTGCAGCGGTTGATGACCCACGAGGCCCTGGCCGTAGTGGCCGAGGAATTCAAATATGCGGACATCTCCGGCCTGTACGCCGGCGTCGGCGACGGGCATACATCTGCCCAGTCCGTAATGGAGAAGCTCATCGAAAGCCTGGGAGGCAACGAGAGTGCCGATGATGACGTCGAAGAGGTCAGCATCCCCACCCAGGTCACCAAGGCCCGCTTCTCCGACTCCGGCGTGGTGGTCCGCGGCGTTGGTGACGTGTGGGTGAAGCTGGCACGCTGCTGCACGCCCGTTCCCCCCGACCCGATTCTTGGCTTCGTGACCAGGGGTTCAGGTGTCTCCGTGCACCGCACCGACTGCACCAACATCTCGGACCTGAAGGACCAGCCGGACCGGATCGTGGATGTGGACTGGGCGCCCACCCAGTCCAGCGTCTTCCTGGTGGAAATCCAGGTGGAGGCGCTGGACCGCAAGTCATTGCTCTCGGATGTCACACGCGTCCTCTCGGACAACCACGTCAATATCCTTGCTGCCAGCGTCCACACCTCGACGGACCGGGTGGCCATCTCAAAGTTCGCTTTCGAGATGGGCGACCCCAAGTACCTCAGCCACGTCCTCAGCGCCGTCCGCAGGATCGACGGGGTGTTCGACGTCTACCGTACTACCGGAAACAAGCGCCGGAGCTAGCAAAGCCAGCTTCTCCAAGGCAGCCCGCTTGTGCGGAACCCGCGGTGTTGCCTCGATCGCGAGCACCAGGAGCCGCAGCCGCACGTCCTGTTGCGGCCTGGCCAGCAAACCGGTGAGGGCGGGCACGGCACGCTCCGTTTCCACGTGGAGGGCGATGTCGAGGGCAGTCCGCAGGGGGCTGGAAACCATCAGTCCGCCCAGGCTGACCACATCGAACGGTCCGAGCTTCACTTCGTGCAGCGTGCAGCCGCGGGTATTCCGCAGGCTGGAGACGCGCCGCTTGGCATCCACCAGCAGCGCCAGCCTGTCCGGCTCCGCCGCGCAGCCGTAGATCCAGGCGGCCGTCATCCGGCCCGCCACCACACGCTGGCGTATTGCCGCCGGAACAGCCCCTGCCGCAGCCCGTGCCCTCAGCTGCGGGGACGGGGGAAGCCCGGGCAGGGTGTAGCCGTTGTGGTGGAAGCGCGCCAGCAGTCCGTCGGCCGCCAATGATTGGAGTTCGGGGCCGGCGAAGGGCTTCCCTGGTGCATAGAGTTCGGGAAACCGTGGCGGGGCAGCCCCTTCCGTCCCGCCGGTCGGGCATCCCTGCCGCGGGGGCGCAGCGGACACTTCCCGGCCCGGGCCGGCGGAGGATGAACCTGGAGGTGTGGCCATGGCTCCATCCTGCCCGGACCACGATTAACGGGAACAGGCCCGGTCCGGGTTATGTGGATAACCGGGACCGGGCCTGTGGCCCCACCTCAGGGCTGGAAGGTCAGGACAGCTCGCTTGCTGAACGCTGGATCTGGTCAAGCCAGGCCTGGCGGGCTTCGAGAGCCTCCTGGGCGGCCTTGATCTTGCGCTGGTCGCCGGTCTTCTCGGCAACGGCGAGGTCTTCCTGGAGCCCGGCAATGGCCGATTCCAGCTGCGAGAGCGCGCTGTTGGTGCGTGCCTTCCGCTCCGGGTTGGACCGCTGCCACTGTTCTTCCTCGGCGTGGCGGACGGCATCCTCCACCTTGCGGAGTCCGGCCTCGATCCGGCCCATGTCAGCACGGGGCACCTTGCCGGCGTCTTCCCAGCGGTCGCGGACGGACTGGAGTGCCTTCTTGGCTGCCGCCAGGTCCTTCACCGGCAGGATGCTGTTGGCCTCCGCCAGCAGCTCCTCCTTTACCGTAAGGTTCGCCGCGTACTCCTGGTCGATCTCGTCGTTGGCAGCCTGCCGGGAGGTGAAGAACACGTCCTGTGCGGCGCGGAACCGGGCCCAGAGCGCGTCATCGTCCTTCCGGCTGGCGCGCGGCGATGCCTTCCACTGGTCCATCAGCCGGCGGTATTCGCCGGCGGCGAAGCCCCAGTCCGTTGAGGTGGACAGCGCCTCAGCCTCGGCGATCAGCTTCTCCTTGGCGGCCTTGGCCGCCGAGTTGTTGCTGTCCAGCTGGGAGAAGTAGGCCCGGCGGTGCCTGTCAAAGACGGTACGTGCAGCCCTGAACCGCTTCCACAGCGCATCCTCGTTGCTCCGGCCCAGCCGCACACCGCTCTTCTGGGCAGTTTTCCAGTTCTCAAACAACTCGTTCATCCGGGCGCTGGAGGTCTTCCACTGGGTCTGCGCGGGGTCCTGGCCGGAAATCTGTTCTGCTTCGGCAACAATGGCTTCGCGGGCTGCGAGCTCGGAGGCGCGGACGGCATCGTGTTCGGCCTTCTCCGCTTTCTCCAGCTCGGTGATCTGCCCGGCCAGCTGGTCCAGGCGGGCCTCGGCGGCCCGCAGGTCGCCCACCATGTTGCGTTCGGCGAGCTGTTCACGCAGGTGCGTCACCGTCTTCTGCATGTCGGTGCTGGGAGCCTTGGAACTGACCCGCTGTTCCAGGAGCACAATCTGCGCCACGACGTCGTCGTATTTCCGGGCGAAGTAGATCAGCGCCTCATCGCCGCTCACGCCGGGGTACTGGCCCACGGGGTGTTCGCCGCCGTCGATGGTCAGGTAAACGTGGCCGTCGCCTTCCACGCGGCCCCACTTGGAGGCCTCGGCGACGGACGTGCTGGGTGCGGCGGGGGCCGGTGCGGCAGCGGGGGCAGCGGCGGCCGGCTTGGGGCGCGAAGCAAAGGCAGCGGGTGACGGTGCGGACGGCCGGGGCCCGGGAGCCGGCGCGGCCGCGCCAGCGACGGTGCCCGTGCCGGCCTGGTCTTCGGGCTTTGAAGGACCGTCCGCGGCGGCCTCAACTTCAGCGGTGCCTTCCTCCGAAGCTGTGGCTTCAGGTGTCACGGGTGCCTGCTCGGCATCTGCAGCAGGAAGGGTAGCGTCGTCGGCGGCCGGTGCCGTGGTGTCGCTTGCGCCTGTTGCTGTTTCGTCGGATTTCTGACTGTCTGTCACCGCTAAAAGTCTTTCGCTTGGAGGGAAATACTCACGTACTGCACCGTAGCCCTGCGGGCCCGGCCTACTTCAGAGAAAACGAGTCTATCGTGACTGGTTGTTTTGGCGCTCCGTCCGTGTCGCTGGCACCCGGCGTGATGCCGGCGGCAGCGATGCCGGACACCACATCCAGGCCCGACGTCACCTTGCCCACCACGGTGTAGCCGCCCGCGGCATCTGCCGGAATGGCGGTGTCCTTGTAGACGATGAAGAACTGCGTCCCGTTGCCGTAGGCGTTGTTGCCGGTACGGGCAACGGCAATGGTCCCGGCGGGATACATGTTGTCCGCGGGGGTGTTTTCCAGTGGGCCCCACGTGTAGTTGGGATCGCCCTGGCCGTCGCCGTTGGGCGAACCGCACTGCAGCACGCCGAACTGGTCTGCGGTGGTGAGCCGGTGGCACGTCTTGCCGTTGAAGTAGCCTTCGTCGCTGAGGGACTTGAAGACGGCGGCGGCCTGCGGAGCTTTGGTTCCGTCAACCTCCACGCCCAGGGGACTGCCGTTCAGCATCAATTGCCCGGTGAACGTCTTTCCGGCCGCCGTGTCTGCCGCCGGAATGTTCGGACCGTTGGTTGCCGGAGCCGACGGAGTGGCGGACGCGCTGGCGGAAGCGGACGGCTCTGTCAGCCCCGCCTTGGCTGCCGCATATTCGTCCTCGGTGGGGTTCCCGGCGAACGCGGTGAGTTGAAGGACGACGGCGAGCACCACGGCGGCGGTTCCGGCACCGGCGGCCACGAGGTTGTCCCGTTTCCGCCGCTTCTCCTGGTCGCGCCGGAGCTCACGCTTGGCTTCCATTTGCTGGATGCGCCGTTTCGTTTCGCGGGCACTGCGTGAACTGGCCGCCAAGGGTCCTCCTCATCGTCGGGCTCCTGCGTTCCGCGGGCAGCCGCGGGGCGCAGGAAGTAAAGGGGCCAGGCTGTACGCGCCCGCTGCATTAGAGATGCACACGGATGACGCATAAACTGGCTGCCGCACATAGTTTATGCATGGCTGGCTGTGCTGCCGCCGTACGCCGCCTGGGCGGTGTGGCCGCCGGTGCCGCCGCGCCTTCCATCCCTAAGGAGAACCTTCCCCATGGCACGCACCGCCTCCCTGTCCGGATTCCCCGAGTGGCTTCCAGAGGAGCGGCTGGTGGAGCTGCATGTGCTCGATACCCTGCGCAGGGTCTTTGAGCTCCATGGTTTTGCCTCAATTGAAACCCGCGCCGTGGAGACGGTGGGCCAGCTCCTGCGCAAGGGGGAGATCGACAAGGAAGTCTATGGACTGAGCCGGCTCCAGGAGGACGAGGGCGACAATCCGGTCAAGGGCGGCAAGGCCGACCCCAACGCGCTTGCCCTGCACTTTGACCTGACGGTGCCGTTTGCCCGCTACGTCGTCGAAAACGCCGGTTACCTTGCCTTCCCGTTCCGCCGCTACCAGATCCAGAAGGTGTGGCGCGGCGAGCGGCCCCAGGAGGGCCGGGCCCGTGAATTCACGCAGGCGGACATCGACGTGGTGGGCGACGGCGAGCTTCCGTTCCGTTACGACGTCGAAATTGCGCTGGTCATCGCCGAGGCACTGAGCGCGCTGCCCATCCCGGACTTCCGCCTCCGCATCAACAACCGCAAGCTGGCCGAAGGCTTCTACCGCGGCATCGGCCTTGATGACACCGCTGGGGTGCTGCGCAGCATCGACAAGCTTGAAAAGATCGGTCCCGCCAAGGTGGCGGAACTGCTGAAGGCCGAACTGGGCGCAACCGAAGACCAGGCCGCCAAGGCACTCCAGCTCGCCGCCATCCGCACGGAAGACACGTCCTTCGTGGCGCAGGTCCGGGCCCTCGGCGTCAGCAACGAGCTCCTGGATGAAGGCCTCGACGAACTGGAACAGGTCATCGATGCCGCCGTGCAGCGGGCTCCGGGCAAGGTACTGGCAGACCTCAGCATCGCCCGCGGCCTGGACTACTACACCGGCACCGTAGTGGAAACCGTGCTGGTGGGCCACGAACAGCTGGGTTCCATCTGCTCCGGCGGCCGGTACGACGCCCTGGCGTCCAAGGGCAACCGCAAGTTCCCGGGCGTGGGGTTGTCCATCGGCGTGACCCGCCTGGTGTCGCGCATCCTCAGCCAGGACCTGGCCAAAGCCTCCCGGTCGGTTCCCACCGCCGTGCTGGTGGCCCTGAACCACGACGACAGCTGGGGCGCGGCCCAGGATGTCGCCGCCCTGCTGCGCAGCCGCGGAATTCCCACCGAGGTGGCGGCCAGGGCCGAGAAGTTCGGCAAGCAGATCAAGTTCGCGGACCGCCGGGGGATCCCCTTCGTCTGGTTCACCGACGAGGACGGCACCCACCAGGTCAAGGACATCCGCACCGGTGAACAGGTGCTGGCCGCTCCCGAAACCTGGATGCCGCCCGTCGGGGACCTCACGGTGCAGGTTGAAACCACCTCGCCGGCAGCTGCCTCCGTTTAGCCAGGACCTCAGGGCCCGGGACGCTGGCGCTGGGGCTGCCGGAAACGCAGCACCAGCGCGCGCCCGGCGACACCAGCGGCCAGGACCGCTGCCATAGCCAGGACCGAAGCCCGGGGCAGGGTGAAGGCCAGGACGGCGCAGCCGAGGAAGCCGAGGACGTTCAGCCAGCGGGGGGCGTACCCGGGGTGCGTTGCCAGCGTGAAGGCGGAGGCGTTGGCAACGGCGTAATAGACCAGCACGCCGAAGCTTGAAAAGCCCACCACGGTGATCACGTTGGTGGTCACCAGGAGCAGGATCACGACGGCGGCCACGGCGAGTTCGGCCACATACGGAACGGTATGGCTGCCGCCCACTTTTGCCAGCGGGCCCGGAAGATCGCGTTCCCGTGCCATGGCCAGGGTGGTCCGGCCCACGCCGGTAATCAGTGCGAGGAGGGCGCCCAGGCACGCGGCGGCAGCGCCGGCCTGCACCAGCGGCGCGGCAGGGGCAAGACGGGAATCGAGTACGGCGTCCAGCAGCGGTGTCGCGGATGTCCCGAGCCGCTCTCCGAGGTGGGCAAGCAGGAGCCATGCCAGCAGCAGGTAGATGGCGAAGGCGGCTGCCAGGGCTGCCAGGATGGCCCTGGGGATGGCCCGGGCAGGGTCCTTGACTTCTTCGCCCAGCGTGGCGATCCGGGCGTAGCCGGCAAAAGCGAAAAACACCAGGCCTGCCGCCGGCAGCACCCCCGCCGGATTGTCCGACGGCGCCCCGGCGGGTCCGGCCCCGGCGTGCGGGCCCAGCCACGCAGCAACCCCGACGAACACCAGCGCCGCGAGGACCATGCACAGCAGGATGCGCGTCAGCAGGGCGGTCCGGGTTATGCCGAGCAGGTTGACTCCGGTGAGCGCCACGACAGCGGCCACCGCCACCGGGACCGCGTAATCCCGTGCCACGTAGTTGCCGAACGTCAGAGCCATGGCCGCGCAGGAGGCTGTCTTGCCAGTGACGAAACCCCAGCCGGCCAGGAAGCCCGGCCATTCGCCGAGCTGGTTCCTGCCGTACACGTAGGTCCCGCCGCTGGCGGGGTAAATGGCCGCAAGGGCGGCAGACGCGACGGCATTGCAGTACGCCACCACACCCGCGACGAGCACGGAGAGGACCAGCAGGTTTCCGGCCAGCGCGGCAGCCGGAGCGAAGACCACGAATACCCCGGCGCCCAGCATGGACCCGAGTCCGATCGCGGTGGCGTCAAAGGTCCCGAGCCTGCGCTGCAGCTGCTGCGGTTCGCTCATGCGGTGGCATTGCCCTTCCAGCGGGTAAACTCGGACGGGATCGTTCCCGCAACGATCATATTGAACTTCCCACTGTTTTCCCGCAGAAAGGCGTGCTGTGCTGCGCACACATGACCTCGGATCCCTTCGTTCCGAGCACATTGGACAAACCGTAACCCTGGCCGGCTGGGTGGGCCGCCGTCGTGACCACGGTGGTGTGGCATTCGTCGACCTGCGTGACGCTTCCGGCGTGGCCCAGGTGGTGGTCCGCGAGGAGGAAGTGTTCCACGGACTGCGCAACGAATACGTCCTGCAGGTCACGGGCACCGTGTCCAAGCGCCCCGAAGGCAATGAGAACCCGGCGCTGGCCACCGGCGGGATCGAGGTCATCGCCGAGGACGTCACCATCCTCAACACCTCCGACCCCCTACCGTTCCAGATTGACGAACACGTGGAAGTCGGCGAGGAAGCCCGCCTCAAGCACCGCTACCTGGACCTGCGCCGCCCCGGCCCCAGCCGCAACCTGCGGCTCCGCTCCGAGGCCAACCGGGTGGCGCGCGACCTGCTCCACCAGGAGGGCTTCGTGGAGATCGAGACGCCCACCCTCACGCGTTCGACGCCGGAGGGCGCCCGTGACTTCCTGGTTCCGGCACGCCTGGCTCCGGGTTCCTGGTACGCGCTGCCGCAGTCCCCGCAGCTGTTCAAGCAGCTGCTGCAGGTGGGCGGGTTCGAAAAGTACTACCAAATCGCCCGCTGCTACCGCGACGAGGACTTCCGCGCGGACCGGCAGCCGGAATTCACCCAGCTGGACATCGAGGCGAGCTTCGTTGACCAGGACGACATCATCCGGCTGGGCGAGAACATCGTCAAGGCAGTGTGGCAACTCATCGGGGTGGAGATTCCCACGCCCATCCAGCGCATCACGTACGCGGACGCGATGGCCCGGTACGGCTCCGACAAGCCGGACCTTCGCTTCGGGCTGGAGCTGACCGAGCTCACCGAATTCTTCAAGGACACCAACTTCGGCGTGTTCAAGGCTCCCTACGTGGGCGCCGTCGTCATGCCCGGCGGTGCTTCGCAGGCGCGCCGCGCCCTGGACGCGTGGCAGGAATGGGCCAAGCAGCGCGGCGCCAGGGGCCTCGCGTACGTCCTGTACAAGGAAGACGGCGAGCTCGCCGGCCCTGTGGCGAAGAACCTCACCGAGTTCGAACGCGCGGGACTCGCCGACGCCGTTGGCGCCAAACCGGGCGACTGCATCTTCTTCGCCGCCGGGGAAAAGACTCCGTCGCGTGCCCTGCTGGGTGCCGCCCGCGTGGAAATCGGCCACCGCACCGGCCTGATCGATCCCACTGACTGGGCCTTCTGCTGGGTGGTGGATGCACCCATGTTCGAACCCGCCGCCGCTGCCGTCGCGTCGGGTGATGTTGCCGTCGGTGGAGGCCAGTGGACTGCAGTGCACCACGCTTTCACCTCGCCCAAGCCTGAATTCCTTGACACGTTCGACAAGGATCCCGAATCGGCGCTCTCCTACGCCTACGACATCGTCTGCAATGGCAACGAAATCGGTGGCGGCTCCATTCGTATCCACCAGCGCGAAGTGCAGGAACGCGTCTTCGAACTGATGGGCCTGGACAAGGAAGACGCCCAGACCAAGTTCGGGTTCCTGCTGGAAGGCTTCAAGTACGGCGCGCCCCCGCACGGTGGCATTGCCTTCGGGTGGGACCGCGTGGTGTCGCTGCTGGCAGGAGTGGAGTCCATCCGCGACGTCATCGCCTTCCCGAAGTCAGGCGGCGGCCACGACCCCCTCACCGAGGCCCCGGCCCCGATCACGCCGCAGCAGCGCAAGGAAGCGGGCGTGGACTTCAAACCGGAGGCCAAAAAGCCGGAAGCGAAGAAGCCAGAAGACAAGCAGTAGGGCACGGTTAGCGGCCCCAGGCCGCAATCATTGGAGGTTCCCCGGTCCGCCCGGGGGACCTCCTGCCGTTAAGGAAGGAACAGCCCCGTGACCACACCGAGCCAGGTCCAACCCGCACCCCTGGGCCTTGAAGCCGCCATGGACGCAGCGTGGCCAGCACCGGACCGCCATGAGGCCGGCGGCTGGATGCTCCGGGCCGCCGCAGGCGTCACCCAGCGGGCCAACTCCATCTGGCCACGCAGTGAACAGTTCGGTGGCGACCAGTGCAGCGACGACCTCCCGGGCCTGCTCAGGGAGGCCGGGGCCTGGTACCGCAGCCACCGCCTCCCGGTCATCTTCCAGCTCTTCGACACCCCGGCAGCGTCCGCGCTTCACCGGCTGCTGGACGCGGAGGGCTTCACCCGCCAGTCCGAGACCCTGGTCATGACCCGCAGCGCAATGGACGCCCGGATTCCCGCAGGCGCCGCGGCAGCGGTGGAACTCTCCACAGAGCCGTCAGGGGAGTGGCTGCGGGTCTGGTGGGACGTGGACGGCCGCGGTGGCAACGATGCGCTGGTGACTGCAACGGAAATCCTCAAGGGCTGTCCCTCCTTGTATGCGCTGGCGCGTGACGGCGACGGGCGGCCAGCCGCCGTCGGGCGCCTTGCCCTCCCGGACGGCAGTGGGCAGGGCGGCCTGTACTGCATGGCCACGCTTCCGGAAGCGCGCCGCAAGGGTTTCGCCGCCGCCATCCTGCAGGCCCTGCTTCACGCCGGCAAAGCGCGGGGCGTGCACGGTTTCTGGCTGCTGGTCACGGCAGCGAACCATGGCGCGCAGGAGCTGTACGCGAAGGCAGGCTTCCGCGAAGCCGGCCGCTACCTGTACCGTCAGGAGCGCCCCCGGCGCGCCCCCACCGGCTGCTGACAATCAAGGACGGCCGGCTAACCCGGATCCGTCACCGTGACCCGCACCGAGCATGCATCCGCCGCGGCCTTCTTCAACACGGCGGTCCGGGGCTCGGCAACGTCCAGGTAGGCAAGGCGCGGCAAGCGTGCGTACCCGCGCAGCAGCGGCTCGGCGAGGACCAGGTCCGCCAGGGTCCTGTCGCCGCCGGGCACCACATACTCAAAGGCCGCCCCGCGGAACACCTCCACGGCCTGCTGCGCCACGGCGCCCACCAGGGCATCGGCCTGGTTGGAACGGCGGCGGGCAAAGCGCTGCTGGGACTGGCCGCCCGCCGCGGTGCGGGACTGGACGTACCGCGTGCCCGCCTTTGATGCGAGCAGGACGCCCTCACTTGCCACCCCGATGCCGTATCCGCCCCGCCTCACCAGCAGCAGTCCCAGCCGGCGCGGCTGGGAAGCAAGTGCAGCGAGCCGCTCCAGCGGTCCGGTGCCGCGGCCCGGACGACCATCGGCCGGCCACGGAGCCTGCAGGAGCGCCTCCGCGCCGTCGGCCGCCACAAGGAGCAGGCCGTCGTCGCCGTCCTGCAACCGGTAACCGCCGTGGGAGGTGCCGAAGCGTTCCGCCCAGCCCGGCAGCCGCGGGCCGGACACGAATGCTGTCCTCACGGAAGACTGGGCGCCGGAGTGGCCGGGGGCGTGCATGGCGGTTCCTTGCGGTCAGGGGGAGGGGAAAAGCAGGTGCCGGACTGCAAGTAGCCTATCTATGTGGATGATCTCTTCGGGAACGGGCCAGAAAACGACGACGACGACCGTCCCGCCGCCAGGGAGAGCGCCGGTTCCCGGGGCAACGGTTCGCCGCGCAGCCCGCTTGCCGTTCGCATGCGGCCCCGCACCCTGGACGAGGTGGTGGGCCAGCAGCACCTGCTCGGCCAGGGCTCGCCGCTGCGCCAGCTGGCGGCCGGGGCAGGCGCGGACGCCGCCGGTCCGGCCGGACCCAGCTCCCTGATCCTGTGGGGCCCTCCAGGTACCGGCAAGACCACGCTGGCGCACGTCATTGCGCGGGGGCCGGGCCGGAAGTTCGTCGAGCTGTCCGCCATCACTGCCGGCGTCAAGGATGTCAGGCGGGTCATGGACGACGCCCTGACCGCCCGCGACCTCTACAAGACCACCACGGTGCTGTTCCTGGACGAGATCCACCGCTTCAACAAGGCCCAGCAGGACGCCCTGCTCCCCGGCGTCGAAAACCGGTGGGTGGTCCTCGTGGCTGCCACCACGGAAAACCCCTCTTTCTCGGTGGTCTCGCCGTTGCTCTCCCGCTCCCTGCTCCTCACGCTCAAGCCCTTGACGGATGCGGACATCGAGGGCCTCCTGGTGCGGGCCGTGGAGGATCCGCGCGGGCTGGGCGGCAAGGTCCGGCTCAGCGAGGAAGCCCTGGAGCACCTGGTCCGGCTGTCCGGCGGCGACGCCCGCAGGGCGCTTACCGCCCTGGAAGCCGCTGCGGGCGTCGCTTTCGGTGACGCGGACGACGTCGAACGTCCAGTGGGGGAGGACGGCGCACCTTCCGAACCTGCCGCCGAAGAGCCGGTCACCGTGGAGCTGCGCCACACCGAGCGCGCCCTGGATGCGGCCGCCGTCCGCTACGACCGTGCCGGGGACCAGCACTACGACGTGGCCAGCGCGTTCATTAAGTCCATCAGGGGATCCGACGTGGACGCGGCCCTGCACTACCTTGCCCGGATGCTCGAGGCGGGGGAGGACCCCCGGTTCGTGGCCCGGCGGATCGTCATCTCCGCGGCCGAGGACGTGGGCATGGCAGATCCCACCGCGCTGCAGACCGCCGTCGCAGCAGCACATGCCGTGCAGCTCATTGGCATGCCCGAGGGCCGGATCATCCTGGCGGAGGCTGTGGTCCACCTCGCCACCGCCCCCAAGTCGAACGCCGCCTACATGGGCATCAACAAAGCCATCGCAGATGTCCGGGCCGGCCTCGGCGTCGGAATTCCCGCCCACCTGCGCGATGCCCATTACCCGGGCTCCAAGCAGCTGGGCCACGGTGTTGGCTATAAGTACGCCCACGACGCGCCGCACGCAGTGGCCACCCAGCAGTATCCGCCCGATGACCTGGTGGGCCGCGACTACTACCAGCCCACCGGCAACGGTGCTGAACGGGACATCGCCCAACGGCTGGAGCGCCTGCGGAGGATTGTCCGGGGCACGTGATGGCGTGGTAAGCTGAATCTTTGTCTGGCAAGGCGCGGACGCACAATCTCCCCAATTCAGTTTGGCAAGGTTATGCCCTGTGCCCAGTAGCAAAAGGCAGCGGTTGGCCGATGCTCTCCATCGTGGAGGCCAGTAACACTGACACACCGCAGATATTGGAAGGACACAAGTGGCTAACAACACTCGTGCTCGCCGTCAGGCCCGCCTCTCGCGGTCCCTCGGCATTGCCCTGACCCCCAAGGCCGCCAAGTACATGGAGCGCCGTCCGTACGGCCCCGGTGAGCATGGCCGCGCCCGCAAGAAGCAGGACTCCGACTACGCCGTACGTCTGCGCGAAAAGCAGCGCCTGCGTGCACAGTACGGCATCCGCGAAGCACAGATGACCCGTGCCTTCGAAGAAGCCCGCCGCACCAAGGGCCTGACCGGTGAGAACCTCATCGAACTGCTCGAAATGCGCCTTGACGCCCTGGTGCTGCGTGCCGGTTTTGCCCGCACCATCGCCCAGGCCCGCCAGCTGGTTGTGCACCGCCACATCATGGTTGACGGCGTCCGCGTTGACCGTCCGTCGTTCCGCGTCGGCGAGGGCCAGCTGGTCCACGTCCACAGCCGCAGCGAAACCATGGTTCCGCTCCAGGTTGCCGCAGCCGGCGCCCACCGCGACGTCCTGCCTGCCGTTCCGGCCTACCTGGACGTCAAGCTGGAAGCCCTGCAGGCCCGCCTGGTCCGCCGCCCCAAGCGTTCCGAGATCCCGGTGACCTGCGAAGAGCAGCTCGTCGTCGAATTCTACGCACGCTAAATCCCAGCAGCGTACCCAAAGAAGCCCGTGGCAAGCGCCGCGGGCTTCTTTGTATGTAAGGTACTTGGGAGACATCTGCGCGGCGCCCCTTTGCGGTCGCGGGCAGGCTGGAACCCAACCACGGAATTTCGAGGAGATGAACGTCTATGTCTGGTGGCGATATTGCCGGCCTGATCGCTGCCGGGGTGTTCGCGCTCCTGGTCCTGCTGCTTGCGGTCCCCATCCTGAAGCTGGGAAAAGTCTTCGATGAGGTGCGGACCACCATCAGGTCCCTGAGCGACGGCGCCACGCCCCTCATGGACGAGGTCACGGCCACCGTCTCCACGACCAACCAGCAGCTGAAGAAGGTGGACGGCATCTCGTCCAACGTCTCGGATGCCTCGGCCAACATTTCCGCGCTGTCCTCGCTGGTCGCCGCAACGGTCGGCTCCCCGCTGATCAAGGTTGCCGCCTTCAGCTACGGCGTCCGCAGCGCCTTCGCCAACCGACGGAAGCCCGCCGCCGGGCGCCGCAGCCGCTAGATCCGAAAAGAATAAACATGAAGAGAATTGTCTGGATGGGAATCGGCGTGGCCATCGGCGTCATTGCCTTCCGAAAAGTGAGCCAAGCCCAGGCCAGCCTGGGGCCGGAAGGGCTGAACCGCTCTGTGGGCCGGCTGGCCGACGGGGTCTACGACTTCGCCGACGCCGTCCGCGCCGGGATGCGGGAACGGGAAACAGACCTGAGGTCCGCCCTGGGCATCGAGTCCGCTGAAGTGGTCCGCCGCTAGGCCCGGCAGGGCTCAACACCGGCAGCCAGCCAACAACCGGCAGGACCCCCTATCCGGGGCCAGGCCACCTGAACGAAAGACCCGTGCCCCATCGGCGCGGACCAAGAAGGGTAAGAAAACAGCTCATGAAGTCGCAGGAGATCACAAAGCGCTGGGTGGACTTTTTTGTCAGCAAGGGCCACACCGCGGTTCCCTCCGCATCGCTGGTCTCCAGCGACCCCTCGCTGCTGTTCACGGTGGCCGGCATGGTCCCGTTCATTCCCTACCTCACCGCGCGCGAGGAAGCACCATACTCCCGCGCCACCAGTGTCCAGAAGTGCATCCGCACCGGCGACATCGAGGAAGTGGGCAAGACCGCCCGGCACGGCACCTTCTTCCAGATGTGCGGCAACTTCTCCTTTGGCGACTACTTCAAGGAAGACGCCATCAAGTTCGCCTGGGAGCTGCTCACCACGGGCGTTGACGACGGCGGCTACGGCCTTCCGCCCGAGAAGCTGTGGGTGACCGTCTATGAGGAGGACGACGAGGCCGAGGAGCTGTGGCTGAAGAACACCGGCGTCCCCGCCGAACGCATCCAGCGCATGGGCAAGTCGGACAACTACTGGTCAACTGGCCAGCCCGGCCCGGCAGGACCCTGCTCCGAGATCTACTACGACCGCGGACCGGCCTACGGCATCGAAGGCGGACCGCTGGCTGACGAGACCCGCTACATCGAGATCTGGAACCTCGTGTTCATGCAGTACCAGATCGAGAACGTCCGCTCCAAGGTCGACTTTGACATCGTTGGAGAGCTGCCGAAGAAGAACATCGATACCGGCCTGGGCATGGAACGCCTCGCGATGATCCTGCAGGGCGTCGAGAACATGTACGAGACCGACCAGGTCCGCCCCGTGATCGACAAGGCCGCCGAACTCTCCGGCAAGGAGTACACCTCCGCGGAAACCGAGGACGATCCGCACCACACCGACGACGTCCGCATGCGCGTGGTGGCAGACCACGTCCGGTCGGCCCTCATGCTGATCTCCGACGGGGTCACGCCGTCCAACGAAGGACGTGGCTACGTTTTGCGCCGCCTCATCCGCCGCGCCGTGCGCTCCATGCGCCTCCTCGGCGTCGAGCAGGCCTGCCTGCCCGACCTGCTGCCGGCTTCACGCGACGCCATGAAGGGCGTCTACCCGGTGGTGGCGACCGATTTCGACCGGATCAGCCGCATCGCCTACGCCGAGGAGAAGGCATTCCTGCGCACCATCGCCTCCGGCACCGCCCGGCTCGAGGACGCGGTCAAGGAGTCGAAGGCGGCCAACAAGCCCCTGTCAGGCGAGGATGCCTTCACCCTGCACGACACCTACGGCTTCCCGATCGACCTCACCCTTGAGATGGCCGAAGAGGCCGGCCTGAAGGTTGATGAGGCGGCGTTCCGCAGCCTCATGCAGGAACAGCGCCAGCGCGCCCAGGCCGACGCCAAGGGCAAGAAGGGCGGCCACGCCGACGTCAGCGTCTTCCAGGAAATCCTGGGCCAGGGCGAGACAGTCTTCACCGGGTACTCCGAACTCGAAGGCGAATCCCGCGTCCGCGGACTGCTCAGCGCGGGCCGGCAGGTCCAGCAGGCGTCCACCGGTGACGAGATCGAACTCGTGCTTGCCGAGACGCCGTTCTACGCCGAAGCCGGCGGCCAGGCAGCAGACACGGGCCTGATCACCGGTGACGGGTTCGTCGTCGAGGTCCTGGACGTCCAGCGCCCTGTGAAGGGACTGAGCGTACACAAGGCGGTTGTCCGCGAAGGTGAAATCGGCGCAGACTCCCTGGTGCGCGCCGCCGTCGACCGTGAACGCCGCCATGCCGCCGAGCAGGCGCACACCGGCACGCACATCGTGCACGCCGCCCTGCACCAGATCCTGGGCCCGGAAGCCACCCAGCGCGGATCCTTCAACAAGGCCGGCTACCTGCGCTTCGATTTTGCCTGGGGCGAGGGGCTGAGCACTGCTACGCGGTCCGAGATCGAAGAGGTCTCCAACCTTGCCATCCGCAACAACTACGCGGTGGAAACGAAGATCATGGGGCTGGCCGAGGCCAAGGCCCTGGGTGCCATGGCGCTCTTCGGCGAGAACTATGGCAGCGAAGTGCGGGTGGTGGAGATCGACGGCGCCTGGTCCCGCGAGCTCTGCGGCGGCACCCACGTCGCCAACACCTCGCTGATTGGCAGCCTGTCCCTGCTGGGCGAACAGTCTGTGGGTTCAGGCAATCGCCGCGTGGAGGCGTTTGTCGGCATGGAGGCGTTCCGCCACCTTGCGGCCGAACGGGCGCTGGTGACTGAGCTGACTGATCTGCTCAAGGTTCCGTCCGGCCAGCTTGCCGACAGGATTTCCGCAACCCTGGCCAAGCTCAAGGCCACGGAGAAGGAATTGGACCGGCTCCGCAAGGAACAGCTTGCTGCATCGGCCGCCCAGCTGGTCAACACCGCCCGCGACGCCGGTGGAGTGCAGGTGCTGGCCCATGACGCCGGCACCGTCAGCGGCGCGGACGACCTCCGCGGGCTGGCCCTCGACCTCCGCAACCGCCTGGGTTCCGGTGCGGCGGCCGTTGCCGTCGCCGGCGTCGCCAATGACCGTCCCCTGATCCTGGTGGCCACCAACGAGGCCGCCAGGGAGGCAGGCGTGAAGGCCGGTGCCCTGGTCCGGGTCGCCGCCGGTGTCCTCGGTGGTGGCGGCGGCGGCAAGGACGACGTCGCCCAGGGCGGCGGAACCGACGCCGGAAAGGTCGGCGCTGCCCTGGCAGCCGTCGTCGACGCCATCTCAAGGCGATAACCGGGCCATGACCAGTGCTGTTGCTGACGGCGGCTACCCCCAGGGCGTGAAGCTGGGGGTGGACGTCGGCACCGTCCGCGTAGGGGTGGCCATCTGCGACCGCGATTCGATCCTTGCCACGCCCTATAAGACCCTCGACCGGAACGCTAAAAAGAATTCGGACGTGCGCGTCATCGCCAAGCTCGCGGAAGAGCTTGGCGCCGTTCAGGTCATCGTCGGCCTCCCCAAAACCATGAAGGGCGAGGAACACGCGTCTGCCCGGATGGCGGCCGACTATGCACTGCTTTTGGCAACCGAGCTTGCCGGCCGCGGCCTGGCAGTTCCGGTTAACCTCGTGGACGAACGCCTCAGCAGTGTCTCGGCCCACCGGAACCTGCACGAAGCTGGCATGAGCAGCAGGGACCACCGTAAAGTAGTTGATCAGGTCGCGGCGGCGGGTATTCTTCAGCACGCCATCGACATGCAGAAAGCCAGGGGAGCGGATGTCGGCTCACGCGTGACAGCGCCATCCCCGTCCGTGGACCTGGGGGCCGGTGGGGCGGACCAGCCCGTCCGCGCCATCCCCGCGGACACGAACCAATCTTCAGATAATGGAAGGCAACAGTGAGCCCTGCCAACATTGACGACACCTCCGGTCCGCTGGACCCCGGGGCCGGGAGGCCACTGACCCGCAAGGAACTGCGGGCCCGGGAGAAAAGCCTCAACACCGGTGGCCACGACGCCGTGCCCGAGCAGGCCTACGAAACCGGTGACGTCCCGCCGCCACCGGCGGCACCTCCTGCCGCCGCGGCGGCCGCGCCCACCTTTGCCCCGCATCCCGTTACTGGAGATGTCCCGGCAGCACCGCAAACGCCACCGTCCATCCAGGACGACCACGCCGTGCACGGCACCTCCGAAGAAGGTGCCGCCGGCGCGCCGCCGCCCCTCGGCCACCCCGACGACGTACCGCACCATGGGGAAGCGGCGCACCATGACGACGCCGCCCACCAGGACGAGGTGCACTACGCCGACGCGCACCATGGGGAAGCGGCGCATCACGACGACGTCCCGCACCAGGACACCCACCTCCACCATGAGGAGGACGTGCACGGCCACTACGGGTCGACGGATTACCACCACAGCGACACCCACCCGGAGTCGGCGCATGTGGACCCGGTGGCCGGAATCCTCCCGGCAGCGTCCGCTGAAGTGGTGAAGCGGCCGTCCAAGAAGGTCCGGCGCCGCCGCAGGCTGCTGGCCCTGTTCCTGACCCTTGCTGTCTTTGTGACGGCGGTCGCCGTAGGCGCCCAGTTCCTCAAACCTTTGCTGGGCGACGGGAAGCCATCGGACTTTCCCGGTCCCGGAACCGGCGAGGTGCACGTGACCGTTGCCAGCGGCGAGGGGACGCGCTCCGTCGCCACCGAGCTGGAAAACCAGCGTGTCGTAGCCAACGCGGACACTTTCATGCAGGCGTTCCGTGCCTCCGGGGCAACCTTGTCGCCCGGCGACTACGTCTTCAAGAACGAAATGAAGAACGCCGATGCCGTCAATGTCCTGGCCGGCAAGGACAAGACCAAAGTCATCTACTTTGCGCTGAGTGCGGGCCTGCGGATCAGCGAGTCCCTGCAGGCGATCTCCGAGGGCTCCGGAGCGTCCATGCAGCAACTTCAGGCGCTCAGCAACCAACCGGCCCAGTTCGGCCTGCCGGCCAACGCCAAGAACCTCGAAGGCTACCTCGCTCCCGGCGAGTACCGCTTTCCGCTGGGCACCCCTGTCAAGGACATCCTGCAGGCCTTGGTGAAGTCCACCACCGACGAACTGGTATCCCAGGGCATCACCGATCCGGCCAAACAGTACGAGGCCGTCATTGTGGCAAGCATCGTCCAGGCCGAAGGCGGGCAGGCCGACTACGGCGATGTGGCCGGTGCCATCTACAACCGGCTCAAGCCCAACGACCAGACCGGCGGGTTCCTGCAGGTTGACTCGGCCGTCACGTACGGCCTGGGCACCCGGAGCTTCAACTTCACTGATGAGCAGCGGAAGGACAAGTCCAACCCGTACAACACCTACGCCAATCCGGGACTGCCGCCCGGGCCCATCGGCTCACCGGGCAAGACCGCCATCGACGCTGCCGCCCGGCCCAAGGCCAACGACTACCTGTACTGGGTGACCGTGAACCTGGACACCAAGGAGACCAAGTTCGCCAAGACGCTGGCCGAACACAACACCTACGTTGAGCAGTACAACGCGTGGTGCCAGGCCAACGCGGGCCGCTGCACATGAGCCTGCGGGCTGCCGTCCTTGGCCACCCGATCAGCCACTCGAAGTCCCCGGCGCTGCACCTCTCCGCCTACGGGCAGCTCGGGGCGGGCATCAGTTACACGGCCATCGACGTCACGGAGGCGCTGCTGCCAGCGTTCATGCGACAGATCCGGGACCAGCCGGGCTGGCGGGGCCTCTCGGTGACCATGCCCCTGAAGACGGCCATGCTGGACGAGGTGGACGAGGTACGTGGGGTGGCGGGGACCCTCGGCGTGGTCAACACCGTAACGTTCGAGGAATCGGCGGGCAGCGTGAAGACTGTGGGCTCGAATACGGACGTCACAGGCATCGTCAACGCCCTGCGGCACGCCGGCACCAAGGCGGCCCCGTCGGCCGTCATCCTCGGCGGCGGCGGAACAGCGGCATCGGCCATCGCTGCCCTGCAGGAGCTGGGCACCGGCACCGTGCAGGTCTTTGTCCGTGATGCGTCCCGGACGTCGGAGGTCCGCTCCGCCGCTGACAGCCTGGACGTGGCCCTCGAAATCCGTCCGCTGGCTGCGGCCGCCCGTCCCACTGCGGAGGCCGACGTCGTCATTTCCACCCTGCCGCCCCGCGCGGCAGATGGACTCGCCGCGGAAATTGCGGCGCTGAAGACCAGGACCCCCGGCGTCCTGCTGGACGTTGCCTACGATCCGTGGCCCAGCCTGATTGCTTCCGTGTGGCAGGCCGGCGGGGGTGCCGTAGTGCCCGGCCTGGAAATGCTGCTGTACCAGGCCGTGGAACAGGTGCGGCTCTTCACCCGGCGCGGGGAAGACGTTAATGCAGCTGTCATAGATGTGATGTGTGACGCAGTCGGCCTTGCCCGGCGGGCGTTCTGACCGCCCTACGTGGCAGGATGGAAATTATGCGTTGGTTGACTGCCGGTGAATCCCATGGCCCGGCTCTGATGGGAATTATTGAAGGCGTCCCCGCCGGTGTGGAAATCACCGGCGGCCACATCGCAGACTCCCTGGCCCGCCGCCGGCTTGGCTACGGGCGGGGGGCCCGGATGAAGTTCGAGCAGGACGTGGTCACTATCCTCGGCGGTGTCCGGCACGGCCTGACCCAGGGCGGTCCCGTCGCCATCCAGGTGGCGAACACCGAATGGCCCAAGTGGGAGCAGATCATGTCCGCCGACCCGGTGGAACCCGGACTCCTCGCCGACCAGGCGCGCAACGCGCCCCTGACGCGGCCGCGCCCGGGGCACGCCGACTTCACGGGCATGCAGAAGTACGGCTTCGACGAAGCCCGCCCGGTGCTGGAGCGCGCCAGCGCACGGGAGACCGCCACCCGCGTGGCACTGGGGACCGTGGCGGCCCAGTTCCTCAAGCACCTCGGCATTGAACTTGTCAGCCATACCGTGTCCATCGCCAGCGTGACGGTACCCGAAGGCCGCCCGCTGCCCGTGCCCGGTGACGTCATCGCCCTGGACACGGACCCCCTGCGCTGCTTCGACCGCGAAACTTCGGACGCCATGGTGGCCGAAGTGGATGCTGCGCACAAGGAAGGCGAAACCCTGGGCGGCGTGGTGGAAGTCCTGGCGTACGGGCTACCGCCCGGACTGGGCAGCTACGTGCACTGGGACCGCCGCCTGGACGCCAGGCTGGCGGCCGCCCTCATGGGCATCCAGGCCATCAAGGGGGTTGAGGTCGGCGACGGCTTCCTGACCGCTGCACGCCGTGGCTCCGCTGCCCACGACGAAATCGTCCGGGACGGCGACGGCCGCATTGTCCGCGCCAGCAACCGCGCCGGCGGCATCGAAGGCGGCATGAGCATCGGCGATGTCCTCCGGGTCCGCGCAGCCATGAAGCCCATCGCAACCGTTCCGCGCGCCCTGCGGACCATCGACGTCAGCACCGGGGAGCCGGCCAAGGCACACCACCAGCGCTCGGATGTCTGCGCAGTTCCGGCTGCCGGCGTGGTGGCCGAGGCCATGGTGGCCCTGGTCCTCGCTGAAGCCGTCATTGAAAAGTTCGGCGGTGACTCCGTGGCGGAAACCGCGCGCAACATCAAGGGTTACCTGGACAGCATCCCGGTATCCCTGGACTCGATCGGCCAGTAGTGCTCCACCGCAGCAGTCCCGGACCTCTCGGCGACCGGCCGATAGTGCTCATCGGCCCGATGGCCGTGGGAAAATCGGCCATCGGACAGCAGCTCGCCCAGCAGGTGGGCGCCAGGTTCATCGACACGGACGCGGTGATCGTGGCCGGCCACGGGTCCATCGCGGACATCTTCGCAGGACGCGGCGAGCACGCGTTCCGGGAGATCGAGGCCCGGACCGTCGCCGACGCCGTCGAGGAAGCCGAAGGCACACCCACGATAATTTCGCTAGGCGGCGGGGCTGTACTCGACTCGGGAACGCAGCAACTGATCAGCCGCTGCACCGTTGTGTACCTGGAGTGCGACGCCGATACCGTGGCGGACCGGATAGCCCGGAACTCCGGCCGTCCCCTCCTCGCCGGCGATGCCATGGGCCGCTGGACGGCAATGTTCGCCACCCGCAGGCCGGTCTACGAGAGGCTGGCCGACATCACCCTGGACGTCCGCCACGGCTCAATACCTGAGCTCGGCGGCCGGCTGGAAGCAGCACTGCGGAACCACGCAGCTGCCAAACAGGAAGTTGAAAAGTGAACACGCAATCAACAGTCATCAACGTCACCGGCGAAGGTGCCGGCAACAACTACGGCGTCGTCGTCGGGCGCGGCCTCCTTGGTGACCTTCCCGGGCTGCTTGGGGAGCGCGTCCGGCGGGTCCTGGTGATCCACCCCCGTGCCCTGCGCCTCACCGGAGACACTGTCCGGGACGAGCTCGCCGCTGCCGGCTTCACCTCCCTCACCGCCGAAATCCCGGACGCGGAAGAAGGCAAGCACATCCAGGTGGCCGCTTTCTGCTGGCAGGTGCTCGGCCAGAACGATTTCACCCGCTCCGATGCCATTGTTGCCGTGGGCGGGGGCGCGGTGACCGACCTTGCCGGCTTCGTCGCCGCCACCTGGCTGCGCGGGGTCAAGGTCATCCACATGCCCACCAGCCTGCTGGGCATGGTGGACGCGTCCGTGGGCGGCAAGACCGGCATCAACACCGCTGAGGGGAAGAACCTGGTGGGTGCCTTCCACCCGCCCGCTGCCGTCCTGGCGGACCTGGACACCCTGGACACGCTGCCCAGGAACGAGATCATTTCCGGCCTGGCCGAGGTCATCAAGTGCGGCTTCATCGCCGATCCCGCCATCCTTGACCTGGTCGAAACGGACCCCGCCGCGGTGGTGGACCCCCGCTCCGAAGCGCTCCGCGAACTCGTTGAACGGGCCATTGCGGTCAAGGCGAAGGTGGTCTCCGAGGACCTCAAGGAATCCGGCCTCCGGGAGATCTTGAACTACGGCCACACCCTGGGCCACGCCATCGAACTGGTGGAACGCTACTCCTGGCGGCACGGGGCCGCCGTGTCCGTCGGGATGATGTTCGCCGCGGAACTCGCCCGCAGCGTCGGGCGGCTCAGCGATGCCGACGCCGACCGGCATCGGAGCATCCTTGACGGGCTTGGGCTTCCGGTCACCTACCGGCGGGACCGGTGGCGGGGCCTGCTCGACGGTATGCGCCGTGACAAGAAATCCCGGGGGGACCTGCTGCGCTTCGTCGTCCTGGACGGCATCGCCAAGCCCGGAATCCTCGACGTCCCGGACACGTCGCTGCTGTTTGCCGCCTACCAGGAGATTGCTTCCTGATGCAGGGCGATATGAGTGGGACCGCTGACTGGCCAGAGGCCGGCTTCCCGGGGATCAGGATCAACCCGGATACCCTGCGCGCGCAGATCATCAACGAGGACGCGGTCAGGGAGGCCCTGGCTGCCTCCACCGACCCTGCCGACCCGATCTTCGTGCTGCTCGTGGAGGGCCATGCCTCCGACGCCGCCGAACTGCTTGCCGAAGCCCGGTTCAAGGACCCGGAATCATTCCGGCTGCGCCTTTTCGAGGCCGAGGTGCTGAGCGTCTCGCACCGGATGGACCGCGCCATCGAGTTGTTCCGCCAGCTCGTCGCCGAGGTGCACGGGACACCCCGCGAAGCGCCCGCATTGCAATACCTGGGACGCACCCAATACGCGGCCGGCCAGACGTCGGCCGCCGTTGAGTCCTTCTCCAAGGCCCTGGACCTCCGGGTGGCACAGTCAGCGGATGCGGCCCAGATCTACTCCTCCACCGTGGCCTTGCAGCGCGCCCGGGACGTCCTGGACCTGGCCTGCTGAGCCCCGTCCCGCAGCACCGGAAAGGCTTCCCGGTATTTACCGGTAGAATGGTTGTGGAATTTTTGCATCCACGCGATTTTTGACAAACACGTGCAGGCGGGCCGTTGCGGCGTGCCCGCCCGGCATACAGCATCTGACCACGCGGCCAGACAAAGAAACCAGAGGAAACCAGTGGCAACCACTAACGACATTAAGAACGGAACGGTCCTGAAGCTCGAGGGCCAGCTCTGGAACGTCATCGAATTCCAGCACGTCAAGCCCGGCAAGGGCGGCGCCTTTGTGCGGACCAAGATGCGCAACGTGATGTCCGGCAAGGTTGTTGACAAGACGTTCAACGCCGGGCTCAAGATCGAGACGGCCACCGTAGACCGCCGTGACTACCAGTACCTGTACCAGGACGGTGCGGATTTCGTCTTCATGGACACCTCCGACTACGACCAGATCACCGTCTCCGGCGCCACGGTTGGCGACGCCACCAACTTCATGCTCGAAAACCAGATGGTCAACATTGCCATCCATGACGGCAACCCCCTCTACATCGAACTGCCGCCGAGCGTCGTCCTCGAAATCACCTACACGGAGCCGGGCCTGCAGGGCGACCGCTCCTCCGCAGGCACCAAGCCGGCCACCCTGGAGACCGGCTACGAAATCCAGGTCCCGCTGTTCATCGAGAACAACACCAAGGTCAAGGTGGACACCCGCGACGGCAGCTACCTGGGCCGGGTTTCTGAGTAGTGAGCGCCCGCGGTAAAGCCCGCAGCAGGGCACTGGATGTTCTTTTCGAAGCGGAGCAGCGCTCTATTTCGGCGTTCGACGTGCTTCGCGCACGCCGCGAAAAGACCGACCAGGTGGTCAACCCCTACACCGTGGAAATCGTTGAAGGCGTAGTCTCCCAGCAGGCGGCCATCGACGAGTTCCTGGAGACTTACTCGCAGGGCTGGACCCTGGAGCGCATGCCCTCCGTGGACCGAATCATCCTGCGCATTGGCACCTGGGAGCTCCTTTACAACGACGACGTCCCTGACGGGGTGGCGGTCAGCGAGGCAGTTGCGCTGGCCAAGACGTTGTCCACCGACGAGTCTCCGCAGTTCATCAACGGCCTGCTGGGCCGGCTGCAGCAGCTGAAGCCGTCACTGCTCGCCTGACCCAAGGACAATGCACCGTGACAGCAGAAGGCCCCGCCACCGGCGGGGCCTTCTGCGTTGACGGCCGGTCGTCAGCCGGCCACCGCCGCGCGCAGGGAGAGGATGTGCTGGAGTTGCTGCCTTTCTTCGGCCTGGTGCAGCGGCACGTCGCGTCCACTGAGGATGCGCTGCCGGGTGTTGGCCAGCTGGGTGGCTGCCTTCAGGAATTGCTTCATCTGTCGTTTCCGTCCCGACCTTGCAGCCCACGCCAGGGCCGTGCGCCGGCCACCCACCGTAGCCAGCAACTGGACTTCGGCCGGGGTGAACCAGCCCGCGGCCGAGTACTCCAGCAGGCGCTGGCGGGTCAGGCGTTTCTCCGCCACCCGCAGGAAGATGATGCCGGCCACCGCGAGCAGGAAGATCGGTACCTGGACCACGATGTAATCCAGCAGGAACCCCTGGCCCATGCTGTTCCACCTGTTATGCAGGAACATGGCCGGCAGCAGTCCCACGAAGAATGCACCTATTGATGCGCCCGTATGCCAGCGCCGGGCGGCGAAACCCATCACCAGGCCCGTGGTGCCGGTGAAGATCGCATGGGCGAACGGGGACATGACGCCGCGGAGGAAGAAGACCTGGGCGAGGCCGCCGGCAGGGGATGCGGACTCTGCAATGGCACGGCCAAAGTAGAGGATGTTCTCGGTGAACGCGAATCCGCCGGCGATGGTGAAGGCGAACACCACGCCGTCCACGGGGCCGTCGAATTGCCGGCGCGCCGCGAGGAGGAGGATCAACAATCCAAGCGATTTGGCGAATTCCTCAACGATGGGCGCCTGCACTGTTGCCATGTAGGTCCGCAGGTCCGGTTCTCCGGTGAACTGGAACGCGAAGACGAAGAACGGCTGGATCAACAGCGTCACGGCAACGGACACCGCCGCACCCCACGTGAAAGCGAAGAACAGCAGGCGCCTGGGCTCCGGCTCCCACCTGTCGATGATGTGGACGGCGGCCAGGACCACGGCCAGGGGGACCAGGGACGCCAGGAAGCCGATCAGGAAGCCTGCGGCCCCGGTGTTGGACAGCAGGAACGGCACCACCAGGAACAGGCTGAGGAACGCCAGTATGCCGCCGGCGACCGACAGGCCTGCCAGGCCGCCGCGAAGCCGCGGCGCCGTTGCCCGGGCAGGGGCCATCACGGCCAGCGGCTGGCCCTGGTGGCCCGGGGCGGTCCGGTAGTGCTCCGGGTGTACGTGGCCCATCCAGCTGGGATTGGCCTGCTGCGGCAGGGGGCCGGGCGTGCCGCGGTAGGGGTCGTCGGGAAGCCCGGAAGGGGGTTGCTGCGGGTACATCGCCATATCCGAAAGCCTAGGCGCGTACCTCCGCACCACAAAGAACCCCCGCATCGGACCGCTGGAATGTGATCAGCGCCGCGTTCCCACGGCACCGGACCGGGAAAGTCCGTGTGGTAATTTTGAACAGCAAACATTCCTTTTTTAATTCCGTCCTGTGAGGCGGGGAAAGGGGAGACGAGCGTTGACATCTGTCACCAGCGCACCGGTTCCAGCCAGGGTTGTCCTCAGCCAGGCGGACATTGACCGGGCCCTCACTCGTATCGCCCATGAGATCCTCGAAGCCAACAAGGGGTCCCGGGACCTGGTCCTGTTGGGCATTCCCCGCCGCGGATACCCGCTGGCCGTGCGTCTCGCCGAAAAAATCGCTGCCGCAGACAACACCGTCGATGCCGCCGCCATCGTGGGCCAGCTCGACGTCACCATGTTCCGGGACGACCTCTCCCACCAGGGCACGCGGCCGCCGTACCCCACCAGGCTGCCCCGGACCGGCATCGACAACAAAGTCGTGGTGCTGATCGACGACGTCCTTTATTCGGGCCGCACCATCCGCGCCGCGCTGGACGCCCTCGTTGACCTCGGCCGCCCCCGGATCGTCCGGCTCGCGGTCCTGATCGACCGGGGCCACCGCGAACTCCCCATCCGCGCCGACCATGTAGGCAAGAACCTGCCTACCTCCTCCGCGGAAAAGGTCAGGGTCCGGCTGGAAGAAACGGACACCTCCGACGCCGGCGCGCCGGTCAACGAAGTCGTCATTGAGGGCGGCGCATGAAACACCTCCTGTCCACCGGGGACCTGAGCCTTTCGAACGCCATCCGCATCCTTGACACTGCCGAGGAAATGTCGGCCGTGGGCGAGCGGGAAGTGAAGAAGCTTCCGGCGCTGCGCGGCCGCACCGTGGTCAACCTGTTCTTCGAGGACTCCACCCGCACCCGCATTTCCTTCGAAGCCGCGGCCAAGCGGCTCTCTGCCGACGTCATCAACTTCGCCGCCAAGGGATCCTCCGTCTCCAAGGGCGAGTCCCTCAAGGACACGGCCCAGACCCTGTCCGCCATGGGTGCTGACGCCGTCGTGATCCGTCACTGGGCGTCGGGCGCACCCCACCGCCTGGCCGCCACGGACTGGATCGATGCAGCCGTGATCAACGCCGGTGACGGCACCCACGAGCACCCCACCCAGGCCCTCCTGGACGCCTTCACCATGCGGCGGCACTGGGCCCGCCTGGCCGGAACGGGCTCCGAAGGAACGGACCTCAAGGGCATGCGGGTGGCCATCGCCGGTGACGTCCTGCACTCCCGCGTGGCCCGCTCCAACGTCTGGCTGCTCCGGACCCTGGGAGCGAAAGTCACGCTCGTGGCGCCGCCCACCCTGCTGCCGGTCGGCGTCGACAAGTGGCCCTGCAGCGTCAGCTACGACCTGGACCAAACCCTCGCAAACGGCGTGGACGCCGTCATGATGCTCCGCGTCCAGGGCGAACGCATGAACGCGTCGTTCTTCCCAAGCACCCGCGAATACTCCCGCCGCTGGGGCTTCGACGACAACCGGCTCCGGGCCCTGGACGACCTGGGCATGACGGACACCATCATCATGCACCCGGGCCCCATGAACCGCGGCCTGGAGATCAGCGCCGCCGCCGCGGACTCGCCGCGCTCCACCGTCCTGGCCCAGGTCCGGAACGGCGTGTCCGTGCGGATGGCCGCACTGTACCTGCTGCTCTCCGGGGACACCCGGGAACCAGCCGCAACCCGGGCACCGGCGTTCGCCGCTGCCCCGTCCACCAAGGAGAGCAACTGATGGCAGGCAACACCGGAACGTACCTCATCCAGGGCGCCGCCATCCTGGGCGGCGAACCCACCGACCTGCTGGTCCGCGACGGCATCATTGCCGAGATCGGCCACGGGCTGTCCGCTGATGGTGCCACCGTCATCGACGCCGCCGGGCTGGTGGCCCTGCCGGGCATGGTGGACGTCCACACCCACCTCCGCGAACCCGGCCGCGAGGACGCCGAGACGGTCGAGACCGGAACGCGCGCAGCGGCGCTGGGCGGCTACACCGCCGTGCACGCGATGGCCAACAGCACTCCTGTGGCCGACACCGCGGGTGTGGTGGAGCAGGTCTACACCCTCGGCCAGGCAGCAGGGTGGGTGGACGTCCGCCCGGTAGGCGCGGTCACCGTCGGCCTGGCGGGGGAGCAGCTTGCCGAGCTGGGCGCGATGGCCGATTCCCGCGCCCGGGTACGGATGTTCTCCGACGACGGCATTTGCGTCCACGACCCCGTGCTGATGCGCCGCGCGCTGGAGTACGTCAAGGCGTTCGACGGCGTGGTGGCCCAGCACGCCCAGGAACCGCGCCTGACCGCCGGTGCCCAGATGAACGAAGGCGACGTCTCGGCCGTCCTGGGCCTCACCGGCTGGCCCGCCGTGGCCGAGGAAAGCATCATTGCCCGCGACGTCCTCCTGGCCCAGCACGTCGGCTCGCGCCTGCACGTCTGCCACGTGTCCACGGCAGGATCTGTGGAGATCATCCGCTGGGCCAAGGAACGCGGCATCGACGTCACGGCGGAGGTCACCCCGCACCACCTGCTGCTGACCGACGACCTGGTCCGCAGCTACGACCCCGTCTTCAAGGTCAACCCGCCGCTGCGCACCGACGCGGACGTCCAGGCGTTGCGCGCCGGCCTGGCAGACGGCACGATCGACGTTGTGGGTACCGACCACGCACCGCACCCCAGCGAGCACAAGGAATGCGAGTGGGCGCAGGCTGCCATGGGCATGACCGGACTGGAAACCGCCCTGTCCGTGGTCCAGCACGCCATGATTGAGACCGGACTGATGACGTGGGCCGACTTCGCCCGGGTCACCTCCAGCGCGGCAGCGAAGATCGGGCGGCTGGCCGACCAGGGCAGGCCCATCGAAGCGGGGGAACCAGCCAACCTCATCCTGGTGGATCCGGCCGCGCGCTGGACGGTGGACCCCTTCAAGATGGCCACCATGGGCCGCAACTCGCCCTTCAAGGGCAGGGAACTCCCGGGCAAGGTGGTGGCAACCTTCTTCAGGGGCCACCCCACGGTCCTCGACGGTGCCCTCAACACGCCCCACCCGGACTCCGCCGCAACCCCCGCAGGCGCTGCCTGATGGATAAGATCCTTCCCGGCCTTGCCATGCTGGCGGTGGTCGCCGTCGTGTTTGTCCTCCTCGCAGTGGGCTGGCGCAACCGCCTTAAGCGCCAGTCCGACGTCGAACAACTGCCCCCGGCGCCCTCCGCCCCGGGCGAGCCCACCGCCGCCGCCGAAGGGCAGTACGTGGCCACCACGACGGCCGGTGACTGGCTTGACCGGATCGCCGTGCACGGGCTGGGCATCCGCACCAACTCCACCCTCGAGGTGTACCCGCACGGCGTCCTCTACGGGCGGTCCGGCGCACCTGCGCTGTACATCCCCGCAGCCTCCCTCACCGAAGTCCGCCAGGACAGCGGCATGGCAGGGAAGTTCGTGGAAAAGGACGGCCTCCTGGTGCTCGGATGGACGCACGGCACGCATGAACTGGATACCGGCTTCCGAACCCGCCGCGCCGCGGACAAGGACGTGCTGTACCAGGCCCTTCAGGAATTGATTTCGTCAGCCCCAGCGGCTGGTGCCACCAGTGGAAAGTAAGACAGTGAAAGCGAATACATTGACAGCAACCACCTCCGCTCCGGCAGCCCTGGTCCTCGAAGACGGACGCATTTTCCGCGGCACCAGCTACGGTGCCACCGGCACCGCCCTGGGCGAGGCCGTCTTTGCCACCGGCATGACCGGCTACCAGGAAACCATTACCGATCCCTCTTACGCCCGCCAGCTGGTGGTGCAGACGGCGCCGCACATCGGCAACACCGGCGTGAATGATGACGACGCCGAGTCCCGGCGCATCTGGGTGGCCGGCTACATTGTCCGCGACGCCGCCCGCCGTCCCTCCAACTGGCGCTCCGAGCGGTCGCTGGACGAGGAGCTGGTGGCCCAGGGCATCGTCGGAATCCAGGGTGTAGACACCCGCGCCATCACCCGGCACCTGCGTGAGCATAAGACCATGCGCGCCGGCATCTTCTCCGGCGAGGCGGCGCAGGGCACCGACAAGGAACTGCTCGACGCCGTCCTGGCCAGTGCCCCCATGGAGGGTTCGCGCCTGGCCGAGGAAGTCAGCGTCGACGAAGCCTATGTGGTGGAACCCAAGGACCACGGCTGGGAGGGTGAACCCCGCTTCAGCATCGCGGCGATCGACCTCGGCATTAAGGCCATGACGCCGGTCCGGTTCGCCGAGCGCGGCGTCCGGGTCCACGTACTTCCGGCCACCGCCACCCTCGAGGACGTCAAGGCCGTCAACCCGGACGGCTTCTTCATGTCCAACGGCCCGGGCGACCCCGCCACCGCCGACGCCCAGGTCAAGCTCCTGCGCTCTGTCCTGGACGAGAAGCTGCCCTACTTTGGCATCTGCTTCGGCAACCAGATCCTGGGCCGCGCACTGGGCTTTGGCACCTACAAGCTCCGCTACGGCCACCGCGGCATCAACCAGCCCGTGATGGACCGCCGCACCGGCAAGGTGGAAATCACCTCCCAGAACCACGGTTTCGCCGTGGACGCACCGCTCGACGGCGCCACCCAGGCTCCGGAGGCACGCTACGGCCGGGTGGAAGTCACCCACATCAGCCTGAACGACGACGTCGTGGAAGGCCTCGCCTGCCTGGACATCCCGGCCTTCTCCGTCCAGTACCACCCCGAGGCTGCGGCCGGCCCGCACGACGCCGCCTACCTGTTCGACCGGTTCATCGACCTGATGGCGGACACCAAGACCGCCAACCACAACAAGACTGAGGACAAGAAGTAATGCCGAAACGTACAGATCTCAAAAGCGTCCTCGTCATTGGTTCCGGCCCGATCGTCATCGGCCAGGCCGCCGAATTCGACTACTCCGGCACGCAGGCCCTGCGGGTCCTCAAGGAGGAGGGCCTGCGCGTCATCCTCGTGAACTCCAACCCGGCCACCATCATGACCGACCCCGAGTTCGCCGACGCCACCTACGTTGAACCCATCACTCCCGAGGTGGTGGAGAAGATCATCGCCAAGGAGCGCCCCGACGCCGTGCTTCCCACCCTGGGTGGCCAGACCGCGCTGAACACCGCCATCGCCCTGGACAAGAACGGTGTGCTGGAGAAGTACAACGTGGAGCTGATCGGCGCGAACATCGCCGCGATCGAACTCGGCGAGGACCGCGAAAAGTTCAAGGGCGTCGTGGAGCGCTGCGGCGCCGAATCCGCCCGCAGCCACATCATCCACACCATGGACGAGGCCCTCAACGCCGCCGGTGACCTCGGCTACCCGATGGTCGTCCGCCCCTCCTTCACGATGGGCGGCCTGGGCTCCGGCCTGGCCTACAACGAGGATGACCTGCGCCGCATCGTCGGCCAGGGCCTGCAGTACAGCCCAACCAGCGAGGTGCTGCTCGAAGAGAGCATCCTGGGCTGGAAGGAATACGAGCTCGAGATGATGCGGGACAAGAACGACAACGTGGTTGTCGTCTGCTCCATCGAAAACTTCGACCCCGTAGGCGTTCACACCGGCGACTCCATCACCGTGGCGCCGGCCCTGACCCTCACCGACCGGGAGTACCAGAAACTCCGCGACGTAGCCATCGCCGTGATCCGTGAAGTGGGCGTTGACACCGGCGGCTGCAACATCCAGTTCGCCATCGACCCCGCCACCGGCCGCGTGGTGGTCATCGAAATGAACCCCCGCGTCTCCCGCTCCTCTGCGCTGGCATCCAAGGCAACCGGCTTCGCCATCGCCAAGATCGCCACCAAGCTCTCGCTCGGCTACACCCTGGATGAGATCCCCAACGACATCACCCAGAAGACCCCGGCGTCCTTCGAACCCACCCTTGACTACGTGGTGGTCAAGGTCCCGCGGTTCGCCTTCGAGAAGTTCCCGGCCGCGGACGACACCCTGACCACCACCATGAAGTCCGTGGGCGAAGCCATGGCCATGGGCCGCAACTTCACCGAAGCCCTGCAGAAGGCGCTCCGCTCCCTCGAACAGAAGGGTTCGCAGCTGGACTTCAGCAGCGTCCCGGAATACGAAGTGGCAGAGCTTATCGAGAAGGCCAAGCGTCCCACCACCGAACGCCTGCACCAGGTCCAGCGCGCCCTCCTGGGCGGCGCCACCGTGGAACAGCTCTTCGAAGCGACCAAGATCGACCCCTGGTTCCTGGACCAGCTCCAGCTGCTCAACGAGATCTCCCACGAAATCCGGCAGGCCGGAGCCCTCACCAAGGAGATGCTGCAGCGTGCCAAGCGCCACGGCTTCTCCGACGAGCAGATCGGCGCCCTGACCCACAACTCCGAGGCCGTCGTCCGCGGTGTCCGGCAGGCCCTGGGCATCCGCCCCGTCTACAAGACCGTTGACACCTGCGCCGCCGAGTTCGCCGCGTACACCCCGTACCACTACTCGGCCTACGACGAGGAGGACGAGGTTGCGCTGCACTCCAAGCCGTCCATCCTGATCCTCGGTTCCGGCCCCAACCGCATCGGCCAGGGCATCGAATTCGACTACTCCTGCGTCCACGCCTCCATGGCGCTGCGCAAGGCCGGCTACGAGACCGTCATGGTCAACTGCAACCCGGAAACCGTCTCCACCGATTACGACGTCTCCACCCGCCTGTACTTCGAGCCGCTCACGCTCGAGGACGTGCTGGAGGTCATCGCGGCAGAGGAACGTACCGGCGGCGTCATGGGCGTCTTCGTCCAGCTCGGCGGCCAGACCCCGCTGAAGTTGGCGCAGCAGCTGGCTGACGCCGGCGTGCCGATCCTGGGCACCTCCCCGGAGGCCATCGACCTCGCGGAGCACCGCGGCGCCTTCTCCCGCGTGCTGGACAAGGCCGGCCTGGTGTCGCCCAAGAACGGCACCGCCGTCTCCTTCGAGGACGCCAAAAAGATCGCGGACGAGATCGGCTACCCCGTCCTGGTCCGCCCGTCCTACGTGCTGGGCGGCCGCGGCATGGAAATCGTCTACGACGAGCCCAACCTCTCCCGCTACATCGCCAACGCCACCGAAATCACCCCGGACCACCCCGTGCTGATCGACCGGTTCCTCGAGGACGCCGTCGAAATCGACGTCGACGCCCTCTACGACGGCACCGACATGTACCTGGGCGGCATCATGGAACACATCGAGGAAGCCGGCATCCACTCCGGCGACTCCGCCTGTGTCCTGCCTCCGATCACCCTGGGCGGCAACGTCATCGAGCGTGTCCGCGTGGCCACCCGCGCCATCGCCGAAGGCGTGGGCGTCCGGGGCCTGATCAACATCCAGTTCGCGCTGGCCTCGGACGTGCTGTACGTCCTGGAAGCCAACCCCCGCGCCTCGCGGACCGTGCCGTTCGTGTCCAAGGCCACCGGCGTCCAGATGGCCAAGGCCGCGGCCCTGATCGGCACCGGCGTGACCATCAACCAGCTCCGCAGCGCCTACAAGATGCTGCCGGAGTCCGGCGACGGTTCAACCCTGCCCCTTGACGCCCCCGTGGCCGTCAAGGAAGCGGTGCTCCCGTTCAGCCGGTTCCGCACCCTCGAAGGCAAGGTGGTGGACTCCCTGCTCGGACCCGAGATGCGCTCCACCGGCGAAGTCATGGGCATCGACAAGCACTTCGACACCGCCTTCGCCAAGAGCCAGGCCGGTGCCAACAACGCCCTGCCCACCGAGGGCAAGGTCTTTGTCTCCGTGGCCAACCGGGACAAGCGCTCGGTGATCATGGCGGTCAAGCGCCTCTCGGACCTTGGCTTCGAGATCGTCTCCACCGGCGGCACGGCGGACGTTCTGCGCCGCAACGGCATCCAGGCCACTCCAGTCCGCAAGGTTGCCGAGGGCAGCAGCGCCGAAGGTGAGGGCACCATCGCCGACCTGATCGTGGCGGGGGAAATCGATATGGTCTTCAACACGCCCTCCGGTGGGGAGGCGCGCAGCGACGGCTACGAGATCCGCGCCGCGGCAACCTCCATCGGCATCCCGTGCATCACCACCGTGGCCGAATTCAACGCCGCGGTCCAGGCCATCGAAGCCATGCGCACCTACCAGTGGTCCGTTACCAGCCTGCAGGAACACGCGGCAGCCCTCGCGGAATCGCAGAAGGCGGCCCTGCAGCATGCCTGAGCAGGTATCCGGCACCACCCCGGGGCCAGGCACCGGCCGGGAGTCCTTCGGCTCCCGGCTCGGCGCAGCCATGGCCGCCCGCGGCCCGCTCTGCGTCGGCATCGACCCACACCCCTCCCTGCTGAAGGCATGGGGGCTGGACGATGACGCCGCCGGACTGCGCCGGTTTTCGCTGACGGCTTTGGAGGCAGTGGCTTCCCTCGCTGCCGCGGTGAAGCCGCAGGTGGCACTTTACGAGCGCCACGGATCGGCCGGCCTGGCCGTCCTGGAAGAGATCCTGGCTGAAGCCCGCAACCAGTCGGTACTCACCGTCGCCGACGCCAAGCGCGGCGACATCGGCTCCACCATGGCCGCCTACGCCGACGCCTGGCTCCGGGACGGCTCCCCGCTCGCCGCCGATTCCGTCACGCTCAGCCCCTACCTCGGCTTCGAGTCACTGCGCCCCGCGCTGGACCTCGCGGCGGAAACCGGGCGCGGCGTATTCGTGCTGGCACTGACGTCCAACCCCGAAGGCGCCTCGGTCCAGCACGTCGGCGGAAAGGATTCCGTGGCCCGCCGGATCACGGAGGCCGCGGCCGCGGAGAACTCACGGTACGCCGGAAGCCTCGGCTCCGTCGGCCTGGTGGTCGGCGCCACCGTGGGGAGCGCCCTGGCAGACCTGGAACTGGACCTCGCCGCCGTCCGTGGACCCATCCTGGCACCCGGGCTCGGTGCCCAGGGGGCTACCCCGGCCGGGCTGAGGACCACGTTCGGCGACGCCTACCCGCTCGTCCTGGGAACATCGAGCCGCGACATCCTCGCGGCGGGACCGGAAATCCGCGGACTGCGTGAGGCCGCCCTGCGGACGCTGGCGGGACTGCGGGGCGAATAGGCCGCCAATTGTCCGGATGCATTGATTCGGGCTGCACCAAAGGGTAGTTTCAGGACAGGTCCAAGGGCGGCCGCCCTTGGATGAAATCCGCCGACTCCGGGGGTGTCCGTGATGGTCCTGCGACCTTTATCCGCTTCTGAACGGGCCGAGGCCCTGGGCAAGGCGGCCGCGGCCAGGGCTACCCGGGCTGCTGCCAAGGAGAGCCTACGGAACGGTGACAGGTCGGCCGCGGATATCATCAGTTCCGCGCTGGAGGATGATGCGCTGGCCCGCATGCGGGTTTCGGAGCTGCTTGAGGCCCTTCCCGGCATCGGAAAGGTCCGGGCCGCCGCCATCATGCAGCAGCTGGGCATTGCGGCGTCCCGCAGGGTCCGTGGGCTGGGCGTCCACCAGCGCCGGGCGCTGGTAGATTTTATAGACGAGCACTGAGGCACAGGCCGCGCCTGTCCTTCCCCCAACCGTGGCAAAAGGAATACGTGAGCAAGAAACCGGGACTGACAGTCCTCGCAGGTCCGACGGCTGTTGGCAAAGGCACCGTGTCCACCTACATCCGGGACAACTACCCCGAGGTCTGGCTTTCCGTTTCAGCCACCACCCGGGCGCCCCGGCCCGGCGAAGTGGACGGCGTCCACTACTTCTTCAAGACCAAGGAGGAGTTCGAGCAGCTCATCGCCGATGGTGAACTCCTGGAGTGGGCAGTGGTCCACGGACAGAACACCTACGGCACCCTGAAGAGCACCGTGAACGGGGCCATCGCAGAAGGCCGTTCGGTGCTGCTGGAGATTGACCTCCAGGGCGCCCGCCAGGTCAAGGCGGCAGTCCCGGACGCTCAGTTCGTTTTCCTGGCCCCGCCCACGTGGGACGAGATGGTCCGCCGGCTGGTGGGCCGGGGGACCGAAACCCCGGAGGAACAGCAGCGCCGGCTGGAAACCGCTAAACTGGAACTTGCTGCTGAACCGGAGTTCGACCACACCGTCATCAACGATGACGTCCGCCGGGCAGCGGACGAGCTTGTTTCACTCATGGGGCTGACACCGCATCCACACCTGCCGGAACCGTCAGCCCGCTAGGAATTTGGAGAAATTCGTGTCTACGAACCTTGAAGGCATCATCAACCCGCCGATCGACGATCTGCTGAAGGTAGCGGATTCCAAGTACGGCCTGGTGATCTTCGGTGCCAAGCGTGCTCGTCAGATCAACGCCTACTACGCCCAGCTGCACGAGGGCCTCTTCGAGTACGTCGGGCCCCTGGTTGACACCAAGCTGAACGAGAAGTCGCTTTCGATCGCCCTGCGCGAGATCAACGAAGGCAAGCTGGTCTCCACGCCGATCGAAGCCGCTGAGTAACCTGCCGCCAACTGACTTGCTGACGGAGATCACGTGCGCATAGTCCTCGGAGTCGGGGGAGGGATTGCCGCCTACAAGGTGGCATCGCTCCTCCGGCTTTTTACTGAAGCCGGACATGACGTCACGGTGATCCCCACGGAGGCGTCCACCCGCTTCATCGGCACCGCCACCTGGGAGGCGCTGTCCGGAAACCCCGTCAGCAACAGCGTCTTTGACGACGTCCACCTGGTGAACCACGTCCGGCTTGGCCACGAAGCTGACCTGGTGGTTGTTGCACCCGCAACCGCTGACCTCCTGGCCAAAGCCGCCACCGGCCAGGCCGGTGACCTGCTGACCAACACGCTGCTGATGGCGCACGGCCCAGTGCTGTTCGCGCCCGCGATGCACACGGAAATGTGGCAGCACGCCGCCACCCGCGCCAACGTTGAAACGCTCCGCGGCCGGGGCGCCGCAGTCCTCGAACCCGCCTCCGGCAGGCTGACCGGCGCTGATTCCGGACCGGGAAGGCTTCCGGAACCGCAGGCGATCTTTGACGCCGCCATGGCACTGGTCCAGGGACAGTCCGATTTCCAGTTGCCCCTTGCCGGCCGCACCGTAACCATCAGTGCAGGGGGCACCCGTGAGCCGCTGGACCCCGTCCGTTTCCTCGGCAACCGGTCCTCCGGCAAGCAGGGCGTCGCGCTGGCCGTCGCCGCCCGGAACGCCGGTGCCACCGTCCGGCTGCTGGCGGCACACATGGAGGTCCAGCCGCCCGCCGGGGTGGAGGTGGTCCGCGTGGAGACTGCACTGCAGCTCCGGGCGGCTGCGCTGGATGCCGCTGCCGGGTCCGACGTCATCATCATGTCCGCCGCCGTGGCAGACTTCCGCCCCGCCGATGTCTCCGACACCAAGATCAAGAAACGCGACGACACCGCAGACCCCGTCATTACCCTGGTCCGCAACCCGGACATCCTGCAGGAACTCGTGGAGCAACGCAAAGCCGGACCTTCCGGGACCGGCCAGCTCATCGTCGGCTTCGCGGCGGAAACCGGTGACAGCCAGGGCGACGTCCTCGCATACGCCGAAGCGAAACTGCAGCGAAAAGGCTGCGACCTGCTGGTGGTCAACCATGTGGGCGCGGACAAAGTCTTCGGGCAGGACTCCAACTCGGTGGTCATCCTTTCGCGCGCCGGCGACGAACCACAGGAAGCGGCCGGAACCAAGACTGAGGTTTCGGAAGCCATCATTGCCCGCATCGGCTTTGAACTGACCAGGGTTTCACCCCGTACCTGAGTACCTGAGTGTTCCGCACCACGTTTGCTTCTCGGGAGGACATCTCCCGCGGGGCCGGCGCCTTCCAACCAGTAAGGTAGTTGAGTGACTTTACCGCTGCACCTTCCCCAGACCCATGGGGCCACGCCCTCCGCGCTCCGGCTCTTCACGTCCGAGTCGGTCACCGAAGGCCATCCGGACAAGATCTGCGACCAGATCAGCGACGCCATCCTGGACGCCCTGCTGGCCGCGGACCCCGAGTCACGCGTGGCCGTGGAGACAATGGCGACCACTGGGCTGGTGCACGTTGCGGGCGAAGTTACCACCGACGCGTACGTCGAGATCCCGCAGATCGTCCGCGAAACCATTCTTGGCATCGGCTACGACTCCTCAGCGAACGGTTTTGACGGTGCCCGCTGCGGCGTGTCTGTTTCCATTGGCCAGCAGTCCAACGACATCGCCGGCGGTGTGTTCAACTCGCTGGAAGCCCGCGAGGGCCGCCAGGAGGACGACTACGACCTCCAGGGCGCAGGCGACCAAGGCCTGATGTTCGGCTACGCCAGCGACGAGACCCCTTCCTACATGCCCACGCCCATCTGGCTGGCCCACCGGCTCTCCGAGCGCCTCACCGATGTCCGCAAGACAGGCCAGCTGGCCTACCTTCGGCCGGACGGCAAGACCCAGGTCACGGTGGGGTACGACAAGGATGTTCCCGTTTCGATCGAAACCGTGGTGATTTCGAGCCAGCACGCCGAGGGTGCAAGCCTGCAGCAGTTGCGCGCGGACCTTGCCGCCATCGTCATTGAACCCGTCCTGGCCGCGGCCAACCTGGACATTTCCCGTGCCGCGAACATCCTCAATCCGGCCGGCGAATTCGTCATCGGCGGCCCGGTGGGCGACGCAGGCCTCACCGGCCGCAAGATCATCGTCGATACCTACGGCGGCATGGCGCGCCATGGCGGCGGTGCCTTCTCCGGCAAGGATCCATCCAAGGTGGACCGCTCTGCCGCCTACGCCATGCGGTGGGTTGCCAAGAACGTGGTGGCCGCGGGGCTGGCCAAGCGCGCAGAGATCCAGATCGCATATGCCATCGGCCAGGCCCGCCCCGTAGGAACCTATGTTGAGACCTTTGGTACCGAGACTGTGGATCCCGCCCGGATCAGCGACGCCATTGCGGAAATCTTCGACCTCCGTCCCCGCGCCATCATCGACGCCCTCGACCTGAAGCGCCCGATCTACGCCAAGACTGCCGCCCACGGGCACTTCGGCCGCGATGAGCCCGAGTTCACGTGGGAACGACTTGACCGGGTAGATGATTTGAAGGCGTTCTTCAACGCATAGGTGAATTCCGGTCCGGACCCGGAAGCAGCGGGCCCGGACAGGAAGTGCACTGTCAGTGGCCTATGCTTGGCTGTTCATGTCCAACCCGGCAGCTGAACGGAGGGAGCCACGGTGGTTGCTGACAGTTCCGTCCAGCCATCCCTGTTGCAGGGGTTTCCGGCCCGCGCACTGCCTGTCGGCGTCGACCTGGCCAAGCCGTTTCCCGTGGCGCGGATCCTCGTGGAATCGTCGCTGCCGCACCTGGACCGCCCCTTCGACTACGCGGTCCCGGTTGCGCTGGACCACGACGCCCAGCCGGGAGTCAGGGTCAAGGTCAAGTTCAATGGCCAGGATCTGAACGGCTTCCTTTTGGAGCGCCTGGCGGAATCCGATGCCGGACACATCCTGGTGCCCTTGTCGAAGGTCGTGTCCCCGGTTCCGGTCCTCACGCCCGCAGCCCAGGACCTTGCCGGGGCCGTGGCGGCGCGGTACGCCGGCACGGTCAGCGACGTCCTCCGCCTGGCCATACCGCCCCGCGTCGCACGGCTCGAAAAGGACTACCCCGCATCACTGGACCCTGCAGATCCGGGTGGGACTGCAGGCCTGGATGGCACGGCAGGACCGCAGGCTCCTGAAGCCGAAGGCGCCCTGGGCATCCCGGCTGTCCCCGGCGTTTCAGCGTGGACCGCGTACCGCACCGGAGCTGCTTTCCTGAGGCACCTGGCTGCCGGGGGATCCCCGCGTGCGGTCATCAATCCGCTCCAGGGCTATGGGGCCGCCGGGTGGCCGGCCCTCCTGGCCCAGGCTGCCGCCGCTGCTTACGCCTCAGGCAGGGGCGCGCTGCTGGTAGTGCCCGACTACCGCGACCTGGACCGGCTGGAGCAGGCGCTGATGGAACTGCTGCCGGAGGAGGCCGTGGCCAGGCTCACGGCGGACGACGGCCCCACGCCGCGGTACCGGAACTTCCTGCGACTCCTTGCGGGCCGGGCAAGGATCGCCATTGGCACCAGGTCCGCCGCTTTTGCGCCGGTGCAGGACTTGGGCCTGGTTGCCTGCTGGGACGACGGCGACGACCTCCACATCGAGCAGCGCGCACCCTACGCGCACGCCCGGGAGGTCCTCCTCCTGCGGGCAGAACAGGAGGGCACAGCCTGCCTCCTGGCGGGGCACGCCCGCAGCACCGAAGTCCAGCGGCTGGTTGAGGCCGGGTGGGCCGTCCCCGTTGAAGCCGAGCGTTCCACGGTCCGCAGGACCGTTCCGCGCGTGGTCAACACGGCGGACAGCTTCGAGCAGGAACGTGATCCCCTGGCCACTGTCGCGCGGCTGCCCCATGCCGCCTGGCAGGCGGCAAAGAAGGGGCTGGATCGTGGCCCCGTCCTGGTCCAGGTGGCCAGGGCCGGCTACGCGCCCTCCCTCGTGTGCGAAACCTGCCGTGAACCCGCCCGGTGTGGGCACTGCCAGGGGCCCCTGGCCCTGGCCGGAACAGCCGCCTTGCCCCAGTGCCGCTGGTGTTCCTCACCGGCTCCGGAATGGAAGTGCTCCCACTGCGGCGGGCGGCGGCTCCGTAAAGGGGCCACGGGAGTCCTGCGCACCGCTGAAGAGCTGGGCCGCGCTTTTCCGGGTACCACGGTCGTCACGTCATCGGGCGACCAAGTGAAGGCCACAGTGGGCGCGGGCAAGGCGCTGGTGGTGGCAACAGTTGGGGCCGAACCCGTCGCAGACGGGGGTTATGCGGCCGCCCTGCTGCTGGATGGAGATTCGCTGCTGCGCCGGGAAAGCCTCCGCGCAGGCGAAGACACCCTGCGCCGCTGGTTCAACGCAGCCGCCCTGGTCCGGCCCGGGGCAGCGGAAGGCCTGGTGGTGGTCACTGCCACGGACACCGCCGCCACCGGGGCGCTGCTGCGGTGGGACCCGGCCGGCTATGCCCGGCGCGAGCTGTCGCTGCGAATGGAACTCCAGCTTCCACCGGCGGTACGCATCGCCTCCGTGACGGGGCCGCGCGCCGCCGTTGAACACTACACGGGTGCGGTGGAAGCGGACCTGGCCGGCGCGGGCATCGCCGTGCGAACGGCGGGCCCGGCGCCGCTGCTGCTCACCGCGCCGCCCACCGGCAGGCGCTCGGCCGAGGACGTCCGGACCCTGCTGTTCTTCCCGTACGGCCACGCCGCCGCCGTCGTCCGCGTCCTCCGGGTCACCCGCGCCGCCGTGGCCGCTAAACGGACCATGGACCCCGTGCAGCTGCGGCTGGACGGCGTCGACGTGCTCTAGGTCCGTCCTGCGGGAGGACGTACGTCAGGCCCGTCGCCTCTTTGCAACTACCTCGTGGGCCGCGTCCACCAGCTGGCGCGCCGATTCGTCCCAACTGAACCCGGCCGCGCGGGCCAGGGAGCGGCGGGACAGGTCCTGCCAGTGCCCGTCGTCCCGCAGCTGGCCCACCGCGTCAGCGAACTGTGCGGGTGACTCTGGATCCACGTAAATCGCGGCATCCGACCCCACCTCCCTGAAGATGGGAATGTCGCTGGCGATGACGGGCGTACCAACCGCCATCGCCTCCACGAGCGGAAGACCATACCCCTCGGCCCGGGACAGGCTCACCAGTGCCGTGGCCCGGCGCAGGAGCCGGTCATACTCAGCATCCGTCACGCCGTTGTGGAACACCACGGAGGCGCCTTGGGGGACAATACGCTCCAGCTCTGCCCGCCGCTGCGGGGTGATCCGGCTGAGCAGGTGCAGCGTGTAGCCCGGGAGTCCGGCCATACCGGCCACCATGGTTTCCACGTTCTTGTACGGCATGAACGAACCCATGTAGATGATTGTCTTGTCCGCCCCGGCGGCGGGCTCGCGCGGTTCCTGGGCCGGCTGCGGGGCATTGGCAATGATGCGCACGGGCCGGCGTGTCAGCCGGTACTTAGCCATCAGCGCCTCGGTGGTCCGGCTGATGGTGGCAACAATATCGGCCCGGTCCAGGAGCAGGCGCTGTGGCCAGAACGCCTTGTGGTACAGCCGCCACAGGAGGCGGACGGGGGCCGGCAGGAAACCAGGGGGAGTGGGGTGTTCGTAGTAGATCAAGTCATGCAGGGTCAGGATCAGTCCGTACTTCCGTCCCCAGGTGCCCATGGTCTGCATGGGGCAGACAACCACATCCGCGCCAAGGGCGTTGACCTTCCGGGCAACGAACAGTTCCAGGGGCGAAAGCGGGCTGCTGATGAGCGTGTAGGGCACGTCAGGGAGCAGCGCCAGCTGCCGCTCGTCGGACACCAGCATCGAGACGTCCGCGATCTTTGCCGTTGCGGCGATCAGGCTTGCCCCGTAGCGGCTGATGCCATCGTGGTGGTCGGTACGGGTGAAACGTGCATCGATGACGATCTTCACGCGGGATGGTCCTTAAGGAAGCTGCGGATGTAGCGGGCGGCCGGTTCAGGTGTTTCGTAGTGGATCAGGTGCCCGACGCCGGGAATCACCTTCAGCTCACCGTCCGGAAGCATGCCCAGGAGCCGGTGCTGGCTGGGGAGGGTGGCGATTTCATCCTTCTCGCCGGCGACCAGCAGCACGGGCAGCTGCAGCAGGCCGGCTACCTCGGCCACGTGGTGGCTGACGGAGGCGGTAAAGGATTCCAGGAGGCTGTCCCTGTCGGCGAAGGAACTGAAGTAGGCATGGTGCTGGCCGTGGATATAGGCCCTCAGGCCGGGATCGCGGGTCTTGGCCATGGTCTCACTCATAACCCTGACAATCACGGGATTGCGCAGCAAGGCCAGTCCGGGCCTGCGCGGAAGGCGCGCAGCAAGCTTGTAGTACAGCACCGCAAGCCGGGTCATTACCCCCTTGGGCCCCTCCAGCGCCGGCGCTGCAATGGGGTTGATGAGGATGAGGGGACGAACTGCGTCCGGGTTGCTGGCCACGAAGTGGGCCGCCACGATGGATCCGAACGAGTGCCCCAGCAGTACCGTGTCCCTCCCCAGGCCCAGCGCCGCCATGAAGTCGGAGATGAACCGCCCGTAGCGTTCCACGGAGTGCGGGCCGTGGGTAAAAGCGTCCGAGCTGCCGAAGCCGGGCAGATCCGGCATGATGATGCGCATGTCCGGAAGCTGGTCCGCCACGCGCAGGAGCCCGTGGTGGTCGCCGCGGAATCCATGGACCACCAGGATGGTGCGGGTATCCGGGGTGACCTCCAACGGCTCATAGGTCCAGAAAGCCACGGTGCCGCCGTCGAGGGTGACGGCGGAGGCCAGGGTACGGCCTGAAAGGCCGGCGCTGACGTAGGCGGGCATAGGGGAGGGCCCCGGGTTCACGGTATCCATGGCCTGCCCTAGTTGACGTTGTCCGGGTGGGACCCGGTCCGCTGCCCGCGGTCCAGAGCGTTGATCGCCGCCATGTCGCGCGCTGAGAGTTCGAAGTTGAAGACATCGAGGTTCTCCCGGATGCGCGCCTCCGAACTCGCCTTGGGAATGGCGATGTTGCCCAGTTGCATGTGCCAGCGGAGGATCACTTGCGCGGGCGTCCGGCCGTGCTCGGCGGCACAGGCCTGGATGACCGGGTCTGCCAGCACCTGGCCGCGGCCCAGCGGGCTCCAGGCTTCGGTGCGGATGCCCAGGTCCGCGTGCTTGCTGCGCAGTTCCTCCTGTTGCAGCCAGGGATGGAGTTCGATCTGGTTGACAGCGGGAACCACCTCGGCGCCTGCGAGCAGGCGGTCAAGATGGGCCGGTTGGAAGTTGCTGACGCCGATGGCACGAACCCTTCCCTCCCGGTACAAGGTTTCCAGGGCGCGGTAGGTCTCGGTGAAGAGCCCGCGGCGGGGGCATGGCCAGTGGATGAGGTACATGTCCACATAGTCCAGGCCCAGGTTGACCATGGAATCGTCAAAGGCGCGCAGGGTGGCGTCGAAGCCATGGTGGTCGTTCCACACCTTCGTGGTGACGAACACATCTTCACGGGACAAGGGCGGGAACAGTTCGCCTGAGCCGCCACTGCCGGACCCCGCGTCCAGCTGGGAACTGATACCGCGCGCCACGCCGGTCTCGTTCCCGTACATGGCGGCGGTGTCGAAGTGCCGGTAGCCGGCGGCGAGCGCAGTGGCGACCAGGCCTTCGGCTTCGGCTGCCGGCACCTTGTACAGCCCAAAGCCGAGCTGGTCGATCAGCACGCCGTTGTTCAGGCTGAGCCGGGGTGAGGTTCTCATGGCAACGACTCTACCTACTTCAGCTGGTCAGGCCCTCGTAATCGACGAGGCGGCGTGCGGTGGCTTCGTCCAGGATCAGGTCGGTCGCAAGCCTGGCCGCCAGTGCTCCGCGCAGGCCGTTGATCTTGGAGACCCCGGATACCACGCAGATCCTGCGGCGTACCTGCCGGAGCTGGGCCAGTGACGGGCCGGTGGAGCGTTCGTTGAGGACGATCCCGTCAGAAGACCCGTCATCCCGGAAGAACACGGTGGCAACGTCTCCGACGACGTCGGAGTTGGCAAGGGCGTTGAGGTCTTCCTCGTCGAGATAGCCGCCGGCGTAGACGTGGCTTGGGTAGTCGGCGTGGACGGAACCGACACCGAAGATGGCGATGCTCATCTTCGCCTGCAGTTCCAGGACGCGCTGCACGCTGCGCTCGTTCCACATGGCCGTCTTGGTGGCAGCGTGGTCGAAGAAGGCCGGGACGGGGAACTGTTCCACCCGTGCTCCATAGGCGCTGCCAAACCGGCGCATAATGTCGCTTGCGTAGGTGATGCCGGTGGTGTGCATGTTTCCGGCGCCGTTGAGCTGGACGATCACGCTGTCGTGGGTGATCTTCCTGGTGAGGTGCCTGCTCACCGCGCTGAGCGTGGATCCCCAGGCCACGCCGATGATCGCGTTCGAGTCCACCAGGGGTCCGATGGTGCGGGCGGCCTGCATGGCCACCCGGTCCAGGGTCTCGGCTTCATTGAGCGTCCCGAGGATGGGGACCACATGGACGTCCAGGTTGTACCGGCGCCGGATCATGCCCTCCAGTTCCGGTCCGGTATCCAGGGGGTTGCGGATCTGGATCTGCACCAGGCCGGACTCCCGCGCCGATGACAACAGCCGGGAAACCGTGGACCGTGACGTGCGCAGTTCGCGTGCGATCGCGTCCATGGTGAGGTCCTGCAGGTAATACATTTGTGCAGCTCGGAGGGCATCCTGGTCGCGGGAAAGTGCCATCTCACTTCCGTTCTGCACGTTTGTGCATAGTGCTTGACTCCATTTTCCATTTCTCCAAACAATAGAGCAGAACGGCGGTGCCGCACAGTGGCGACCGCAACACACAAAGCCCCAAGGGAGTTGTTTTGGGACCCAAGGATTCAACTGTCCAACCAACTGTTAACACGCCCCGTCCGGGAGGCGAACGCGCGTCGGTCCACAGCCTCCGGCGCCGTCCGCACGCGAAGGTGCTGGTGGTTGGCGGCGGCATCAACGGAGTGGGAACGTTTCGTGACCTGGCCCTGCAGGGCGTCGATGTGGCGCTGGTGGAACGCGGTGACTACTGCCAGGGCGCAAGCGGTGCATCGTCGCACATGATCCACGGCGGCATCCGGTACCTGGAAAACGGCGAGTTCCGCCTGGTCCGCGAATCAGTGGTGGAGCGGAACCGCCTGCTGAAAATCGCCCCGCACTATGTCAAGCCGCTGCAGACCACCATCCCCATCTTCAGCACCTTCTCCGGGATCCTCTCCGCGCCCCTGCGCTTCCTTACCCACAAGCAGCAGGGCAAGCCCAAGGAGCGCGGCGCATTCCTCATCAAAGTGGGCCTTAGCCTTTACGACTCATTCTCCCGCGATGGCGGCACCGTGCCCCGGCACCAGTTCCGGACCCACAAGGCAGCCCTGCAGGAACTCCCCGCGCTCCGGTCCGACGTCAAATACACGGCCACCTACTTCGACGCCTCGGTGCACAACCCGGAGCGGCTGACCCTTGACGTCCTGCAGGACGGCGAAAAGGCCGGCCGTTCCCAGGGCGCTGCCGCGCAGGGTGACACCGCCCGGGCCAGCAACTACCTCTCGTTGACATCCATGTCCCCGGAGCCCAACCCAGGGACCGGCCGGGGCAGCACCGTCCGCCTGCGCGACGAACTCAGCGGAGAGGAATTCGACTTCACCGCGGACATCATCGTGAACACCACAGGCGCGTGGGTGGACCTGACCAATGAGGCCATGGGTGCAGCCTCTGCCTTCATGGGCGGCACCAAGGGTTCGCACATCGTGCTGGACCACCCGGGCCTGCTCGCCGCCTGCCGCGGCCGGGAAATCTTCTTCGAACACACCGACGGCCGGATTGTCCTCATCTACCCCATGGGCGACCGGGTGCTGGTGGGCACCACGGACGTCGACGCGGACATGGCGGAAGACGCCGTCTGCACCGATGAGGAGATCCAGTACTTCTTCGACCTGATCGGCCACGTCTTCCCGTCCATCGACGTGACCCCCGAAGACATCGTCTACACATTCTCGGGAGTGCGCCCCCTGCCGAGCCACGACGCAACCCAGCCCGGCTTCGTCTCCCGCGACTACCGCATTGAACGGCGCGCCACGGGCACAGACGGAACCGGCGCCGTCGTACTGAGCCTGGTGGGCGGCAAGTGGACCACGTTCCGGGCCCTCGCCGAGCACCTGACCAATGACGTCCTCTCCGAGCTCGGGGTTCAGCGCAAGGTGTCGACGGCGCAGCTCCCCATCGGCGGCGGCGCAGGCTTCCCGGCCGACGAGGCAGGCGTGCAGAAATGGATCAAGGCGCACATGGGTGCCGGCCGCGACGCGGACCGCACAGCAGGGCTGCTGACCCGGTACGGTACCCGGGCGGACGACGTGATCGCATACCTCGACGCTGCCCCTGACCAGCCGCTGCGGTCCACCCGCGAGCTCAGCGTACGGGAGCTGGAGTTCATGGCGGCCAACGAACAGGTGGGGCACCTGGTGGATGTCCTCATCCGCCGTACGTCCCTGGCCTTCCGGGGGCTGGTCACCGGGGAACTCCTCAACGAAGTGGCGGAGGTGTTGTCAGTGCCGCTGAAGTGGGACGCTGCAGCCCGCGCCGCTGAGATCAAGCACGCACAGGACGTGCTGCAGAGATTCCACCGCGTGGAAACGCACAGCCTGGTCTCCTGAGGCCGGGCGGCCGGCCGGGGCGCGCCAGCGTCCCGGCCCAACGGTCCTTCACCAGCGAAAGACCGACAACTAAACAAAGAAGGAGTCAAAGATGTCTCTAGGAATAGTCTTCCTCTCCGAAGTCTTTGGCACGGGCATGCTGACCCTGTTGGGTTGCGGCGTCGTTGCCAACGTGGCTTTGCGGGGGACAAAAGGCAACAACGGCGGATTCCTGATGGTCACATGGGGGTGGGGTATCGCTGTCTTCTGTGGTGTCTTCGTCGCCGCCAAGTCCGGTGCCCACCTGAATCCGGCCGTGACCTTGGGCCTGCTGCTCAACGGCAAGGCCGAGTACGCCCCGGGAGTCGCTGTTGATTTCGGCACCACGCTGACCTACTTTGGTGGCGAGATGGTGGGGGCCTTCCTCGGTGCAGTGGTTTGCTGGCTGGCTTACAAGCAGCATTTTGATGACGAGCCAGAGCCCGCAGGCAAGCTGGGTACGTTTTCCACCGGCCCTGCCATCCGTTCCACCCCATGGAACCTGATCACCGAGATCATCGGCACGTTCGTCCTGGTCTTCGTGATCCTGACTCTCGGCGGTACCCCCTCGGGGCTTGGCCCCCTGGCTGTGGCGCTGCTCGTTGTCGGCATCGGTGTTTCCCTCGGCGGCCCCACCGGCTACGCCATCAACCCGGCCCGTGACCTCGGACCCCGCATTGCCCACGCACTGCTTCCCATCAAAGGCAAGGGCTCCAGTGACTGGAGCTATGCCTGGATTCCGGTGGTTGGCCCGCTCGTCGGCGGCGCCCTCGCCGGCATTGTGGCAAGGATCGTTCCGATCATCATCACCGCCGCCTCCTAAGCCCCCGGCAAACAGCTCGATCAACAAGACAAGGACGTCATTATGAACCAGTACGTAATCGCCATCGACCAGGGCACCACCAGCACCCGCGCCATCATCTTTGACCACAGCGGCGCCATTGTCTCCTCCGGCCAGATGGAGCACGAGCAGATCTTCCCGCAGGCAGGCTGGGTGGAGCATGACGCCTCGGAGATTTGGAACAACACCCGCGAGGTGATCGGTTCGGCCCTCTCGAAGGCAAACCTGACGCGGCACGATATTGCCGCCGTCGGCATCACCAACCAGCGCGAAACCGCGGTGGTGTGGGACAAGACCACGGGAAAGCCGGTCTACAACGCCATCGTGTGGCAGGACACCCGGACCCAGGACATCGTCGATGAACTGGCCAAGGATGGCGGAGCGGACCGCTTCAAACAGAAGGTGGGCCTTCCGCTGGCCACCTACTTCTCCGGCACGAAGATCAAGTGGATCCTGGACAACGTTGACGGCGCCCGGGAAAAGGCAGAGGCCGGCGACCTGGTGTTCGGCAACACGGACGCCTGGGTGCTGTGGAACCTGACGGGCGGCGTCGACGGCGGTGTCCACGTCACCGATGTCACCAACGCCTCCCGCACCCTGTTCATGGATCTGGAGACGCTGCAGTGGGACGACGGGATCCTGGGCATTTTTGGCGTGCCGCGCAGCATGATGCCGGAGATCAAGTCCTCGTCCGAGGTTTACGGCAGCGTCCACAGTTCGCAGCTGCTCCGCGAAACACCGGTTGCCGGGATCCTGGGCGACCAGCAGGCAGCGACCTTCGGCCAGGCAGCCTTTGATGCGGGCGAGGCTAAGAACACCTACGGCACAGGATGCTTCCTGATCTTCAACACCGGCGAGGAAATCGTCCACTCGAAGAACGGCTTGCTGACCACGGTGGGCTACAAGCTGGGCGATGCCAAACCCCACTACGCGCTGGAAGGATCCATCGCGGTGACCGGTTCGCTGGTCCAGTGGCTGCGGGACAACCTGGGCATGATCGGCAGCGCCCCTGAGGTGGAAACCCTCGCTGCATCAGTCAAGGACAACGGCGGTGTTTACATCGTTCCGGCGTTCTCCGGCCTGTTCGCCCCGTACTGGCGTTCGGATGCCCGCGGCGCGATTGTGGGCCTGACCCGGTTCGTCAACAAGAACCACATCGCCCGGGCAGCGCTGGAAGCCACCGCATTCCAGACCCGCGAGGTGCTGGATGCGGTCAACGCGGACTCCGGCGTGCCGCTGAGCGAGCTGAAGGTCGACGGCGGCATGGTGGCCAATGACGCCCTGATGCAGTTCCAGGCGGACATCCTGGGCGTGCCGGTCATCCGTCCGAAGGTCATTGAGACCACCGCACTGGGTGCTGCCTACGCGGCAGGCCTGGCCGTCGGTTTCTGGAAGGACCTGGGCGAGTGCTCGGCCAACTGGTCCGAGGACAAGCGCTGGGAACCGCAGATGGACAAGGCCGAGCAGGAACGCCAGATGCGGCTCTGGAAGAAGGCGGTCACCAAGTCCATGGATTGGGTGGACGAGGACGTCAAGTAGGTTCTTCAACCCAGGGGCCGTCCTGCCTTTCCGGCGGGGCGGCCCCTTGCCGTGTCCGGGATTAAATTCGCCTAAGCGTGGGGATGTCAGGGAACGGGCCGCGGTGGCAGATCTTCAGTGGCCGGACCCTGGATGACTTTGCCGTCCACATCGAACCGGGAGCCATGGCAGGGGCAGTCCCACGTCCGGTCTGCCCGGTTGAAGCCCACCGTGCAGCCCAGGTGGGTGCAGACAGCCGACACTGCGTGGACGTGTCCGGCCTCGTCCCGGTAGCAGGCCGTGCTGGTTCCGTCCGCGTCAAGCACCGTTCCATCGCCCGGCGCGAGGTCAGCTGCCCGCGCTGCGGAGTCAGTGTGGGAAACGCTGTCCCCGGCCCGTGGGGGTGCCTGCGCTGTGGGCCGCCGCGGCGCTCGGTTGCTGTCAAACAGGGCGGCCCACGCGTTGGGAGTGCCATTGAGGAGGTCAGCCAGTGCCAATGCTGCGGCCGTACCGTTGGTCAGGCCCCACTTGCGCAGGCCGGTGATCACGAACGCGTGCCGGCTGTCAGGGTTCAGCGGCCCGGCGTAGGGCAGCCCGTCCTGGGGCAGGGCATCCTGGGTGGACCAGCGGTAGGACACGCTGCCGGCCCCGAAGTGGCTGCGCGCGTAGCGGGCGAGCGCGGCGTGGCGCGGTGCCGGATCAACCTGCTCGTCGGCGGGATGGCCTCCGCCGCCAACCAGCAGGTATGTAGTCCCGTCCAGCCGCACGGTCAGCAGCGAGTGCATGGGTTCATCGGCGCTGATGAAGGTGGCGTCCAGGGGAGGCGTATCAACCGGCGCGGCGACGATGTATGAGCGGTGCGGCCGGCAAAGTGACTCAAATCGGCCATGGTCTCCGAAGGGGACGTTCGTGGCCACGATTGCGTCCCCGGCCAGCACTGTTCCTGTCGCGGCCGCAACGGTGACGGGCGTGCCCTCGCGAAGATCCACCGCGCGTGTCCGTTCGAAGACAAAGCTGCCGCCGCCGTCCACCTTTCCGGCCAGCCCCTGAAGGTACTGGACCGCGTGGATCTGGGCCTGGCCGTCAAACCGGACGGCGCCGGCCACCGGAAACGGCAGGGGGACGTCGGTAGTGAAGGTCAACGGAAGGCCGAGGGTGGCCGCAAGTCCGGCTTCCGCCCGTACCTCCGGCAGCGCCTCGGGACCTGCCGCAAAGGTGTAGTTGGCAACGCGGCGGAATCCGCAGGAAAGGTCTTCGGCCGCCACTGTGCGGCCGATATGTTCCAGGGCGGCCTGGTTCGCTGCTCCGTAAACGCGGGCAGCCGACGAGCCGTGGCTGCGCTGCAGATCCGTGTAGGCGAGGCGGTGCAGGGAGGTCACCTTGCCGGTGGTGTGGCCAGTGACGCCCGTGCCGATCCGGCCGGCTTCGAGGACGGCCACCGAGCGCCCCGAGCGTTTCAGGGCCAGCGCTGCGGTCAGCCCGGCGATGCCTCCACCGATGACTGCCACGTCCACTTCCACGGTGCCGTGCAGGACCGGAAAGTCGGTGGCTCCGGTTGTTGCCAGCCAGAGGGAGAGTGGCTGTCCTTCAGCAGGACCGGCGGTGGTTGCCTCTGACATGGTGTGCCGCCTCCCAACGTTGTGGGATGATCATGCGCGCTTGCCCCGGCCAATGCAACGGGCCGTTAGGCCCGGCTGAGGCGGGGGCCGGGCCGGTGCGCTAAAGTATATCCATGCGTGCGATCCTTCTGCTTAGTTAGCCGCCGGCTCCGATTATCGGACAGCTGAGCGGCAGCCCCTCCATGGAGAGGGGCTTTTGTGTGTCCGGGGCATGGCACCGGGCCGGCAGCAGGAGGATCAGGCCGTTATGGCAGCACAGATGCCGTAACAGAACAGAAGAGGGCAGCAGTGGGCGTTCAGCCGGAGACAGAGACCGGAACAGCAACAACAGTATCGGCGGAGCCTGAAGAGGGCACCTACAGTTTCGCCGCCATGGAGGCCAAGTGGCCCCAGGTGTGGGAAGACCTCAAGGTTTTCACCCCGGTGGACGACGGGTCGCGGGAGCGCCGCTACGTGCTTGACATGTTCCCGTACCCGTCCGGCGACCTGCACATGGGCCACGCCGAGGCGTTCGCCATGGGTGACGTCGTGGCCCGCTACCTGCGGCAGAAGGGCTACGACGTCCTGCACCCCATCGGCTGGGACTCCTTTGGCCTGCCCGCGGAGAACGCCGCGATCAAGCGCAACGCCCACCCCAGCGAGTGGACCTACGCCAACATCGATACCCAGGCAGCGTCCTTCAAGCGGTACGCCATCTCCGCCGACTGGTCGCGCCGCCTGCACACCTCAGACCCCGAGTACTACCGCTGGACCCAGTGGCTGTTCAAGCGCTTCTACGAGCGCGGGCTGGCCTACCGGAAAGATTCCCCGGTCAACTGGTGCCCCAAGGACCAGACCGTCCTGGCCAACGAGCAGGTAGTCAACGGCGCCTGCGAGCGCTGCGGCACCACCGTCACCAAGAAGTCCCTGAACCAGTGGTACTTCAAGATCACCGACTACGCCGACCGCCTGCTGGATGACATGGACGAGCTCCGCGGCCACTGGCCCGAGCGTGTCCTGGCCATGCAGAAGAACTGGATCGGCCGGTCCGAGGGTGCGCACGTGAACTTCGTGATCGAGGCCGACGGCGGCAAGCCCGCCAGGGACGTCACGGTCTTCACCACCCGCCCGGACACCCTGTACGGGGCAACTTTCTTCGTGGTCGCTGCGGACGCGCCCCTCGCCGTCGAACTTGTCACTGACGAACACGCCGCAGCCCTGGACGAATACCGCGAACGGGTCAAGGCACTCTCGGAGATCGAACGCCAGTCCACCGAACGCGAGAAGACCGGCGTCTTCACCGGCCGCTACGCCATCAACCCGCTGAACGGGGAGAAGCTGCCCGTGTGGGCTGCCGACTATGTCCTGGCGGATTACGGAACCGGCGCCATCATGGCCGTGCCGGCCCACGACCAGCGCGACCTCGACTTTGCCAGGGCCTTCGACCTGCCTGTCCGGGCGGTCCTGGACACCGGCGAGGAGGATCCGGCCGTGTCCGGCACCGCAACGGCGGGGGAGGGGACCCTGATCAACTCCGGCGAGCTGGACGGCATGCCCAAGGGTGAGGCCATCCCCGCCGCCATCGCCATGCTGGAGAAGCAGGGGACCGGCGAGAAGTTCGTGAACTTCCGGCTCCGGGACTGGCTGCTGAGCCGCCAGCGCTTCTGGGGCACGCCCATCCCCATCATCCACTGCCCGTCCTGCGGCGAAGTTCCCGTCCCGGACGAGCAGCTGCCGGTCACGCTGCCCGCGGACCTCCGCGGTGAGGACCTGGCACCCAAGGGCACCTCGCCGCTTGCGGCAGCCGAGTCCTGGGTCAACGTGGAATGCCCCACCTGCAACGGGCCGGCCAAACGGGACACCGACACAATGGACACGTTCGTTGACTCGTCCTGGTACTTCCTGCGCTTCGTTTCGCCGCACTACACCGACGGCCCCTTCGATCCGCAGAAGATCAATGACTGGATGCCGGTGGGCCAGTACGTGGGCGGCGTGGAGCACGCCATCCTCCACCTGCTGTACGCCCGCTTCTTCACCAAGGTCATCCACGACCTGGGCATGATCGATGCCGACGAACCTTTCAGTGCATTGCTGAACCAGGGCCAGGTCCTCAACGGCGGCAAGGCCATGAGCAAATCCCTGGGCAACGGCGTTGACCTCGGCGAACAGCTGGACAAGTTCGGCGTGGACGCCGTCCGCCTGACCATGGTGTTCGCCTCCCCGCCCGAGGACGACGTGGACTGGGCCGACGTGTCGCCGTCCGGCTCAGCCAAGTTCCTGGCCCGGGCCTGGCGCCTGGCACAGGATGTGGCGAGTGCCCCGGGTGCGGACGCCGCCGCCGGCGACCGTGGGCTGCGGTCCGTCACCCACCGCACCATCGCCGATGCCGCCGAACTGCTGGACGCCAACAAGTTCAATGTGGTGGTGGCCAAGCTCATGGAGCTGGTCAACGCCACCCGCAAGGCAATCGACTCCGGGGCGGGTGCCGGGGACCCCGCGGTCCGCGAAGCCGCGGAAGCAGTGGCCGTGATCCTCAGCCTGTTCGCGCCGTACACTGCCGAGGACATGTGGAACCTGCTGGGGCACCCTGCATCGGTTGCCAACGCGGGCTGGCCGGCCCACGATCCCGCCCTCCTGGTCCAGGACACGGTGACCGCCGTCGTCCAGGTGCAGGGCAAGGTCCGCGACCGGCTGGAAGTGTCCCCGGACGTCTCGGAGGACCAGCTGCGCGAGCTGGCCCTGGCGTCGGAGAACGTCCAGCGGGCCATGGACGGCCGGGGCATCCGGACAGTGATCGTCCGTGCCCCTAAGCTGGTGAACATCGTTCCGGCCTAGTTGCTGTACCCGCAGTGATTTACCGGCCGTCGGAAGCTTTCCGGCGGCCGGTGCCGGTTGAGCCGGACGCCGATTCCAGGAGGCACCTTGCCCGACAGTAATGCCGCAGCCTGGCCGTGGGTCCGTGCTCGGCTGTCGGGCCTGCGTCCGGCCGTCCGGCCGGGGTCCAGGCGTCCGGGCCCAGGCGCTGTGGTGCGGACCGCCGTCGTCACCGACTCAGCCGCTGCCCTGCCGGCGGCCTATGTCAGCGGACTTCCCCCGGATGGGATCCTCACCGTGACTCCGATGCCCGTCATGGTGGGCGCCGAAATCTACGGCGAGGGCGAAGACGACATCCTCGAGACCATTGCCGTTGCCCTGGCTGCCGGGACTCCGGTCAAAACGTCACGGCCTTCGCCGGGACAGTTCGAGCAGGCCTACCGGGCCGCGGAACTTCGGGGCTTCGATGGAATTGTCTCGGTGCATATCTCGGGCGAACTTTCCGGCACGGCTGACGCGGCGCGGCTGGCCGCCGGCAGGGTGGGTATTCCCGTGGATGTGGTGGACACCCGCACCGTGGGCATGGCGCAGGGACTGGCGGTGCAGGCTGCCGTTGAAGCCGCCTCAGCCGGTGCAGGCCGGTCTGAGGTGGCCGCGGCTGCAGCGGCCCAGGCGGAAAACACCCATGTCTTCTTCTACGTGCCCAGCCTTGAGCAGTTGCGACGCGGCGGACGCGTCGGGGCAGCGGCGTCGCTGCTGGGCACCATGCTCGCCATCAAACCGATCCTGGCAGTCGACGGCGGAAGGATCGTCCCGCTGGAAAAGGTGCGCTCAGCGGCCAGGGCCGTGGCACGCCTCGAGGAAATCGTCGTGGCCGCCGCTGCACCGCAGCCGGACGATTCCGTCGTCCTCGCCGTGCACCACTTCGGCAACCAGGAGGAGGCTGCAGGCCTGGCTGCCAGGCTTGAAGCGGCGCTTCCCGGTTGTCTGCCCGCGCAGATCAGCTCCCTTCCCGCGGTCCTGGCAGCGCACGCCGGCCTCGGGGTCCTTGCGGTGATTGTCGGCAGGTCGGCCAGCGTGCCCAACGACGGCGCGCACTCGTCGCTGTAAGGCGTCCGGCTGATGCCGCAGACGCCCGGGTCCGGGTTAGGATGCGGGGACAAAATGCCGGCAGTGGACCAGTAGGAGCCCCGGAGGGGGAGGGTCGTGTCTGAAGCAAGCCGCCGCTGGGCTGGAACCACTGGCTGGATCCTGCTTGTCCTGGCGTCGATGATCCTGATCGGCATCGGCTTGGAGCGGACCCTGTTCTTCGTCTGGTCACCGGAACCGGCCATGTTTGAAGCCGCCAGGACCGGCGGCCTCTACGTCGACGCCGGGTGCGCGCTCTCCCTTGCGGCTGCGGTGTGATCCCATGTGCGTGGAAACCCCGTGTGGGTAACGGTCTGTGTGGGGCTGCCCGGAGTCCTCGTGGGCTGGGCGGCGTGGTCCTATCCCCAAAGCCTGCTGCGCCACCTGGCAGCCGTGGTGGCGTTCCCGCTTGCCCTGGGCGGCGTCGCCGAAGTGGTCTGGGCGCGGGGCCACCGGCAGCGCACCTAGCCGGGCGCCGCCCCACACGGCATGGCTGCAGGTGCCAGGTTCGTCCCGCGGGAGACGGCACGTCCAGCCGCAAAGGGCGACTGGGTGCACCCGCCGGCACACCTTTTCCACATAGGGCCGTTGGCTCATCGCGTTGTTGGAGGGCGGGTTCCTAGGGTGGGACCCATGTCACGCCGGGATGCTGGAGCAGCACGTCAGCAGGCAAGGCATGCGAGGGACCGGTTGCAGGCGGCACTGGGAGAGGCCCCCGCCGGGCTCCTGGAGGATGGAGGCGGCCCCGGTGGCTTCGAGTACCGCGGCGCCGGCGGGGCAGCCGGAACCGAAACCGGCAGCAATACCCAGGCCGGTTCAGCCGAAGCGCCGTCTCTCCGGTGGCGGATAGGACTGCGGGTTGCCCTGCTGCTGGGTGCCTTGGCGGTGGCGGGTGGAGCCTGGTTCTGGTGGCAGGCAGGTTCGGCATCCCCGGAAGTCCTGCCGCTCAGCGGCGCCAGTTCTGACGGCAGACGTGCAGGAGAGGCTGGAGCTGATCCCGACCGTACGCCACCTGCGGATCCTGCCGGCGGACTTGTGGTGGTGCATGTTGCAGGGTCCGTGGCAACGCCCGGCGTCATTAGGCTCCAGCAGGGCAGCCGGGTTGATGACGCCATTGCTGCCGCCGGCGGCGCCGCCCAGGACGCCGACGTGAACCGGCTCAACCTTGCCCTCGTAGTGGAGGACGGGCAGAAGATCTACGTGCCGCAGCGAGGGGAGCCACTGCCGGCAGGACCGGATGGTGCGGGTGCGGAGGATCCTGGTCCAGGCAGCGCCGGTCCTGCCGGCGGGCAATCCGGGGCACACGGCGGGAAGGTCAACCTCAACACAGCGGACGCTGCGGAGCTGGACACGCTGCCAAAAGTCGGGCCGGTGCTCGCCCAGCGGATTGTGGACTGGCGGAAGGACCACGGACCTTTCAAGAGCATCGAAGAACTGGATGCGGTGGATGGCGTCGGGCCGAAGATGCTTGAAGCCCTGTTGCCCCTGGTAACGGTCTAGGGCGCTCTATGTCTGCGACCACGGGCAGGACGGGAGGGGCCGGGCAGACGGGGCGGGGCGCGGCCACCGGCGGAGAAGGGCCTGGAAGTCCTTGGAGCCGGTTCGTTGAATCTGCCGTTCAGGGCGCCGGACCCGGACAGCAGGGCGGGACCCCCGCAGGTACAGTGCAGGCTGCCACACCACATTCCCATTCCGGGGGAGTGCGGCCGCCATCAACTCGGGGACGCCTGAAGTCACGTGGCCTGCCCGGACGGCACCGCAAGGTACTGCAAGGGCTCCTGGCGCAGGGCGCGGCCCACGTACGCAAGCAGATGGGCGATCCCAGCGGGGCCGAGGCGGAAAAGGAAGCAGGTTCCGGGCAACCTCGCCGCCGCATCGACCTCCGGCTCGCCCTCCCGGCGGCCCTGGTGTGGGCGGCATCGCTGGCAGGGCTGTGGCTCCCGCCCGCCGAGCTTGCCGTATTGTGCTGCACCCTGGCTGCAGTCGGCGGCCTCGTGCTCGCCCGGGCGGCCAGGGGCGGCGGGGCGCGTCGGATCTCCAACGCCGTCGGTGGGGGCCGTAATCCCGTGTCCCGCCCGCGGGTTCGAAGCTTCCCGGCCGCTGCGGGCGTGGCCCTGCTGCTGGCGGGCGCGGCCGCGGCCCACTCTGCCACAGCCTCCAGCCAGCGGTTCACCGGACCGCTTGCCGAGGCGGTCGCAGCCGGAAAGTCCGCTGTCGCCGTCGTCGAGGTAGCAGGAACTCCCCGGGCTGTCGCCGGTCCTGGCGGGTCGGACGGACGTTGGTCCGTGCCGGTGTGGACACAGGAAGTGACGACGGGAGGAATCCATGTGCGGACCCGCGCCCGGTTGGTGGTGATGGGCGGGCAGGGATGGGGCGGCGTTGTGCCGGGGCAGACGCTGCGTGCAGCGGGCAAGCTGCGGGCGGCGGACCCCGGAGGTCCGGAAGCCGGAAACCTGGCAGCGTCCACCCCGCCCGGCCCCGCGGTGGGCGGATCACTGCTGGAAGGGTCCGCCAGGAAACTTCGGGAGCGTTTCGTCGCCGCCGCGGCCTTCCTGCCGCCCGATGCCAGCGGACTCCTTCCGGGAATGGTTACCGGGGACACCAGTGCACTGGACGAGGGATTGAACAACGCCATGAAGGCCGTGGGCATGACCCACCTTACCGCTGTCAGCGGGGCAAACTGCAGCCTGGTGCTTGGGGCACTGCTGCTCCTCTGCCGCCGGCTCCGGCTGCCGCGAGTACTGGCTGCGGCCGCTGCCCTTGGGGGCCTGGCCCTTTTCGTCGTCCTGGTTGGGCCCGATGCCAGTGTCCTGCGGGCAGCCCTGATGGGGGCCATCGGGGTGGCCTCCCTGGCCGGTGGACGGTCAGGACGCGGGCTGAGTTTTCTTTGCCTCGCCGTTATGGGGCTCCTGCTGGCCGACCCGGCGCTGGGCTCGAGTTTCGGGTTCCTCCTCTCCGTACTGGCCACGCTCGGCATCATCATCCTGGGCCGGCGGATCATCGGCTGGATTCCCGCGGCAGTCCCACGGTGGGCAGCCGCGGCACTAGCGGTCCCCTTATCCGCCCAGCTGCTGTGCGGACCCGTCATCGTGCTCCTGCAGCCCCAGTTTTCAACCTATTCGCTGGCGGCAAATGTCGTCGCGTCGCCCTTGGTGGCTCCGGTCACCCTGTTGGGAACTGCCGCGGTGCCCCTGGTGGTGGTGCTGCCCTGGGCCGCCACGGCGTTGATAGCCGTGGCCGGAACCTTCAGTGCCGGCGTTGCCGCCACGGCCAGGCTCGCTGCCCAGTTGCCGGGCTCGGCGCTGCCATGGCCGGAAGGGGTGCCCGGCATGCTGTCCATGGTGCTGCTGTCAGTCCTGTCGCTGGCTGCGCTCTGGGCGGTGGCCCGGCCCCGCAGGGTTGTGCGGCTGATCCGGAAGGCTCACGCCGCAACCGTAGTGTTGCTGGACGGTGCCGGGCGGCGGCTGACCGGTCTCCGGGACCCGGGCAGCTTGGACCGCGGGCACAGACGTGGCAGGCTTGGTTATTGCAATAAAACCTCCGGAAGGAACATTCGATGGCCGCTGCGCAAAAGCGAGCATCCCGCTCCCCGGCATCGAACACAGCTTCCTGGCGGGAAATAGCCCCGGCCCGGATCGTCCTGGTGAGCGGGCCCGAAGAGTACCTGGGCATCAGGGCCATGGACACGATCCGCGCCCAGGTCAGGGCGGCAGCACCGGACGTGGAAGTCAGCCGCATCAATGCGGCCGGGTATGAGCCCGGGACCCTCAGCATGCAGGTGAGCCCGTCGCTGTTCGGCGAAAGCAAGCTGATCGAGGTGGAAGCCGTGGAGGGCATGAATGACGCCTTCCTCGCCGACGCGCTCCAGTATCTTCAGCATCCGGAGGAGGACGCTGTCGTCGTTCTTCGCCATGCCGGCGGTATCCGCGGGAAAAAGCTCCTTGACGCCGTCAGGAAGGCCGGCTGGCCGGTGGTTGACTGCCAACCGCTGAAGAAGGACACGGACAAGGTCCAGTTCGTTGCCGCGGAGTTCAAGGCAGCCGGACGCCGCATCAACCAGGACGCCGTGCAGGCGCTGGTGAATGCCGTGGGGGCGGACCTGTCAGAACTTGCTGCCGCGTGCGCCCAGTTGATCGCCGATGCCGGCAGCACGGTCACCACCGACACCGTGGACAAGTATTACGGCGGCCGGGTCGAAGCTACTGCCTTCAAGGTGGCGGACGCAGCCATGGCAGGAAACGCCCCCGTTGCCCTCTCCACACTGCGGCACGCCCTGGCCACCGGCGCCGACCCGGTTCCGCTGGTGGCCGCACTTGCCTCGAAGTTGCGGACGGTCGCGCGGGTGGCTGGCGCCTCCGGCTCGTCTGCGCAGATAGCGGCGGAGTTGGGCATGCAGCCCTGGCTGGTGGAGCAGGCGCAGCGGGACGTCCGGCGCTGGACCCCCGAGGGCCTGGTGCGGTCCATCCAGGCCACGGCTGAGGCGGACGCGCAGGTCAAGGGTTTGTCCCGGGACCCCGTCTACGCCGTCGAGCATGCCGTCACGGTAATTGCCATGTCCGTCCAGGGAAGATAGCGCCTGACGCGCCTAACCCTTCTTAGGCGTCCCGCCCCGCGATGTCCCGGCGACGTCCGACGGCGTGCTGCCGCGGTCAGGCGGGACAGCTTAAAAGCGTGTGGCCGGTACCCTCGGGTACCGGCCACACCATCAGTTCGTGGGAACTGGAAACCTTAGAGTGCGTTGACCTTCTTGGAGATCGCCGACTTGCGGTTCGCTGCGTTGTTCTTGTGCAGAACACCCTTGCTGACAGCCTTGTCCAGCTTACGGCTGGCAGAAACGAGCGCAGTAGTAGCAGCTTCCTTGTCAGCGGACTCAACAGCAGTGTTGACGGCGCGGATGGCCGTCTTCAGCTCAGACTTGACTGCGTTGTTGCGCAGGCGGGCCTTCTCGTTGGTCAGGATGCGCTTCTTCTGGGACTTGATATTCGCCACGTGTGAACTCTCTTTGTAATGCGGAAATGGTCTAGAGGGCTTTCAGGCTGGCCTTGACTGAGCGGCGTGGGGATACCTATGGCGGCCAACCATCAGTGACCGTCGACCTGCACGGACACACAGCAATAAAGACTAGCAGGTCAGCGGCCGCTCTGGCCATTTCCGGACGGTCACTCCCAGCCGTGTCGCCGCCGGAGGCCGGACGCAACCTTTTCAAAGCGGGCCCTGTCCAGCACCGCACCCTCGCGCCGGATGGATTCCGCGCGGATCTGCAGGATACGGTCCAGCCGTACTTCGCTGGGCCTGCCTTGCTTGTCCCAGCCGCCGGCGCCCAAATCCACATACTCCATGGACGACGAACCGGCGGGAACCCTATCCTTGCTGGTCAGCATCAGCCCCAAAAGAAACGGGCCATTGTGGCCCACCAGCAGCACCGGCCGGTCCTTCCCCTTACCGTGATCCTCTTCGTACGGGACCCAGGCCCAGACCACCTCGCCCGGATCTGGGTCTCCGTCCGGTTGGGGAGCGTAGCGGACGGAGACGCGGCCGCGGTAATCACCGGGATAGGCGGCAGCCTCGGCGGGCACGCCGAGGCTGTCGGACGCGGGGCCGCGGCCGCCTGGATGCTGTTCCGGGGCGGTCGGCTGGGTCGTGGGCCGGTTTTGCAGCATGCGCAGGCCGCGGCGGACGGCGTTGCCCAGAGAACGCAGATTCATTGCCATCCGGACAGCCTATCGGCGGAGTGGCGGCACCGGGTGCTGTGGACGAGCCGCCAGGATGCGGAGGCGGGGTCCGGGACGTGGGACACTGGAAGTTCAAGATGTGCGGCTGGACCGCGGGCGCCTTTCGGTGTGCCTGGCGGAGGGCTGCAGAAAAGCCAACAGTAAGGACCCTGCGTGTCTCCCATGGCCCGCACCGCACCGGTGCCCGCCGCGACAGATCCGGCAATTATTCGGAACTTTTGCATCATCGCGCATATCGACCACGGCAAGTCCACCCTTGCTGACCGCATGCTGCAGTCCACCGGGGTGGTCCAGGCGCGCGACATGAAGGCCCAGTACCTGGACCGGATGGACATTGAGCGCGAACGCGGCATCACCATCAAGTCCCAGGCAGTCCGCATGCCCTGGGAGGTGGACGGTGTCAGCTACGCGCTGAACATGATCGACACACCTGGCCACGTGGACTTCACCTATGAGGTGTCCAGGTCGCTGGCCGCGTGCGAAGGCGCGATCCTGTTGGTCGACGCGGCCCAGGGCATCGAGGCCCAGACGCTCGCGAACCTGTACCTGGCCATGGAGAACAATCTCGCCATCATTCCGGTCCTTAACAAGATCGACCTCCCGGCGGCCCAGCCTGAAAAGTACGCAGCCGAACTGGCCAGCCTGATCGGCGGCGACCCCGAGGATGTCCTGCGGGTGTCCGGTAAAACCGGCGTCGGCGTGGAGGCCCTCCTGGACAAGATCGTCCAGGACCTGCCGGCGCCGAAAGGCGACCCGGACGCGCCGGCCCGCGCCATGATTTTCGACTCGGTCTACGACACCTACCGGGGCGTCGTGACCTACGTGCGCGTGGTGGACGGCATGCTCCACCCCCGCGAACGCATCCAGATGATGTCCACCAGGGCCTCTCACGAACTCCTGGAAATAGGCGTCAGCTCCCCGGAACCCACACCCTCCAAGGGCCTCGGCGTAGGTGAAGTGGGCTACCTGATCACCGGCGTCAAGGACGTCCGGCAGTCCAAGGTGGGCGACACGGTCACCAACCTTGCCAAGCCGGCGGCCGAGTCCCTGCCCGGCTACGCCGACGCCAAACCCATGGTGTTCTCGGGCCTGTATCCGCTGGATGGCGCGGACTACCCGGTACTCCGCGACGCCCTCGAAAAGCTCATGCTCAATGACGCTGCACTGGTCTATGAGCCGGAGACCTCGGCCGCGCTGGGCTTTGGGTTCCGCGTGGGCTTCCTGGGCCTGCTGCACCTTGAGATCACCCGCGAACGGCTGGAGCGTGAGTACAACCTCGACCTGATCTCCACCGCACCGAACGTGGAATACGAGGTGACTTTGGAGGACAAGAAGGTGGTCCGCGTGACCAACCCCAGTGAGTACCCCACGGGCAAAATCGCTGAGGTCCGCGAACCCATGGTGTCGGCCACCATCCTGGCCCCCAACGAATTCGTCGGCGCCATCATGGAACTGTGCCAGTCCCGCCGCGGCGTCATGGGCGGCATGGACTACCTCTCCGAGGACCGGGTGGAAATCCGGTACCGCCTGCCGCTGGCGGAAATCGTGTTCGACTTCTTCGACATCCTGAAGTCCAAGACCCGTGGCTACGGTTCCCTTGACTGGAAGGCCGACGGCGAACAGGTTGCCGACCTTGTGAAGGTCGACATCATGCTCCAAGGCGAACAAGTGGACGCCTTCAGCGCCATCACCCACCGGGACAAGGCCTATGCCTACGGCGTGATGATGACCGGGAAGCTCCGCGAACTCATCCCGCGGCAGCAGTTCGAGGTGCCCATCCAGGCGGCAATCGGCTCCAGGATCATCGCCCGCGAAAGCATCCGGGCCATCCGCAAGGACGTGCTGGCCAAATGCTACGGCGGTGACATCTCCCGGAAGCGCAAGCTGCTGGAGAAGCAAAAAGAAGGCAAGAAGCGCATGAAGATGGTGGGCACGGTGGAGGTGCCGCAGGAAGCGTTCATCGCCGCCCTGACCACCGACGAATCGAAGGACAAGGCCAAGAAGAAGTGACCACCGCGCAGCAGGGGACCCGCTGATGCCCAGCACGCTTCCCCTCGGCGACCCGGCGCCGTCGGACGGTCTGCTGCCTGCCCAGGCAGCAGACGGTGCGGCGGCCCGGGCCTTTGGCCTGTATGTCCACATCCCGTTCTGCGCGGTGCGCTGTGGGTACTGCGACTTCAACACCTACACCGCCACGGAACTGGGTGGCGGCGCGTCACAGGACGCCTACGCCCAAACGGCAGTATCGGAAGTGTCATTGGCCGCCAGGGTGATGACCCGTTCCGGGCTGCCGGAGCGCAAGCTCAGCACTGTCTTTTTCGGGGGCGGCACGCCCACCCTGCTTCCGGCCGATGACCTCGCCCTGATCCTTCGCGCCGCCATTGACCGGTGGGGCATCGAGGACGGCGCCGAGGTCACCACGGAAGCCAACCCGGATTCGGTCACGCCGGAGTCCCTTGCCGTCCTCAAGGAGGCGGGCTTCACCAGGGTCTCCTTTGGGATGCAGTCCGCCGTCCCGCACGTGCTCAAGGTCCTGGACCGCACCCACACCCCCAGCAGGGTTCCGCAGGTGGTGCAGTGGGCGCGGGAGGCAGGGCTGGATGTCAGCCTGGACCTGATTTACGGGACGCCGGGGGAGTCGCTGGCCGACTGGCGACACTCCCTGGAAACTGCCTTGACCTACCAGCCGGACCACATCAGCGCCTACGCCCTGATTGTCGAGGACGGGACCAAGCTGGCGGCGCAGATGCGCCGCGGCGAGGTGCCGGGAATTGACGACGACGACCACGCCGACAAGTACGAACTCGCTGACCAGCTCATCACCGACGCCGGGCTCGGCTGGTATGAGGTCAGCAACTGGGCGCGGAGCCCGGAGCACGCGTGCCGCCACAACCTGGCCTACTGGCGTGGCGACGACTGGTGGGGCATCGGCCCCGGCGCGCATTCGCACGTGGGCGGGGTGCGCTGGTGGAACGTGAAGCACCCGTCCGCTTATGCCAACCGACTGTCCCAGGGGCATTCGCCCGCGGCGGGCCGGGAAACCCTTGACGCCGGAACCAGGAACATGGAGCGGGTGATGCTGGAGGCGCGCCTGCAGTCAGGGCTTGAGGTTTCGGCCCTCAGCGCCGGGGGCAGGCACCAGGTTGCCGGGCTCATCGCTGACGGCCTGGTGGAGCCGGCCGCCGCTTTCAAGGGCCGCCTTGTCCTTACGCTGAAGGGCAGGCTCCTGGCGGACGCTGTGGTCCGCCGCGTCCTTCCGGACTGACGGCCGCCGGCGCGTCCAGGGGGAGGGCCTGCGCCGCTACTTGAGCCAGCGCAGGTTGTACTGGTAGCGGTGCGGCTGGCCCTTGTTGACGTGGATTCCTGCGGCCACCGAGAAGCAGGTCAGCGCCACCCAGATCAGGGTCGCGATCACGGCGAAGATGTTGCCAACATAGGGGATGAACACCAGGATGTTGGCCAGCACGGCGGCGATGGTGGGCGGCAGGCTGAAGTTCAGCGCCTCTTTGGATTCCTGCGCGGTGAACGGCCCGCGGTCGCGGAAGATCAGGTAGATCAGCAGCGAGGGGACACAGCCAAGGATCCCGCCGAAATGTGCCAGCGTGGCCCATTGGCGGTCTTCGCTGGCCGTGAGCGGCAGGGCATTGGCGGGGACGCCATGGTACTCGGAGCGGCCCTGGCCATCCCTGTGATCACGTGCGTTTTCTGCCACAGTCTGTTCCTTCGGAGATGCAAGTGGTGCTGACGTCAAATACGGGCGCGTAGTGCAATGCCCCTGAAAAAGGCGGCATTGCACTACCAAGAATACTGGCTTCCGGCGCGGTGTCCGCCCCTCAGGGCACGGTGAGGAAGTCGATGACTTCCTCAACCCGCCCCAGCAGCGATGCTTCCAGGTCGGCGTAGGTGCGTACGGCGCCCAGCAGCTTCTGCCATCCGAGGCCGATGTCTTCCTTGGTCGTATGCGGCCAGCCGAAGGCTTTGAGGATCCCGGTCTTCCAATCCTGTCCGCGGGGCACGGCCGGCCACTTGTCGATGCCCAGGACCGCCGGCCGGATGGCCTGCCAGACGTCAACATAGGGGTGTCCCACGATCAGGACATTCCCGGCCGCGCCGGGGGATGCCATGACCGCGTCGGCAATGCGGGACTCCTTGGAATCCGGAACGAGGTGGTCCACAAGGACGCCGAGCCGCCGGCCGGGACCGGGGTTGAAGCCGGCAACCGCCGCCGCCAGATCATCGATGCCGTGCAGGGGTTCGACGACGATGCCTTCCACCCGAAGGTCGTCGCCCCAGACCTTTTCCACGAGTTCGGCGTCGTGCTTGCCCTCCACCCAGATGCGGCTTGCCTTGGCCACCTGGGCCCGCTGGCCGGCGACCCGGACAGAACCGGAGGCCGTCCTGCCGGCAACCGGAGCGCCGGCAGCCGGCCGCGGCGCCGGGGGTATGAGCCTGATGGGGCGGCCCTCCAGGAGGAAACCGAAGCCCAGCTTGAAGGACCGGGACTTCCCGCGGCGGTCCTCCAGGGCAACCACGTGCATCCCTCCGGACTTTTCCACCCGCGTCACGGCGCCTACCCAGCCTGACTGCACATCCTCCAGCACCATGCCCCGCTCCACCGGCACCTCGGGCAATTCCGACTTGGCCGGGGCGGAAATGCCGCGGGGCCCCCAGTTTTGGTAATCCATGGATTCGATCCGCCTAGCGCTAGGTCCTCCGCACCGGAATTTCGCCCGGAGCGGTACCAATGCTAACAACGGGCCAAGGCATAATAGACTGTTAGCACTTAGGCATGTCGAGTGCTAACAAGGTGGCATCTGGCGGGGCATGGGCCCTGCACCATGGATGGAGGTGGAGAGTGAGCGAGCCACGCAAACTGGAAGTGCTGCGGGCCATCGTGGAGGACTACGTCCACTCCCGCGAGCCGGTTGGGTCGAAAGCCCTGGTTGAGCGGCACCACCTTGGGGTTTCCAGCGCAACCATCCGGAATGACATGGCGGCCCTTGAGGACGAGGGATTAATCACGGCCCCCCACACCAGTGCAGGGCGGATTCCCACGGACAAGGGCTACCGGCTTTTCGTTGACCAGATCTCGGCAGTCAAGCCGCTGTCGGCGGCCGAACGCCGGGCTATCCAGTCCCTCCTTGAAGGCGCAGACGATCTCGACGACGTCCTGGACCGCACCGTCCGGCTGCTGTCGCAGCTGACCAACCAGGTGGCTGTGGTCCAGTACCCGCACCTCAGCAAGGCGTTGGTGCGCCACATCGAATTCGTGCTGCTTGCCCCCCGCAAGGTGCTGGTGGTCCTCATTGCCAACAGCGGCAAGGTGGAGCAGCGGGTCATCGACGTCGGCCAGGACCTGGGCGACGACGCAGTGGCAGCACTCCGCACGCGTTTCCTCGCCGCACTGTCCGGGACGCCGCTGAGCCGGCTTGCCACGGCGCTTCCCTCCGTCGTGGCCGGCACGGCACAGGCACAGCGGCAGGCTGCGCACGCCCTGGCACTTGGCCTCGAGGGGCTGGCGCAAAACACCAGGGAGGACCGGATGGTCATGGCCGGGACAGCCAACCTGGCCCGGTCAAACGTTGACTTCCCCCTCAGCATCGGTCCCGTGCTCGAGGCCCTCGAGGAGCAGGTGGTGATGCTGCGGTTGCTGAGCGAGATGGCCCAGGACCACCGCGGCGTTGCCGTCAGCATCGGAAGGGAAAACCCCTACGACGGCCTGGCCGAAGCGTCGGTGGTGGCCACCGGCTACGGCCCCGACAGCGTCGCCAAGGTAGGAATCCTCGGGCCCACCAGGATGGACTACCCCACCACCATGGCCGCCGTCCGGGCAGTGGCCCGGTACCTTTCCAGGATTTTGGGGCCCTGACCCGCGCGGCCGGAGCATGTTCCGGCCGGGAACAACGGGCCGGGCCGCCCGACTGAACGCAGTACAACAAGGAAGAGATACGAACTTTGAGCAGCCACTATGACGTCCTTGGAGTCTCACCCGAAGCTACGGGCGAAGAGATCAAAAAGGCCTACCGCAAACTGGCCCGCACCCTCCACCCGGACGTAAACCCCGGTGAGGATGCCTCGGAACGCTTCAAGGCAGTAACTCACGCCTACGAGGTCCTCTCCGACCCCCAGAAGCGGCGGATCTACGACACCACGGGCAACGAGAACGGCACGGACAACGGCTTCGGCGGAGCCGGCTACGCGGGCCAGGGCTTCGCATTCCAGGACATCTTCGACACCTTCTTCGGCGCCGGGGGCAGCTCCGGCCCGGCTTCCCGTGTCCGCCGCGGCCAGGACGCCCTCATCAGCGTCCGGATCGACCTTCGCGACGCCGTGTTCGGCGTGAACAAGAAGCTCGAAGTGGACACCGCCGTGGTCTGCCCCACCTGTGAGGGATCCTGCTGCCGGCCCGGCACCCACCCCGAGCGCTGCGACATCTGCGGCGGCAGCGGCCAGGTCCAGCGGGCCGTCCGCTCCATCCTGGGCCAGGTCATGACTGCGGCCCCCTGCGGCACCTGCGAAGGCTTCGGCACCGTCATCAAGGACCCCTGCAACGAATGCAGCGGCCAGGGCCGGATCCGCAGCCGGCGTTCGCTGACCATCAAGGTCCCCGCCGGCGTAGCCACCGGAACCAGGATCCAGCTCTCCGGGCAGGGTGAGGCCGGCCCGGCGGGCGGCCCCGCCGGCGACCTGTACGTGGAAATCCGCGTCAACAATGACGCCACCTATGTGCGGGAAGGCGACGACCTGCACGCCACCCTGCACATCCCCATGACTGCCGCTGCCCTGGGCACCGACGTCAACCTGGAAACCTTCGACGGCACCCAGGACATCGACGTCAAGCCGGGAACACAGTCCGGCGAGGTCATCACCCTGCGCGGCCTTGGTGTCACCCACCTGCGCGGCTACGGCCGCGGGGACCTGAAGGTCCACCTCCAGGTGGACACCCCGGCGAAGCTCGACCCGGCGCAGGAAGACCTCCTCCGGCAGCTCGCCAAGCTTCGCGGGGAACAGATCACAGAGGGAAAGCTCGCTGCCAGCGGCGGCATGTTCGCCAAGCTCCGGGACCGGTTCGGTAACCTGTAGCGGTGAGCAATCCCGTCTTCTTCACACCCGCCGGGTCGCTGGCCGGAATGGCCCCCGGCGGCCACTTTGTCCTGGACGGTTCCGAGGCACGCCACGCAGTCACGGTTAAACGGCTGTCGCCGGGGGAGTCGGTGGACATCGTCGACGGGGCCGGCACCCGCATGACCGGAAAGGTCGTCTCCGCTGCACCCTCCGGCCTTGAAGTGGAGTGCGGTGCCGTGGCCACGGATGAAATGCCGGACGTACGGCTGGTGCTGGTCCAGGCGCTGGCCAAGGGAGATCGTGACGAGCTGGCGATCGAGACGGCCACCGAACTGGGGATCGACGCCGTCATACCGTGGCAGTCGGAACGGTCGATCGTCCGGTGGAAGGGCGACAGGGCCGCCCGCGCCCACGCCAAGTGGGAATCCGCCGTGGCGGCAGCCGCCAAACAGGCCCGGCGGGCCTGGATTCCCGAAGTCCGGGCAGCGGTTGAAACAGCAGGGCTGTCCGCTGCAGTGGAGGCCGCTGACCTGGCAGTCATCCTGCACGAAGACGCAGTGCGCCCGCTGCGTGCTGTCCTTGAAGAGTGGCAGGGGAATGCCCGGACGGGAATCCTGGAAGTCCTTCTGATTGTCGGTCCGGAGGGTGGAATCAGCCCGCGGGAAGTAACGAAACTCTGCGACAAAGGTGCCGTGACTGCCCTGTTGGGGCACCACGTCCTGCGGTCCTCCACAGCCGGTCCCGCCGCCGTCGTGCTTGCAAGCGACATCCTTGGCCGGTGGACCGCTACCTGACTTTGAAGGACCTCGTGTCCTCATTGCGGTCCGGCTCCCCGCCGGAACCTGCCTGGGCCACCCGGAGCTCATAGTCGCCCGGCGGAAGGTTGAGCGCCAGCGTGAAATCTCCGGCCTGCCCCTGCCCGGCGGCCGCCGTGGTTTCTCCGGTCAGGAAGGGCGATTTGCTGCCACCGTCCCCGGACTGCAGGATTTGCCAGTGCAGCTTTGCCCCCGGCGACGTGCTGCGGCCGGTGATTTTCACGCTGCCGCTGGGCACCTCGGTGTTTTCCTGGGGATCGATGATCCAGACCGGTGCCACCAGGCCGGCGGCCCGGGTCATCAGCGCGCCCAGCTGGACTTTTCCGAACGCCACGTAGTCCGTGTGGCCGTCCACCAGGATCCGGACCCGGACCTGCTGCCCGGTGTCGATCAGGCCCGAGCTGGCAGCGGCGGCGGTGGCCGTATAGATCAGCTGCTGGATGGCACGGGCTGCCATATCAGCGTCGAGGTTGCTGTTGAAGGCATCTGCGGAGACGTCAACGGTGATGATGTCCTTGCCTGAAATGGACGTGGCAAGTTTGTCCGGGTTCTGCCACGGCGTGAAGAAGTCAGGGTCAAGCGGTTTCTCTGACATCATGGCGCGCAGGGCGCGGGTCACCGGGTTTTCCTGTTCCGGGACGTCCCGGAACTCGCGGTAGAGGAAGACGTTCCCGCCCGTGCGGCCGATCCAGTACACGGGCGCCTTGTTGGAGGACTGGGTGGTTTCCAGGGGGGCGCTGGTGGAGGGAGCGTCCGGCATGGTGCCGCCTGTGGCGGGGACCGAGGCGACGGTCCCCGTGGGGGCTGGTCCGCCTTCGGCAGTGCAGGCAGTGAGGACCGGAACGAGCACCAGGATTCCTGCCAGGACGGCCGGGCGCAGGCGGCCCATGGGTCGTCCTGCCCTTTCGGGCACAGAGGTTTCCGGCACTGTCCTGCCCTTGTCCTTTCATGGCGTGGCGGGCCGATCCCCCTGGCGGCCTGGCGTTCCAGCAGATGCTGGATTTCCAGCATTACACAGGGGAGGGCCGCCCCAACCGCGCATTCGCCTCCCCGGCCCCAACTGCAACGGGAACGATATGAGGCCGATATGAAGTTGATACCAAACGCTGCTTTTCGCTGCCCGCAAACGGCTCTTCAGGGTGGCGGAGGTGCAGGTCACTGGCCCGGCAGGTATCCGGCCGGGGCGTGTGCTGGCGTAAGATAAAGGGACCGCCGGCAGGTGCCCCGTTCATCGGGTATCGGCTGCAGCGAACAACTGATGTCGATCTTTGAGGGGACCACGGGCCTGCGGGCCAGCACCATGACTGAATCAGCAAATGGTAAGCGCCGGCTCAACACGGGCGATGGCAGTCCGGGGGAATTCCCGCACTCCCTTCCCGGCATCCGGACCGAAGTAGTCCTCTTCGAGAACTCCGACCAGATGGTTCAGTCGCTCGGCAGTCATGACGAGGCACTGCGGTTCATCGAGGAGCAGTTCCCGGACGTCAACTTCCATGCCCGCGGCAACGAACTGTCCATCAGCGGACCGGTCAGCGACGTTCCCCGCATCATGCGGCTCCTCCAGGAGGTCCGTGGCCTTGTGGCCCGGGGCACCGTCATCACCCCAGCGGTGCTGCAACAGCTGGTGGCCCTCCTCCGCACGCAGTCGCTGCAGAATCCCGTGGACGTGCTCACGCACGACATCCTCTCCAGCCGCGGCAGGACCATCCGGCCCAAGACGCTCAACCAGAAGACCTACGTTGACGCCATCGACGCCAACACGGTGATCTTCGGTATCGGCCCGGCCGGTACCGGCAAGACCTACCTGGCCATGGCGAAAGCCGTGCAGGCACTGCAGCAGAAGGAAGTCAGCCGGATTATCCTGACGCGCCCTGCGGTAGAGGCGGGGGAGCGTCTCGGGTTCCTGCCGGGCACGCTCAGCGACAAGATCGATCCCTACCTGCGGCCGCTTTACGACGCCCTGCACGACATGATGGACCCCGAATCCATTCCCCGGCTCATGGCCGCCGGCACCATCGAAGTGGCACCCCTCGCCTACATGCGCGGACGCACCCTCAACGACGCCTTCATCATCCTCGACGAAGCCCAGAACACCACGCCGGAACAGATGAAGATGTTCCTCACCCGGCTCGGGTTCGGGTCCAAGATGGTGGTCACCGGAGACGTGACCCAAGTGGACCTTCCCTTTGGGACGCGATCCGGGCTGCGGATCGTCGAAGAAATCCTGCAGGGGATCGAGGGCGTGAACTTCTCCGTCCTGGACGCCGCCGACGTCGTCAGGCACAGGCTGGTCGGCGACATCGTAAACGCGTACAGCATCTGGGACGAAGCCCAGCGGAGCCGCGTCAAGCATTCAGCAAGCCGCGAAAAACGGGGGGAACACGCGTGAGTATCGAGGTCAACAACGAGTCCGGCATCCAGGTGGATGAGTCCGCGCTTGTGGAACTGTCACGGTACATCTTCGAACACCTTTACATCCATCCGCAGGCCGAACTGTCCATCCTCCTCGTGGATGAGCCGGCCATGGAGAAGCTGCACATTGAACTGATGGACGAACCGGGCGCCACGGATGTGCTCTCGGTGCCCATGGACGAATTGACCCCCGGGACACCCGGCCGGCCCACGCCCCAGGGCATGCTGGGCGACATCGCCATCTGCCCGCAGGTCGCCAAGGTCCAGGCCAGGAACGCCGGGCATTCGCTGCAGGACGAAATGCTGCTGCTTACCACGCACGGCATCCTTCACCTGCTGGGCTACGACCACGCCGAACCGGAAGAGAAGGCGGAGATGTTCGGGCTCCAGCGGGAACTCCTGTCCGGCTTCACCGGCAAAGAAGCACCTGCCGAGACCACCCAGTGACACAACTGCTGCTGGTTGCGGTGGCTCTGGTCTTCCTTGCCGTCGCAGCCCTGCTGACGGCGGCCGAGGCTGCCTTCAGCTTCCTTCCGCGGCACGACGCTGAAGAGGCACTCCACAGGAGCCGCGACACTGCGATGCGCCGCATCCTGGCTGAACCCGTGGCCCACACCCGGGCGCTTCGCTTCTGGCGCGTCTGGTTCGAAATGGCCTCCGCGGTGGCCGTCGCCGTCCTGATCGCAAGCCTGCTCGACAACGTTTGGCTCGCAGGACTTGTCGCCACCGGCATCATGGCCGTCCTGGGGTTCGTGATCGTTGGGGTCTCACCCCGCCAGCTCGGCAGGCTGCACTCCTCCGCGGTCGTCCGCTTCACCGCCCCGATGGTCCGGTTCCTCACCAGCGTGCTGGGTCCCATCCCGGGCTGGCTGGTGGCTTTGGGAAGTTCGGCAGCTCCAGGCGCACCCGGCGGCGACGACGCGTTCTTCAGCGAGCAGGAGTTCCGGGAACTCGTTGACCGCGCCAGCGAGTCCGACATGATCGAGGACACCGAAGCCGAAATGATCCAGTCGGTCTTCGACTTCGGCGATACCCTGGTGCGGGCCGTCATGGTCCCCAGGACGGACATCGTCAGCATCGACGCCGGCTCCAGCCTCCACCAGGCGATGTCGCTGTTCCTGCGCTCGGGATATTCGCGGATCCCGGTCATCAACGAGAACACGGACCACATCCTCGGCATCGTTTACCTCAAGGACGTGGCCGCCGTCATCCACCAGATGGGACCCGGGCAGGAGCCGCCGCTGGTCGAATCACTGGCCCGCGAGGTGCGCTATGTGCCCGAGTCGAAGCCCGTCAGCGACCTCCTGCGCGAGCTGCAGAAGGAGTCCACGCACGTGGCCATCGTCATCGACGAGTACGGCGGCACCGCCGGGCTGGTAACCCTCGAGGACCTGATCGAGGAGATCGTGGGCGAGATCGTGGACGAATACGATACCGAGAGCGCCGAAGCCGTGGCGCTGGGGGACGGCTCCTACCGGGTCAGCGCCCGCATGGGCATCGACGACCTCGGCGAGCTTTTCGACCTCGAAATTGACGACGACGAGGTTGACACAGTGGGCGGCCTCCTCGCGAAGGCGCTCGGCCGTGTCCCCATCGTGGGAAGCAGCGTTGACGTGCAGGGCGTCTCGCTGCGGGCCGAACGGCTCGAGGGCCGGCGGAACCGCGTCAGCCACATCATTGCGGCGCCCGTACCAAGAGTAGAGACTGACCTTGAAGGCCTCCTCGAGGAGGCCGAAACAACCCAGCAGGGAGTTCCACGTGAGCAAGAAAAGTAAGGCTGCCGAACCGGACGACTTCGGCGGTTTCCGCGCGGGGTTTTCTGTCCTGGTTGGCAGGCCCAACGCGGGCAAGTCCACCCTGACCAATGCATTGGTAGGGAAGAAGGTGGCCATTACCTCCGCCAAGCCGCAGACTACCCGGCACACCATCCGGGGCATCGTGCACCGCGACGACGCCCAGCTGATCCTGGTGGACACGCCGGGGCTGCACCGTCCCCGCACCCTCCTCGGCAAGCGCCTCAATGACCTGGTGGCCGACACCCTCGCCGAAGTGGACGCCATCGGCTTCTGCCTGCCTGCCAACGAAAAGATCGGGCCCGGCGACAAGTTCATCGCCGCCCAACTTGCAGCCGTGGGCCGCAAGCCTGTGATCGCCATCGTCACCAAAGCCGACCTCGTGGACAAGCAGGCACTGACGGAACAGCTCCTGGCCGTTGCCGCCCTGGGCCGCGAGGTGATGGGCGAGGACGGCTGGAAGGACATCGTCCCCGTTTCCGCCGCCGACGGTTTCCAGGTGGAAACGGTGGCCGATGTGCTCATCAGCCACATGCCGCCGTCGCCCCCGCTGTACCCGGACGGGGAATTGACGGACGAACCCGAGGCTGTCATGGTGGCAGAACTGATCCGCGAAGCAGCCCTGGAGGGTGTCCGGGATGAGCTTCCGCACTCCCTCGCCGTCGTGGTGGAGGAAATTGTTCCCCGTGATGACCGGCCGGAAGACAGCCCCCTGTTGGACGTGCGTGTCAACCTCTACGTCGAGCGCCCCTCACAGAAGGCCATCATCATCGGCAAGGGCGGTGCCCGCCTGCGTGAAGTCGGTACCAACGCGCGCAAAGGCATCGAAGCCCTCCTTGGCACGCGCATCTACCTTGATCTCCATGTCAAGGTGGCCAAAGACTGGCAGCGGGACCCGAAACAACTGGTCAAACTCGGTTTCTGACCAGCATTGGGACTGTTCGCGGGCGCGTGCAAGGTAAGTTGACCAGACTGGACCACTAAAATGGACCGGATTTCGTTTTTAAAGGAAGGTTCACCACGTGGGTCGAGGCCGCGACAATCGCGACAACGGGGCTGACCTGTCAGCCGGACCGGGACCGGTATCCCGTCACGCGGACAGCCATACCGTGGGTGCCGCACGGCACCTCGGGCCCCTGCGGAGCATGCCCTTGTGGTTGAAGGCCGTCACCGGGGTGGTGGCGCTGGTCCTCGTCGCGGCTGCTGCGTTCGCCGGATTTTGGTTCTTCCGGCTCCAGACCAACATCTCCAAGGCGCCGTTGAACGCGGGCGGGGAGAGCACCGAGTCGCCGGGGAACGATGCCACGGGCCGGCTGCAGATCCTGATCCTCGGCTCGGACACGCGGGACGGGAAGAACTCGGAGTATGGGACTGCCGATGATTCCACCGGGTACGGCAAGTCCGATGTGATGATGCTGATGGACATCTCCGAGGACAACAAGCGCGTCAACGTCATCAGCTTTCCCCGCGACCTGCTGGTGGACATCCCCGACTGCAAGGACACCAAGACCAAAAAGGATTACCCGGCACGCACCGGAGTCATGATCAATGAGGCCATGAGCGAGGCCGGCATCGGCTGCGCCGTGGACACGGTCAACAAACTCACTGGCATGCAGGTGGACCACTTCATGATGGCGGACTTCAATGCCGTGAAGGAACTTTCCAACGCCGTCGGCGGCGTGGACGTCTGCATCAGCGACGCAGTCTACGACCCTGATTCAAGGCTGCGGCTTCCGGCCGGCACGTCGTCCGTACAGGGCGAGATGGCGCTTTCCTTCCTCCGCACCCGCCACGCCTTCGCCGACGGCAGCGACCTGGGCCGCATCAAGGCCCAGCAGGGCTTCCTCTCGTCGCTGACGCGGAAGATCAAGGACGAAGGCACCCTGTCGGACCCCGCGAAAATGCTGAAGATCGCCGACGTCGTAACCCAGAACCTGACGGTGGATGACGGCCTCGCTTCCGTTCCCACGCTGCTGACCATCGGCAACCGGCTCAAGAACATCGACATCAGCAAGGTGGCGTTCGTTGCGGTGCCCACGACGCCCGCACCCGTCGACCCCAACAGGCTCGTCATCGCAGAACCCGCAGGGGCCCAGCTGTTTTCGGCGCTGCGGAAGAACGTGGACCTGACCGATCCCACTGCGCCCACCACGCCGTCGCCCACGGAGTCGGCACCGCCTTCGGCGGCCCCCACGGAGACCGCTCCGCCGGTTCCGCCGTACAACAAGGCCATCCAGCCGGTCACGGTCGCTAACGGAAGCGGCGTCAACGGCCGTGCCCAGGAGCTGGTCCAGGCGCTGGTAGCCGGCGGCTTCACCCAGACCGGGCAATTCCTCGCCCAGCCGGTCGCCAAGTCAGCGGTCTACTACGGGAATGGCTTCGCGGATGTGGCTGCCGATGTGGCCGCGCTGCTGGGAATCCCTGCCACGCTCATGATTCCCGCCCCGGGCGTGTCCGGCGTTCAGGTGTATGTCGGCAGCGACTTCACCACCGGCACGGCCTACGGAGCGGCAGGTGGCGGAACTGCCGCTGCCTTGCCCCAGGACATTGTCAACCAGACCGCAGGTGACAAGGTCTGCCAGCAGGCCAATCCCGAGCTGATCGTCCGGTAGCAGCAGCGGTTCCTGCGGCGCTCAAGTGCCACCAGCAAGAACATGGGCCCCGCCGAAAACGGCGGGGCCCATGTTGGTGCGCTCCGGTTACCAGATGCTGACCCGCTCGGCGGCCGGCATCCACATTCCATCGTCCTCGGTGACATCGAAGGCCTCATGGAACGGATCGAGGTTCTTCGCTATGGCGTTGGTCCGGAACTCGTTCGGTGAGTGGGGATCGGTCGCAAGCCGGCGGATGGCCTCCTCCTGCCGGATGACCTGGCGCCAGCCCGCGGCCCAGGAAGCGAAGAACCGCTGCTGACCGGTCAGGCCGTCAAGGACCTCCGGTTCCCTGCCGTCGAGGCTGATCAGGTACGCCTTGTAAGCGATGGTGAGCCCTGCCAGGTCGCCGATGTTCTCGCCCAGCGTAAGCCGGCCGTTGACGTGGTGCCCGGGCGCGGCGGTGGGGGAGAGCGCGTCGTACTGCGCCACGAGCCGGGCCGTCAGCGCCTCGAAAGCCTGCCGGTCCTGGTCGGTCCACCAGTTCCGAAGGGCCCCGCCGCCGTCGAACTGTGAGCCCTGGTCATCAAAGCCGTGGCCTATCTCATGGCCGATCACAGCGCCGATGCCGCCGTAGTTGACGGCGTCGTCGGCATCGGCGGTGAAGAACGGCGGCTGCAGGATAGCCGCGGGGAAGACGATCTCGTTCATCATCGGGTGGTAGTACGCATTGACCGTTTGTGGCGTCATCAGCCACTTGTTCCGGTCCACGGGCTTGCCCACCTCATCGAGGTGCCTGTCGACATCGGCGTTGTGGGCGCGTTCCACGTTGCCCAGCAGGTCCTCGGGGTCGATCTCCACGGCCGAATAGTCGATCCACTCGTCCGGGTAGCCAATCTTCGCCCGGAACGCCTCCAGCTTGCGCAGGGCTTCGGCTTTAGTGTCCTCGCCCATCCAGCCGACGTCATTGATGCTGCGGCGGTAGGCCTCGATCAGGTTCGCCACCAAAGTCTGCATCCGCGCCTTGTGGGACTCGGGGAAATGGCGTGCCACGTAGATCTGGCCGACAGCTTCACCGAGGCCTGCTTCGACGACCGCGACGCCGCGCTTCCACCGGTCCTTATTCCTGGGCGTGCCGCTGATGGTGGTGCCGTAGAAGGCAAAGTTGGCGTCCACGAACTCGGAGGACAGATAGGGTGCGGCCGCACTGACGACGCGCATGGCCAGCCACTCCTGCCACGTGCTGACCGGGACTTCGTCCAGGAGCCCGGCAGCGCCGGTGAAGAAGTCAGGAGTGCTGACCACGATTTCAGTGCGCTTGTCCGCATCGATTCCGGCGGCGTCAAACCAGGTGGCAAGCAGGGGGAAGAGCCCGGCGGCCTCCTCCGCCGTCTTGAGGTTGTAGGTCTTCTGCGGGTCCCGGAGGGTGACGTTGTCCCAATGGTGGGACGCGAGCTTTGTCTCCAGCCCGACCACGCGCGCTGCTGCACCCTTCGGATCCGCAACACCGGCCAGTTCGAACATCTTCTCCACGTGTGCCGTGTACGCGGCAACGATCGGGGCGAACTTCCCGTCACGGTAGTAGGACTCATCGGGAAGGCCCAGGCCGCCCTGGCCGGTGTAGAGAAGGACCCGGTCGGGGTTGCCCGCATCCGGCGCGGGGTAGATGTAAAATAAGCCGCCCACGTCCTTGCGGAACAGCCGTCCCGCCAGGGCAATGAGGTCCCGCGCCGAGGCGGTGGCGAAAACTTCCGCGAGTCGCCCGCGGATGGGCTCCATGCCCTTGCCCTCGACGGTGGCTTCGTCCATGAAGCTGCTGTAAAGCCCGCCGATCTTCCGCTCGATCCCGGTGGCGTCGCCGCCCTTGGCCGCGGCCTCCTCGATGATGTCCCGGACGGCAATTTCGGACCCGTCCCGCAGGGCGGTGAAGGTCCCCTCCAGGGGACGGTCATCCGGAATTTCGGTGGCCTTCAGCCAGGCGCCGTTGATGTGCTGGTAGAGGTCGTCCTGCGGCCGGACTGTGTGATCAATGGTGGACAGATCGATCCCCGAAATGGGCACTGCAACTCCTTTGCTGGGACGCCGCTGCCGGGCGGAACACCGCAGAGCGTCTGCATGCTGGACTTTACGGACGGTAGTGCCCTTTCATCTTACGCACCCGTGTTACCCTCAAAGTGTGCGTGCAGAGCTCCTTCTCCTTAGCTGCCGCGGCGAGGCCACAGACGCTATCTAGCGCACGGCCCACCCTCGCTGCGGAGTTTGTGTTGCCCGGCCACCCTTTCACTGAAGATCGATAGAAAAGGCCACGAACATCATGCGTAACGCACAAAAGCCCTCCGGAATGCCCGCCCACCGGTACACGCCGTTCCAGGACCAGATCAAAGTTGAACTGCCGGACCGCACCTGGCCGGACAAGGTCATCACCAAGGCCCCGCGCTGGTGCGCAGTTGACCTGCGCGACGGCAACCAGGCGCTGATCGATCCCATGAGCCCCGCCCGCAAGATGAAGATGTTCGACCTGCTGGTGCGCATGGGCTACAAGGAAATCGAGGTTGGTTTCCCGTCCGCGTCCCAGACGGACTTCGACTTTGTCCGCCAGCTCATCGAAGGTAACCACATCCCGGATGACGTCACCATCCAGGTCCTGACGCAGGCCCGGGAACACCTGATCGAACGGACCTACGAGTCCCTGGTGGGGGCGAAGCAGGCCATCGTCCACCTCTACAACTCCACGTCCGTGCTGCAGCGGCGCGTGGTCTTCAACCAGGACGAGGACGGCATCCTGGACATAGCGCTGCAGGGGGCCCGCCTGTGCAGGAAGTACGAGGAAACCCTCGCTGACACGCACGTGACGTACGAGTACTCACCGGAGTCCTTCACCGGCACGGAACTCGAGTACGCCGTGCGGGTGTGCAACGCCGTCGCCGATGTTTTCGAAGCCTCCGCCGACCGCCAGGTGATCATCAACCTGCCCGCCACTGTGGAAATGGCCACCCCCAACATCTATGCCGATTCCATCGAGTGGATGAGCCGCCACCTGCACCCCCGCGAAGGCATCATCCTCTCGTTGCACCCGCACAACGACCGCGGAACCGGGGTGGCTGCCGCCGAACTGGGCTACATGGCCGGCGCCGACCGCATCGAAGGCTGCCTGTTCGGAAACGGTGAACGGACCGGCAACGTGGACCTGGTGACCCTGGGCCTGAACATGTTCGTCCAGGGCATCGACCCCATGATCGACTTCTCCAACATCGACGACGTCCGCCGGACCGTGGAGTACTGCAACCAGCTGCCGGTTCCCGAGCGTTCGCCGTACGGTGGCGACCTGGTGTTCACCGCTTTCTCCGGATCCCACCAGGACGCGATCAAGAAGGGCTTTGAAGCACTGGAGCGCGACGCCGCAGCGGCCGGCAAGGCCGTGGATGACTTCACCTGGCAGGTTCCTTACCTGCCGGTGGACCCCAAGGACCTGGGCCGCAGCTACGAAGCCGTCATCCGCGTGAACTCCCAGTCCGGCAAGGGCGGCGTGGCCTACCTGCTGAAGAATGAGCACAGCCTGGACCTGCCGCGCCGCGCGCAAATTGAGTTCTCCGGCGTCATCCAGCGCCGCACTGACACCGTGGGCGGCGAGGTCAGCGGAGCACAGCTGTGGCAGATCTTCCAGGACGAGTACCTGCCGTCCGGCAACGCCGAGGGGCAGTGGGGCCGCTACTCCCTGGGCGGGGTCAAGACGGAAACGGATGCCGACGGCGGCATGACGCTTCACGCCTCGCTCACCATCGATGGTGCCCAGGTCAGCCGCACCGGGACGGGAAACGGCCCTATCGCGGCCCTGCTGAACATCCTCCACGAGGACGGCGTGGACGTCCGGGTGCTGGACTACAGCGAGCACGCCCTGTCCGAGGGCGGCAACGCCGCCGCGGCCGCGTATGTCGAATGCGCCGTGGGGGAGCGGGTCCTGTGGGGTGTCGGCATCGATGCGAACACCAGCATGTCCTCCCTCAAGGCCGTCATTTCGGCGGTCAACCGGGCCATCCGGGACGCCCGGGCCTGACACCTGGCGGTGGTGCCGCCGGTTCCAACCGGCCGCACCACCGTACCTGTCGGCAGGCTGCCGGGCAGGATGGGAAGATAGAGCGTGGTTCAACAGTCTTTTGCCTCCCGGGCGTACCGGGACGACGCCGTGGTACTCCGTACCCACAAGCTGGGTGAGGCGGACCGCATCATCACGCTCCTGACCAAGCACCATGGCCAGGTCCGCGCCGTCGCCAAAGGCGTGCGCCGCACCAGCAGCCGGTTCGGTGCCCGGCTTGAACCCTTCATGGTGGCAGACCTGCAACTGGTGTCCGGCCGCACGCTGGACATCGTCACGCAGGCAGTTGCCAAAGGTGCATACGGCGGCAGTATTGCCGCGGATTACGGCAGGTACACGGTTGCCGCCGCCATGACGGAGACCGCGGAGAAACTGACCGATGTGGACGGTGAAGCCGGAACCGCCCAATACAACCTGTTGGTGGGCGCCCTCGCCGCACTGAGCCGCGACGACCACGCCGCAGGCCTCATCCTGGACTCCTACCTGCTTCGTGCCCTGGCCACCGGCGGTTGGGCCCCCAGCTTTACCGATTGCTCGCGCTGCGGAATGCCCGGCCCGCATACAGCGTTTTCCGCACCCCTTGGCGGCATGGTCTGCGCACAGTGCAGGCCGCCCGGGTCACCTGCACCCGCTTCCGAAACCGTTGTCCTGCTGGCAGCCCTGCTGACCGGTGACTGGGCCACTGCGGATGCGTCGTTGCCGCAGCACCGCAAGGAGGCCGCCGGCCTGGTGGCGGCATACCTGCAATGGCATCTTGAACGAGTACTGAAATCCCTCAAACATGTGGAGCGCAGCTGACAGTGGCCTTGGGAAAAAAGAACAATGCACCCCGGAAGCGCACCCATCCCGTGGTGGCCCCGTACCCGCACCCTTCGGGCGCGGTGGCACCCTTCATCCCCGCTGAATTCATTCCCCGGCACGTGGCCATCGTCATGGACGGCAACGGCCGGTGGGCCAACCAGCGCGGCCTGCCCCGGATCGAGGGCCACAAGGCGGGGGAGCCGGCCCTGCTTGATGTGATGGCCGGTGCCATCGAGCTCGGGATTGAGTATGTCAGCGTCTACGCCTTTTCCACCGAGAATTGGCGCCGTTCGCCGGAGGAAGTCCGCTTCCTGATGGGATTTAACAAGGACGTGCTTCGAAGGCAACGGAACCAGTTGGACGACTGGGGGGTGCGCGTGCGCTGGGCAGGACGCCGGCCGCGCCTTTGGGGTTCCGTGATTCGGGAACTGGAGGAGGCTGAAGAGTTCACCGCCGCCAACACCACCTGCAATTTGACCATGTGTGTTAATTACGGCGGCCGGGCTGAGATAACCGACGCCGTCTCCGCGATCGCTGCGGACGTCGCAGCTGGCAGGCTCAAGCCGGGCGCCATCACCGAGCGGACCATCCAGAAGTACCTGGATGAGCCCGACCTCCCAGACGTGGACCTCTTCCTGCGCAGCTCGGGGGAGCAGCGGCTCTCCAACTTCCTGCTCTGGCAGTCCGCGTATGCGGAGTTCGTCTTCATGGACACGCTGTGGCCCGATGTCGACAGGCGGACCCTTTGGACCGCCGTCGAGGAATATGCCAGGCGGGACCGCCGCTACGGCGGTGCCATAGATGCTGCCGCTGCACCGGCGGATCCCCAGGCGGACTAGCGTTCGCCGTACGCCCGCAGCCAGCGGGCCAGCCGGAAATAGGCGTCGGACCGGACCGGCCCGGGGGAGAGGAAGACGTCATGCAGCGCACCGTCAATCCGCTCGATGGTCACGGTACGGCCCAGGGCAAGTGCCCGGGTGCTGATGATGTTCACATCCAGGACGGCGTCTGTCCGCCGCATTTCCTCGGACCAGAGCAGGCCGTTGGCACTTCCTTTGGACAGCAAGACCAGGATCGGCGCCTCGATGTCCAGGCCGCGCGCCACGCGGGCATGCCCGGCGAGGACTGCCCGCAGCCACCCTGCCCGAACGGGAAAAGCCAGGCGGGGGCGGTAGCGCTCATCCACCGGCCATTCGCCGTCGGCCGCGTCGCTGATGGTACGCCAGTAGTGGCCACGCTCCGGAAGGCGGAGGACCGCCTGCGGGCGCAAGCGGGCCACCGGACGCACCATGCTGGAGGCTGCCCGCCGGACCAGCGAACTTCCGTGCATCTCCAGCCAAGGACTGTTCAGGATCAGCAGGGAGACGGCCTCCGGATGCTGGCTGGTCCACAGGGCCGCCACCAGCCCGCCGGTCGAATGGCCCATCAAAACCAGCGGCCCGGGGATTCCCTCCTGGCGGATCAAGCGGGCGGCTTCTTCGATCTCGGCGTCGTAAGCGGCCAGGTCCGCCACGTAACCCCCAGGTGACTCCGGGCGCAGGCTCCGTCCGTGATTGTGCATGTCCAGGGCGTAGAAGTCATAGCCGGCGGCAGCCCAGAACCGGGCCAGGTCAACATTGAAGAAATAGTCGCTCCAGCCGTGCAGGAAGAGCACAGCCCGGCGCGGGCCGCCGTCGGACGCGTTGCCCTGGCCTGGCCTGAGCCGCACCAAGGTGGCTGTCCGGCCCACCCCGTCAGGTCCGGCGGCCGTAAAGGTCTGGGACTCGAAATCCTCCCCCAGGATGTCCTGCTGCCACTGCATGTCCCTCATGCTAGACCGGGACGCCGCGCCGCGCCGGTCCGTTCGGCCGCGTCTCCGTTTTGGTGCGGGGCCCCGGAGACGCGAAACTAAAGGCATGCGCGTTTACCCCACTTTCTTCAGGCTGGCCTTTTCATGGATGGACGCCGAGCGCGCCCACAAGATCGGATTTAAGGGCATCCGGCTCGCGCATGCGTCGGGAGCCGGGAGGGTCCTGCAGAAGCTGACTGCTCCGGCGCCATCGCTGCAAACCACGGCCTTCGGCGTGACTTTTCCGTCGCCGTTCGGACTCGCCGCCGGTTTTGACAAGGAAGGCCACGGGATAGAGGCCCTGGCGGACCTTGGATTCGGGCACATCGAAGTAGGCACGATCACCGGACAGGCGCAGCCCGGCAATGACAAGCCGAGGCTCTTCCGCCTGGTCCAGGACCGGGCCGTCATCAACCGGATGGGATTCAACAACGACGGCGCGTCTGCCGTTGCGCCCCGGCTGAAGGCAGCGCGTGCCGCACTCCAGCGCCGCTACCCGTCCGTGCGTCCGGTCATCGGGGTCAACATCGGCAAGACCAAAGTGGTGGAACTTGCCGACGCAGTTGATGACTACCTGGTGGGCGCGCGCAGCCTGGCGCCTGCTGCCGACTACCTCGTGGTGAATGTCAGTTCCCCCAACACCCCCGGACTGCGGCTGCTCCAGGACGTGGAAACACTTCGTCCCCTGCTTACCGCCGTCGGACAGGAGGCCGATCGCGCCGCCGGACGGCACGTACCCCTGCTGGTGAAGATCGCACCGGACCTCAGCGACGAGGACATCGACGACGTTGCGCGCCTTGCCTTGGACCTGAAGCTGGACGGCATCATTGCCACCAACACCACCATCGCCCGCGAAGGGCTGGCATCGCCGGCGGAAACGGTGGAGAAATGCGGCGCCGGCGGATTGTCCGGAGCTCCCCTGAAGCAGCGTTCCCTTGAGGTGCTGAAACGGCTCAAGCACGCCACCGGCAACGCCCTGAGCCTCGTCTCGGTAGGCGGCGTTGAGTCGGCGCAGGACGTCCAGGAAAGGCTCGACGCCGGCGCCACCCTGGTGCAGGGCTACACGGCTTTCCTCTACGAGGGGCCGTTCTGGGCTGCCCGGATCAACAAGCAGCTGGCAAGGAACCGCCGCTCCTGACCCTCGAGCCCCACGGCGCCCGCGATGGGCGCGGCCCATATCAAAAGCAGGCACCCCGGCGGATTTCCGCCGGGGTGCCTGTGGTTAAGAGGTTGATGGATGGTCAGGCGGGGTACTGGCCGCGCTGCACCTGGGGCTTGGGCAGCCGCAGTTTCCGGAACTGGAGGGACCGCATGGAGCCGTACCAGACCGTGCCGCGCTCCAGCTCGCCGAACTTTTCCGCCAGGCGCTTGCGGAGCTTGCGGGACAGGATGAACACGTCCACGAAGACCGCCAGGAACATCACCCAAAAAGCTCCCAGGACGTAGATCATCATGTCGCTGGAGGCCGGAACCACCAGCGACACCAGCACGAAAACCAGGGCACCAAACATCAGGTACTCGCCAAGGTTGAACCGGGCATCCACAAAGTCGCGGGCAAACCGTTTCTGCGGACCCTTGTCGCGAAGCGGCAGGAACTTCTCATCGCCCGTATCCAAGGCCCGGCGCATCTTGAGGCGCTGGTCCTGGACGGCCTGGCGTTCGGCGGCCTTGGATGCCTTGCGGTCCTCGGGTACCAGCGGCCGTTTGCGGGCGGCTTCCTGGGCCTTCCGCGTTGGGGTGGGTGCGCCCTTGCCCGCCACGCTTCCTTGCCGAGCCGCCGCCTCCGCTGCCTGCTGGTCTATGGTCTCCTGCGCCGAGGGCGCTTCTTTTCTACGTCCGAACACCTGACCAGAATACCTTGCAGCGGACCGCCTCCTGCCTGCGGTGGCAGGTCCGCTGGCCGGCGGCCAAAAGTGGCGGGGGTAATGTTTTGGCCATGACTTCATCACCTGCGGCAACCCCGCGCAGCACGACCACTACGACAGGACCGGGCCGGGAGGCCAGCGGCGGGACGGAAGACCTTCGGTCCGCTGTAGACCGGTCCTTCGACCAGACCCTGGCACGGCTTAAGGAGTTGGTTGCCATCCCGGGGATTGCGTGGCCCAGCTTCGAGCGCGCCCCCCTGGAGCGAAGCGCCGACGCCGTCGCGGAGCTCCTCCGCGCCGCTGGGATCGACGACGTCCAGGTGCTTTCCGTCAATAAGGACGACGGCACGCCCGGCGGGCCGGCCGTCGTCGCCCGCCGCCCTGCTGCCGCTGGAAAGCCGACTGTCCTCCTCTATGCCCACCACGACGTCCAGCCCGTGGGCGATGAGTCGCTGTGGGAAACCCAGCCCTTTACCGCCGTCGAGAAGGACGGACGGCTGTACGGACGCGGCGCCGCCGACGATAAGGCCGGCATCATGGTGCACATTGCCGCTTATGCAGCTGCAGCCGAGGTCCTTGGCGGTTCCCTGGGCCTCGGCGTGACATTCTTCATCGAGGGCGAGGAAGAAGCGGGGTCGCCCACGTTCCGGACCTTCCTGGAAGCGAACCGGGAGCTGCTCCGGGCCGATGTCATTGTGGTTGCCGACTCGAGCAACTGGAAGGTCGGCACGCCTGCCCTCACCACCAGCCTCCGCGGCCTGGTCGACGGCACTGTCGAGGTGCAGGTACTCGACCACGCGGTGCACTCCGGCATGTTCGGTGGGCCGGTCCTGGACGCCCCCACCCTGCTGTCCCGGCTCATTGCCACGCTTCACGACGCCGACGGAAACGTCGCCATCGAAGGGCTGGTGGCCACCGATACGGCTGCCGTGGAGATGCCGGAGGCGGACTACCGCGCCGACGCGTCCGTGCTCGACGGCGTCCGCCTGGCCGGGACGGGAAGCATCGCCTCGAGGCTGTGGACCAAGCCGGCCCTGTCCATCATCGGTTTCGACGCTCCCGCCGTCGAGGTGGCGTCCAACACGCTGCTTCCGCGGGCCAGGGCAAAATTCAGCCTGCGGCTGGCGCCCGGCCAGGTACCGGCCGAGGCCATGGATGCAGTGCGCAGGCATGTGGAAGCCAACGCGCCCTTCGGGGCGAAGGTTGTCTTCACCCCGGGCGAGGCAGGCAACCCCTTCCAGACCGACACATCGTCCCCCGCTGCAACTGTGGCCATGTGGGCACTGGGGGAGGCCTGGGGCGTTCAGGCGGTCGAAACGGGCATCGGCGGGTCCATCCCCTTCATTGCAGACCTCACTGAGTTGTATCCCGAGTCCCAGATCCTGGTGACCGGGGTGGAAGACCCCGATTCGCGTGCGCACAGTGCCAACGAGTCACTGCACATCGGCGACTTCCGTAATGCCATCCTGGCTGAAGCCCTCATGCTCAGCCGGTTGAACAATGAAGCCCTCACCACAGGGAATTGATGGCCGTTCGGAACACCGGCACCTGCCCTGCTGCCAGGGAACAAGCTGGGTTCTTTGACGGTTACGCCAGGAGTTAGAGCTACAGGACTGCCGCGCGTAGCATGTAGCTATAGCCCATACCGTATTTGTAGGGGCAGGCGCCGTTACGGCGACGCCGCCAGACCGTCCTAAGAAGGTAGGCCAATGAGCACCTCAACCAACGAAAACAGCACCGCCACCACCGTGGCCAGCGACGAACTGCCCGTTCACGAGGTCAACCTGACCGATGTCGCCGCCGGCAAGGTGCGCAGCCTCCTCGAGCAGGAAGGCCGCACGGACCTGCGCCTGCGCGTTGCCGTGCAGCCCGGTGGCTGCTCAGGGTTGATTTACCAGCTCTACTTCGACGAACGGCTCCTCGATGGTGACGCTGTCCGCGACTACGACGGAGTGGAAGTCGTCGTCGACAAGATGAGCGTGCCGTACCTGAGCGGTGCAAGCATCGACTTCGAGGACACCATCTCGAAGCAGGGTTTCACCATCGACAATCCGAACGCCGGCGGCTCCTGCGCCTGCGGCGATTCATTCCACTAAGCCGGTTATTTCGCCTGATGTCGGCGCCGGGCTTCCAGCCGTTTAAAACGGCACGGGGGCTCGGCGCCGACATGTGGGCGAAACGCCCGGCGGAGCGGTAAGCTCTACATCGAGTAGTAAAACTTTTTTGTGCCCGGAGCGCCGATAGCTGCCCGGACAACAGCAACAAGTAGGAAGGGCCGTCTGTGAGTTCGCAGAACCGAACCGGCAGCCGACGCAAAACGATCACCACGATCTCAAGCTTGGCTATTGCCGGCGCGTTGGTTTTGACCGGATGTTCGCCAGAGGTAGAGAAAGGGTGGATGCCCACTGAACGTGGCACCACCAGCAACACCGACCGCATCATGGACCTCTGGGTCAACTCCTGGATTGCTGCGCTCGTGGTGGGCACCATTACGTGGGGCCTGATCATCTGGTGCCTGGTCGCTTACCGGCGCCGCAAGGGAACGGTTGGCTTCCCCCGCCAGACCAGCTTCAATCTCCCGCTGGAAGTCTTCTACCTCACCATCCCGATCTTCATGGTCCTGGTGTTCTTCTACTTCACCGACCGCGACCAGCAGGCGATCGATGACCGTTCGCAGCCGGCCGACGTCGTCGTGGACGTCCGCGGCAAGCAGTGGGCCTGGGACTTCAACTACAAGTCCGGCGAGGTCATCCAGGAAGACGTGTACGAGGCCGGCGTCCAGGCCCACCTCACCGGCAACACCATTGACAAGGAACAACTCCCCACCCTGTACCTGCCGGTGAACAAGTCTGTCGACCTGGAACTCAACTCGCGCGATGTCATCCACTCCTTCTGGGTTCCAGCCTTCCTGCAGAAGCGTGACATGATTCCCGGCAAGACCAACTACATCCGCTTCACGCCCACTAAAGAGGGCACCTACGACGGCAAGTGTGCCGAGCTCTGCGGGGAGTACCACTCCGAAATGCTGTTCCGCGTCAAGGTGGTGTCTGAACCTGAGTTCCAGGCCCACATGGACGAACTTAAGGCGGCCGGCAACACTGGTCTACTCGGCAACGAGTATGACCGCAACCCAAACGTGAACGAGATGAAGTAAGGGGAGCGACGTGGCTACGTACACTCAATCCGCACCAGCGGGGGTCCTGACAGCTCCCGTGGTTCCGAAATCCAAAGGACGCATCGTCGTCAACTGGATCACGTCCACCGACCACAAGACCATCGGGTACATGTACCTGATCGCGAGCTTCGTGTTCTTCTGCCTGGGCGGTGTCATGGCGCTGCTGATCCGCGCCGAGCTGTTCGAGCCCGGCATGCAGATCCTGCAGACCAAGGAACAGTACAACCAGCTGTTCACCATGCACGGCACCATCATGCTGTTGATGTTCGCCACCCCGCTGTTCGCGGGGTTCGCCAACGTGATCATGCCGTTGCAGATCGGCGCCCCGGACGTGGCGTTCCCGCGCCTGAACGCGCTGGCCTTCTGGTTCTTCCTGTTTGGCTCCACCATCGCGGTGTCCGGGTTCATCACCCCGCAGGGCGCTGCCTCGTTTGGCTGGTTCGCTTATGCGCCACTGTCCAACACCACCTTCAGCCCCGGCATTGGCGGTGACCTGTGGGTCTTTGGCCTGGCGCTGTCCGGTTTCGGAACCATCCTGGGTGCTGTCAACTTCATCACCACCATCATCTGCATGCGTGCGCCCGGCATGACCATGTGGCGGATGCCCATCTTCACCTGGAACACCCTGATCACGGCGATCCTGGTCCTCATGGCGTTCCCGCCGCTGGCCGCCGCCCTGTTTGCCTTGGGCGCGGACCGGAAGTTCGGTGCCCACATCTTCGATCCGGAAAACGGCGGCGCCATCCTCTGGCAGCACCTGTTCTGGTTCTTCGGCCACCCTGAGGTGTACATCATCGCGCTGCCGTTCTTCGGCATCGTGTCGGAGATCTTCCCCGTGTTCAGCCGCAAGCCGATCTTCGGCTACAAGGGCCTGGTCTACGCCACGATTGCCATTGCAGCACTCTCTGTGACGGTGTGGGCCCACCACATGTACGTCACGGGCGCCGTCCTGCTGCCGTTCTTCTCATTCATGACCATGCTCATCGCGGTGCCCACGGGCGTGAAGTTCTTCAACTGGATCGGCACTATGTGGGGCGGGTCGCTGACCTTCGAGACTCCCATGCTGTGGAGCATCGGCTTCATGATCACGTTCCTCTTCGGCGGTCTCACCGGGATCATCCTGGCTTCCCCGCCACTGGACTTCCAGGTCTCGGACACCTACTTTGTGGTGGCGCACTTCCACTACGTGGTGTTCGGCACCGTGGTGTTCGCCATGTTCGCAGGGTTCTACTTCTGGTGGCCCAAGTGGACCGGCAAGATGCTCAATGAGCGCCTGGGCAAGATCCATTTCTGGATGCTCTTCCTGGGTTTCCACGGCACCTTCCTGATCCAGCACTGGTTGGGAGTATCCGGGATGCCGCGGCGCTACGCCGACTACCTGGTGGAGGACAACTTCACCTGGATGAACCAGTTCTCCACCATCTCGTCCTTCGTCCTTGGCGCATCCTTGATTCCGTTCTTCTGGAACGTCTACATCACCTGGCGGAATGCTGAAAAGGTCCAGGTTGATGACCCGTGGGGCTTCGGTGCTTCGTTGGAATGGGCCACGTCATGCCCGCCGCCGCGCCACAACTTCACCTCGCTCCCCCGGATTCGCTCCGAGCGCCCCGCGCTGGACCTGCACCACCCGGAACTCCGCCAGGTTCATACCGTCGATTCGCCGGCACCCGCAGCAGCGACCCTCGGAAACGCTGACCAGAAGGACACCGCACAGTGAAAATCGAATCTTGGATCTTTGGCTCTGGAGTCTTCTTCTTCGTCCCCGTCGCTCTGGTCTACGGCTTCCTGACCAACTGGGGTGAGTGGGTAGGAACCTTGGGCATCCTGCTTGTCGGTGGACTTGCCGGCATGATCGGGGCATACCTTGGTTTCACTGGAAAGCGTGTGGGCCTTCGTCCCGAGGACCGCAGCGACGCTGAAATCCACGAAGGTGCCGGCGAACAGGGGCACTTCAGCCCCTGGAGCTGGTGGCCCCTGGTCCTGGGCATCGCGTGCGCCACGGGCTTCCTGGGCCTGGCAGTAGGCATCTGGATCACGTTCATCGCAGGCGGCATCGCCGTTGTGGCCCTTGTTGGCTGGGTGTACGAGTACAGCCGCGGCGACCACGCTCATTGAGCAAGCAAACGAATAACGACGTCGGGCCCCACCAGTTTGGTGGGGCCCGACGTCGTTATCTGCGTTCCAGGGACCTCTACGCGGCCCCCTGCGACTCTAAAAACGCCCGAAGCTGCCGGAGGGCGTTCTCGGCCTTCTCGCGCCCCACGGCGTCTTCCAGTTCGTTCTCGCTGATTGACAGTTCCACTTCACAACCTTGGGGGAAGTCAGCGGTCATCACCTGAAGCAGGGAACGCGCGTCCACCCTGCCGGCACCGGCCTTGCTGATGCTGACCGGCAGCCCCGTGTCCGTGACGGCCCGAACGAATACCGCCGCAGAACGTGCATGCAGGCCCACGGGCGCTGCCACCACGGCCTTCATTGTTGGCAAAGGGACTCCTTTTTCGAACGACGGCCCCCTCCGTCAATTGGCAAGTTTCCAGACCAAATATAGCTTCCAGTCCGGCTGCTGCGCGAAAGACTGCCGCGGTCCGGGGCTGGTCTAGACCGTCCTAAAATTGAGGGGACACCCAACGGCAGGAGAACGATCATGGCAGCCGGCGCCGCCGCAATCACGGGGGAAATCGACCGCACCAGCGGAACGGCCATCTACGTGCAGCTTCGCGAGATCCTTCGTACGTACATCTCGCAGTCGTGCCCGCCAGGTTCGGCCCTGCCGTCGGAACGGGACCTGGCAGAGCGGTTTGGGTTGGCCCGGATGACAGTGCGGCAGGCCATCGATGCCTTGGTGGGGGAGGAGGTCATCGAGCGGGTGGTTGGCCTGGGGACATTCGTCCGCCGGCCGAAACTCGACCTGCAGGTCAAGCTCACGTCCTACAGCGAAGAAATGCAGCGGCGTGGCATGGTGCCTGCCGCCAAGGTCCTCAGCTTCGAACAGATTGGCGCCAGCGCCTTCCTTGCCCGCGAGTTGCAGCTTGATGAGGGCACCCCGCTGGTCCGCTTCCGCCGGCTGCTCCTTGCGGACGGGGAGCCCATGAGCGTGGACGAGAACTTCATCCCGGCGCATCGGGTCCCGGGCCTGCTCGACGGCGAGCCGCCCACGTCGCTCTACAACGTCCTCAGCGAGCAGTACGGGCTGGTTATGGAGTGGGGCGAGGACATGATCGAGGCGACTGCCGCATCACCCTCCACGGCGCGCCTGCTCAACGTGGAAGTCGGGGCCCCATTACTGAAGATCCAGCGGCATGCCTTTGTCGCCAGGGCGATGGTTGACTACTCGGTGTCCTACTACCGCGCTGACCGGTACAAGCTGTGGGTGCCACTGCAGCGGCCCGGAGCCCGGCGGGCCCGCAACCACTAACCAAACCGCCCTTGGCCAACCCCTCCACCAGCCGGCAGCCCGAAGGCCCCTTTCGTGGGCTGGGGCAGGCAACAGCCCAGGAAACGGGTAAGGCCCGATCCGTATGGATCGGGCCTTTCCCGTTTGGGCGGGAAACCTAGTGCGTCAGGCTCTTGCTTCCTTCTGCCGATTCAACAGCTTCGTGGCCGTGGCCGTGAGCGGCCTCAAGTTCAGCAGGCGTGGCCGGGGCGACGCGGTCCTCGAAGAACCAGCGGGAGAGGAGTGCGCGGCGCTTTTCCTTGCGGGTGACGACGCCGTGCTCGTTGGGTAAGGCCGGAAGGACCTGAGGTGACTCAAAGCCAACCAGCTTGTAGCGCTTGTACTCATCCAGCGGTGCGTGGACCTCAATGAATTCACCGTGGGGGAGCCGGACAATACGGCCCGTCTCCCGGCCGTGGAGGGCAATCTCACGGTCCTTGCGCTGCAGCGCAAGGGCGACCCGCTTGGTGACCACGAACGCGATAACCGGTCCGATGAAGAACAGTGCGCGCAGCCAGTAAGTGACGTCGTTCAGCGAAACACCGAAGTGTGTCGCGATGAGGTCGGAACCGGCAGCGGCCCACATAACGCAGTACCAGACGAAACCTGCCATGCCGATGGCGGTACGCGTCGGGGCGTTCCTTGGACGGTCCAGGACGTGGTGTTCCCGGTCGTCCTTGGTCACCCAGCGTTCAATCCACGGGTACATGAACATCACGGTGAACAGGATTCCGGCCGGTACCAGGGCCGGCAGCAGGACGTTGAACGTAAAGACGTATCCGAAGAAGACCTGCTCGACGCGCCAATTGCCCAGGGTACCCGGCATCAGTCGCAACGCGCCGTCCACAAAGCCGATGTACCAGTCAGGCTGGGTTCCGGCGGACACAGGGGAGGGGTCGTACGGACCGTAGTTCCAGATCGGGTTGATGGTAAAGAACGCTGCCATCAATGCGATCACGCCGAAGACGATGAAGAAGAATCCGCCGGCCTTTGCTGCGTAGACAGGACCCAGGGGGTAACCGACGACGTTGTTGTCGTTGCGTCCCGGGCCGGGGTACTGCGTGTGCTTGTGGACGACGACCATGAACAGGTGCAGGACGATCATGAGCAGGATCAGTGCCGGCACCAGCAGGATGTGCAGCATGTACAGGCGGCTGATGATGGCGGTGCCGGGGAATTCCCCACCGAACAGGAAGAACGAGATGTACGTTCCGATGACCGGGATCGACTTGATGACACCGTCGATGATGCGCAGGCCGTTGCCGGACAGGAGATCGTCGGGGAGTGAGTAGCCGGTGAAGCCTGCGGCCATCGCCAGGATCAGCAGGACACTGCCGACGACCCAGTTCATTTCACGGGGACGCCGGAACGCGCCGGTGAAGAAGACCCTCAGCATGTGGACTGCGATTGATGCCACGAACAGCAGAGCTGCCCAGTGGTGCACCTGGCGCATGAAAAGTCCGCCGCGGATGTCAAAGGAGATGTTCAGCGAGGAGCTGTACGCCACGGACATCTCCACGCCCTTCAGGGGGACGTAACCGCCGTCGTAACGGGTCTCCGCCATGGAAGGATCGAAGAAGAACGTCAGGAAGGTGCCTGACAGCAGCAGGATGACGAACGAGTACAGCGCCACTTCACCGAACATGAACGACCAGTGGTCCGGGAAGACCTTGCGGCCGAACTCGCGGAGGATCCCTGACCCGCCGACACGTGAGTCGACGAAGTCGGTGATCCGGCCTGTCTTGGTTTTGGCGACGAAAGCCGGCTCAGCTGTTGATGCTGCGCTCATGCGAATCACGCTCCCAGTAACTTGGTCCTACGGGTTCATGGAAGTCGCTGGTAGCGACGAGGTAGCCCTCGTCATCAACTGCGATGGGCAGCTGGGGGAGAGGACGGCTGGCGGGGCCGAAGATCACCTTGCACTCTTGGGTGAGGTCAAAGGTGGACTGGTGGCACGGGCACAGCAGGTGGTGCGTCTGCTGCTCATACAGAGCAACGGGGCAGCCAACGTGGGTGCAGATCTTCGAGTAGGCAACTATGCCGTTGTAACCCCACTCTTCGCGGCCCTTGGACGGGTTCAATGACGCGGGGTCCAGGCGCATGAGCAGCACAACGGACTTTGCCTTCTCGTTGAGCTTGCCTTCCTCGAGTTCGTTCAGGCCTTCCGGGATGACGTGGAAGGCCGAACCAATGGTGACGTCCGAGGCCTTGATGGGAGTTCCGTCAGGGTCACGGGTCAGGCGCTTGCGCTTTCCGTCCTGGGGAGCCCACATGGTGTGTGCCAGCTTGTCGTCCGGACGGGGTCCAAGGTCAGCAAAGATGGCGACGGCGGGAAGCGGGGCAAGCGCCACAGCACCGAGCAGGGTGTTGCGGATCAGCGGACGGCGCTTGATGCCGGTCTCTTCCACGATGTCGTCGACGATGCGGACCGCCGCTTGACGGTCCTCTTCGTAGCGGATCGCGTGGCGTTCTTCGGAGACTTCGTGATCGGGCATCAGGGCCTTGGCCCAGTGCACGATGCCGGTACCGATACCGAGCATGGCGAAGGCAGTGCCCAGGCCGAGCAGGGCGTTCTGGAGCCGGATGGTGGCGATGCTGGAGTCATCTCCCAGATCAATGGCGAAGTACGCCACCAGGAAGATCAGGGTTCCAACAACAGAAATGCCAAATAGTAAGGCGACCTGCCGTTCTGCCCGCTTTGCGGCCTTCGGGTCCGTGTCAGCCAGGCGCAAACGATGCGGGGGAATTCCAGGGTCCTGGAATTTCTCCACCTCATTCTGACCAGCCGTAGCTACGGTGCCCGAGTGGTTCGGACTGCCGTCACTATGGTTGCCCATGATTCGCCTCATCCTTCTCTCGTCCCGGCTTTCGCCGGATTAGTTTCCAATATTATGCTGCTGGCTGCGCAGCAGAAGTTCTTGTGCTTCGCCTGCGATGTCAGGATGTTCTGGAGGTCAGCCAGATAGTGAAGGCGATGATGACGCCCAGACCGGCCACCCAGACGAACAGCCCTTCAGCGACGGGACCAAGCGATCCCAGATTGGCGCCGCCCGGTGAACCGGTGGACTCGATCTGCTTCAGGAAGGTGATGATGTCCTTCTTGCCCTCAGGGGTGATGTTGGCATCGTTGAAGACGGGCATGTTCTGTGGGCCCGTGACCATGGCCTCGTAGATGTGCTTGCCGGAGACGCCGGCCAGGGCGGGAGCGAACTTACCACGGGTCAGTGCGCCACCGGCAGCGGCGGCGTTGTGACACATAGCGCAGTTGGTACGGAAGAGCTCGCCACCGGCCGCGGCGTTGCCGCCACCGCTTGTCAGGTCCGTCTCAGGGATCGCCGGGCCGGCTCCCAGGGAAGCCACGTAGGCTGCAAGCTGTTGGGTCTGTTCATCGTTGAACTGGGCCGGCTTCTTCATAGCCTGGGGACCGTTCATCTGCAGCGGCATTCGGCCAGTGCCCACTTGGAAGTCAACAGCAGCAGCACCGACGCCCACCAGAGAGGGGCCGGCGTTGGAGCCACTGGCACCCATGCCGTGGCAGGTGGCGCAGTTCGCGGCGAACAGCTTGCCGCCCTCTTCAACGTCGCTTGCGCTTGCGGTGGTGCTCGCCTTGGCCTCATTCATGGAGGTTGCCACGGCGTACAGCCCACCCGTTATGAGGAGCCCCATCAGAAGCAGCGCTATTGCTGCAAGAGGGTGTCGCCGCTTTTGTGAGAGTGCCTTCACGTGGTGCTTCCTTTATTCGATCCTGCGCCGGCTCCGGGAGCCGCTACCTGAAATTCTGCCTCTTGTAGAAAAAGAATCAAAGCTGGCTACTTGAGTACGTAGATGACCAGGAAGAGGCCGATCCATACGACGTCAACGAAGTGCCAGTAGTAAGAGGTGACGATCGCAGACGTTGCTTCGAAGTGTCCGAACTTCTTCGCCGCAAAGGACCGGCCCATGATGAGCAGGAAGGCGATCAGGCCGCCGATAACGTGGAGGCCGTGGAAGCCGGTGGTCATGTAGAAGGCAGAGCCGTAAGCGTTGGAGGAGAGCGAGACGTGCTCGGAGACCAGCATCGCGTATTCGGTGGTCTGGCCGGCAACGAAGAACGCACCCATGAGGAACGTCAGGGTGAACCATTCGTTCATTCCCCAGCGGGCAAACTGCAGGGCACCGCCGGTGCGCCGTGGCTGCAGCCGCTCTGCGGCGAAGACGCCCATCTGGCAAGTGAAGGAACTGGCCACGAGGACGATCGTGTTGACGAGCGCAAAGGGGAAGTTGAGCTTGGCCGTCTCTTCCGCCCACATCTGTCCGCTCGTGGAGCGCAGAGTGAAGTACATGGCAAAGAGACCGGCGAAGAACATCAACTCGCTGGACAGCCACACAACGGTTCCGACAGAAACCATATTGGGGCGGTTCAGCGTGGGGTGCGCCGGGGTACTGGGGGCATGGGTCGCAGATGTCACATAGACATTATGTCTGTAAAAGTCCGTGCTGCCCAACGCAAACCGCCTTTTCGGAGGACTTTTTCTACAAAGACGCGAAATTGCCCGGAAAAGTTCCCGCGACGGTTCACATTGGTCACTGGCCGCCATCGGTCGATAGCATCAGCACGTGACTTCTCAGGCAACTAAAGCGTCCGCCAACACCTGGCCCCGGTTGATCTCAACGCTCATCAAGGGCACTGACCTCACTGCGGAGAACACCTCCTGGGCCATGGACACCATCATGTCCGGGGAAGCAACACCGGCCCAGATCGCCGGATTCCTTGTGGCCCTCAGCGCCAAAGGCGAGACGGTGGATGAGCTCTCCGGCCTCGTGGAGGCAATGCTTGCCCACGCCAACCCCGTGACCATCAGCGGGGAAAAACTCGACATTGTCGGCACCGGCGGTGACCAACTTAACACCATCAACATCTCCACCATGGCCGCCCTGGTCTCTGCCGGGGCCGGCGCCAAGGTGGTCAAGCACGGGAACCGCGCGTCGTCGTCGTCGTCCGGTTCCGCTGACGTACTTGAGGCGCTCGGCGTCCGCCTGGACCTGCCCATTGCCCAGGTGGCCCGGAACGCGGAGGAGGCAGGAATCACGTTCTGCTTTGCCCAGGTGTTCCACCCGTCGTTCCGGCACACGGCCGTCCCGCGGCGGGAACTGGCGGTACCCACAGCCTTCAACTTCCTGGGACCGCTCACCAACCCTGCCAATGTGCAGGCGTCAGCCGTGGGCGTCGCCAATGCGCGGATGGCACCACTCGTGGCCGGGGTCCTGGCCCGCCGGGGGAGCAGGGGACTGGTCTTCCGCGGCAATGACGGGCTGGACGAGCTGACCACAACGGGCCCCTCCACAGTCTGGGAGATCCGCGACGGGGCCGTCAGTGAACTGCGTTTCTCCCCGGAGGACCTCGGCATCAGGCTGGCTACTGTTGAACAACTCCGTGGCGGTAATGCGGCGGCGAACGCGGGGGTTGTCCGGGATGTGCTGGCCGGCAGTGAGGGCCCGGCAAGGGACGCCGTGCTGGTGAACGCCGCGGCAGGCCTGGTTGCGTTCGACCGGGACGCCGAGGGCCCGTTCCTTGACCGCATGAAGGAGGCATTCGCGCGGGCGGCGGACTCGATCGATTCCGGTGCCGCCGCCGCCGTGCTGGACCGTTGGGTGTCCCTCTCGCGCGCCTAAACCGCGGTTATTGTTCGAAGCCCAGGGAAAAAGCGGCGTCAAGGTCGTGCTGCGAGTAGGCCCTGAACGCGATGTGCGTGGTGGTGTGGACCACTGCGGGAACTTTTGAAAGCCGGTCCGCGATGACGTCGGCGAGGTCTTCGTGCCTGCGGACCCGCGCTACTGCAATGAGGTCCCATTCACCGGTGACTGAATACACCTCACTGATGCCTTCGATGGCTGAAATCTCTTCAGCCGTCTCCGGGATGCGGGCGGCGTCAGTCTTGATCAGAACAAATGCGGTAACCACGCTTGAACCCCTTCAATCATTGCCGCCGCGATGACCCGCGGCAGGCTTTTCTCTCCGGCCAGCCTATTACACGGGCGCCGGACCCGGCTGACACCTGAATCCGCCGCCTCTACCTGCCCTGCCGTCGGCGGAAGCGCACCACGCCTGCCACCAGGAGTCGGTACCCCACCAGCAACACGGCGAGGGCCAGCGTTGCAACGATAATAAAGGGAAGGACCACCGTCTGCCCGGTCAGGGCCCGGAGGAGCATTCCGCCAACCAGGGTAGCGAGCCAGACTGGAACGCCGGCCCGGGCGATGGCCAATGGACTGCGCCACACCCTGGCAGTGGCCCACCCTGCCGCTGCGCCGGCAAGGAACGGCCAGGCGGTCAGCAGCACGCCGAGGATGGGCTCCTCGCGGTGGTGCGCATCCCGGCCTATAGCGGCGAAAACAAGGATCAGCACGACGTCGGCCACTGCTGCAGCCAGTGCTGCCCGTGCGGGTGCGGTCGGTGCAGGCTTGGTTTTCAGGGAACTCATGTTTCGAGCTTAGCTGCCGCCAGGAGGCGCGCTGACGGACTCTGTAAAGAAGGGGAGTGGACTCTAGTGCCGGTTACTGAAGCGGGCTGTCGCCGTGGCACCCCTTGTTGGGGGTGCAGTAATCTCGCTGCAGTAGGTGAGGCCCCCTAGCCATGACGGAGACAGCGTGAATAAAGCCCTATGGATCTGCAGCCTGGTGGGTGCTGCTTTGGGGATCAGCCTGGGCCTGGCGATCTTCCACACGCCGTTTTGGGGTTTCGCAGTGGGGCTCGGCCTGGGTGCCGTTGTGGGGGCCTCAATTCGGCGGAGCCACTAGTGGCTGGGTGGCCGAATGAGGGAGTGCCATCTTGCCGTTACTGGCATCCCTGCGGATCAAATGTGAGCGTATTCGCCACGAAAGCCTGCGTCGTGCAAGTCCTCCGCTAGAACACGGAATGTCTACCTTTGCTGCCAAGGCTTTCCCTGTTGGTCTAGTTCGTGCCAGCATTTGCACAACTGCTCGGGGAGGAGTGCGATGACGGGTCGAAAGCAGAAAGCCTTCGTTTTGGTAGTCACAGCGATGTTGGTTGTTGGCATTGCCGTCTGGATCCAGGTTGCAACGGGCTCCCCGGCTGTGACGGCGGTGGGTTTCGCGTTAGCTGGGCTTCTTGGGTCCTACTTTGGTTGGCGATGGTCTCGAAAGAAGTCTGCTGAAGTTGAGGGTTATCGTCAGGAGCTCATTGGAAAGAGACCGATTGAGGATCTGCGCTCAGACAGGCGAGAAGACCTTGATGAGTGAGAGTTAGATGTCACTGTCGAAGTGTTCGCAAGGACGCTTCAAGGCCCGGTTCTTAGGTTGACGTAGCGGGACCAGGCGTCGCCTGCCGCGTCGGCGTGGAGGAAGGCTACTTGGTGGCTGTATCCGAGTGCGTCGGCGACCAGTGGCGGTGGTGAGACTAAGAGGTGTTCGTCGAGGGCCGTGTTTCGTGCGCCGCGCAGGTCGATGCCCAGGCTTCGGAGCCTATCCATGATGCCGTTTGGGTGAAGTGGTTGTCCGGCCCGGGTCCCCGGGAAGAGCCAGGGGCTTTGTGCGTCTGATCCTGTTCTGAGATTCGGACGGCCTTTAAGGTGCTCTCGAAGCAAGTCGGCGAAGGGTTCGGGAATGGGCACTGGGTGCGGGCCGAAGGTGATCCGCATGTTGCCGGTGCTTTCATTGGTTTCGATAGCGTCGGTCCGGAGTTTGGCGACCCGAACGAGCGGCTGGGCGTAGAGAAGCAGCAGGATGCCGGCGACTCGGTAGGGCAGGGACTCGCTGGTGCCGGTAAGCAGTTCCCGGAGCCAGGCCACGCGCTGGTCCTGGGTGATCGCGGGGCGGGTTTTGGCTGTGTAGTGGCCCATGTCCACCCTGTGGTTTGTGCCGGTGTTCTTGATGAAGACGATGAAGGTGCGGATGGCTTTTCTGGTCGTGGAACCGGTTGCGAGCCAGGTTTCGATGTCTTGTTGGGTGCAGTTCGCCGCTGTCCGCTGGTGGGTTTCCCAGAGCCAGTCCAGAAACTTGACGGTTTCGGTGATCTCTTGCTTGGCCGAGTGGACCGGGGCTTGGGCGCTCTTCTCCGGTGTTGTGATGGACCGGATGCGCCGGAGGTGATGCCAGGTGGCAAACTGTGCGACGGGTTTGGCGACCTCCTCGGGCAAGTGGCGGAGCTTGTCGTCAATCCAGGTTTCGAACCGGGCCAGATACGGGTCTTGGTAGGGGAGGAGTCCATGATGAATGAACAGGGCGCGCAGGTGATTGGCTTCGCGGTTCGCTGACTTGGCCGCGGCATCGAGTCCTTCGTGCGTCAAGGGAGTTTCCCCGCATGACAGAGAGGCCAGGAGTGCTTGGACTTTGGGGGAGCGTTTCCACGTGATGATGCTTTCGGGCCGGTCCGCTTTGCAAAGCGCATGGACGATTTTGCCGGCGGTGTCCGGGTCGGCGGGGTGCATGAGCAGTAGTTCGTTGAGGTCCTCCCGGAGGGCGCAGCGGGCGCATATGCCGCGCCGGTAGAACTCGCCCTCCGTATTGCAACGGGTGCAGTGGAAGTCGTGGAGGATGCCGGCGCAGGGCGCGCAGCGTGGCCCTCCGCTGATGTCCGGTGGCCCGGGTAGAAGTCTGTGCTGGCCGCACTCCGGGCAGGTCCCGTGGGTGCGGGTGGCGGTGGTGAAGCATGGGCCGCAGATTCGGCCTTCGGGCCAGGTGGCGCGGGTTTTACCGGCGGCCCGGCCGCAGCGTGCGCAGGTAGCAGTCCCCGTGGTGCGGGGCCGGCCGCGGCTGGTGCTGCGGGGGCTGAGGCCTGCGGGTTTGTCAGTGATCATTGTCGATGATGCGTGCGCGCCGTGGTCTGACGGTGCGGTTCAGGTCGACGACGTTGGGGGCGCTGGTTCCGGTTTTGCGGGCGCGGACGTCGGCGGCTGTGACGGTGATGAGGTCCTCGGGTCCGCAGGAGAAGATGTCGCAGATCGCGGCGATGACCTGCAGTGCGACGCGTTCGGGTTTCTGGTTGACGAGACGGTAGACCTGTGGGCGGGACAAGGTGATGCCGCGCTCGGCCAGAAGGGGGATGAGGTCGGTGGTGTTGTGCAGGCCCCGTGCTGCCATGAGCTCCGAGAGCCGCCACTTGTATTCGACGTCGCGTCTCACCATTCACCTCGCATCTGCACGCCCAGGACTTCATCCATGGTGCGGTCCAGCGCCGCCCGAAGGGTCGTGTTGCGGAAGTCGTCGCTGACGAACTGGTAAATCCCGGTGGTGGAGGCGTGTTCGTGGCCCATCTGATGTTGCACGAATCTAGGATCCCATCCGTCCTCCAACAGGTGCGTTGCATAGGAGCGCCGGAGCGAATGCAGGTCCAGCCCATCCATTGGCAGGCCCAGCTCGTTGAGGTAGCGCCGGAGCCGGCGCAGCAGGGTGGATTCGCAGATCAGGCCGCCGCGTTCGCTGGGGAACAGGTCCAGGGTGTCGAGCATGCCCCGTCCGTTGGCGAGCCAGTCCTCGAGAACGCCGGCGGTCCAGTCGAAGACCGTCAGGACGCTGCGGGGTTTGTGCGGGGAGCCCTTGCGGGATTTGCCGAACCGGACCTTGCAGACGCCTGCCTTGCCGAACCTTCGCGCCTTCGGGTTGGCCGCAAAGTCGATGGATTGCAGGTGCCGGAGCTCGTTGAATCTGAGCCCGTACGAGTAGGCGATTTTCAGCATGACGGCGTCCCGGTAGGCGGCCTGCCAGCCTTTCTTGCCTGAGGCGGCGATGAGTTCGACCTGGTCGTCGGCGTGATCGAACAGCATCTGGAGTTCCGTCTTGGTGAAGGGCCGCTTGGAGGGACGTCCTTCGTACTCCTGTGTGTGGGAGGCGGTGTTCCAGTCAAAGAAGACCTGGGACGGGTGCGTGCCGAAGCGCTGTTCGCAGACCTGGTCCCAGCCGTAGTCGGGGTTTGACACGTAGGACGTGAACCGGCGGAGCGTGGACTGGTAGCCGCGGACCGTGGAGTGCTTCAGCTGGTGGATTGAGCGGAGGTCACCGAAATACTCCTCGACGTGTTCCGGTGCCCAGTTCCACGGAAACTCGTTCACATGGTTCACGAACCGGCGGACACTCGCGATGCCCTTGTCGATCGTGTCGAACTGGAGGTTCCTGGAAAGCTGCTGGTTGCGCCACCCGGTCAGCATGTCCTCAAGAGTCTGTTCCTCGGGATGCAGCAGCTGAACAGCACTCAGCTGCAGCACACGCCCGAACGCGTCCACCGCCATTCTCGCCCCACAGTTCCCTCGAAGTTTGTGCTCAAATCTTGAATCAATGATTCATTAAATGCATCATCAGCACAAAACCGCAGGTCAGACGCTTGTCGCAACCGCTTCAAGGATCGATATTGCGCCCGTCGGGCAGCGCCTGGCCAGCGGCGCGTTAACGCTGTTCAGACCGCAAATTCCGCGGAATCTTAGGGAAGTGAAAGGACTTGGCGCGGATCCGGGGGATCGGGGCGATTGATTCATCTGATGCAATACGCAGAGTACTACTTGACATAATGTAGATTATCGGCGCTTTGGGCAGGCTTGGAAGCGGAGCATCGACTTCAGCCCATCCGGGCCCGGACGCGCCATCAAAGACCCAGCACCGCCCTTCCAGCCGACGGGCCCATTGTCTTTATCCAACCGCGCGTCAAGAATGACGTGATGACGGTTTACGTGCGTTCACTTGAAACTGCAGTTCCGGCGACAAAACTGATCCAGTCCGAAGCCCGTGATGTCTTTGCCGCCCAACCTGGACTTTCCCGGCTTGGGTCCCGCCTGGTCAACACCTGTTTCGACGGCGCAGCCATCGAGACGAGATTCACCGCCGTCCAGGAACTCACCAACGCGTCACGCTCGGAGAACCCCCAGTTTTACGACCCTGACACCGGGCTCCTGCTGAACCCCAGCACCAAAGTCCGCAACGATATCTTTGCCCGGGAAGCAACCAAACTGTTCGTAGAAGCGGCCCGGGCTGCCCTGCAGGCTGCGCCGGAGTTGGATTTACTTGACATAACTCATCTCGTGACGGTGTCGTGTACGGGCTTTTTCAATCCTGGCCCGGACTACAAGGTGGTCCGCGAGCTCGGACTTAGTCCTTCCGTGCAGCGGTACCACCTGGGCTTCATGGGCTGCTACGCGGCATTTCCCGCCCTCCGCGCGGCCAAGCTGTTCTGTGAATCCGACCCGAATGCGGTTGTCCTGGTGGTCTGCGCCGAACTCTGCTCACTGCACGTACGCACGTCCAATGATCCGGACACAATCATGGGTTCTGCCCTGTTCGCCGATGGCGCCGCTGCCGCCGTCGTGACTTCACGCCCCGGCGCGGAGGAAGCCGCACTGTTGAAGCTGGACCATTTCGAAACCGTCCTGACCCCTGTTGGTGAGGACTCCATGGCGTGGAACATCGGCGATCATGGGTTCGAGATGGTCCTGGGCAACTACGTGCCCCACATCATCGATGACCACATCGTCGGTGCCCTGCAGCCGCTGCTGGCAAAAGACCCGGACTTGGCGGCACTCCCCTACACCGCAATCCCCCACTGGGCGATCCACCCCGGCGGGCGCAGCATCCTCGACAAGGTCCAGTCCCGGCTTGGCCTCAGCGATGCGCAGCTGGTTCCCGCCAGGGACATTCTCCGCAACTACGGCAACATGAGCAGCGCCACAGTCCTGTTCGTCCTCAAGCACATCCTGGAACAACCGGTGCAACCGGATGGTCGCCACGACGGCGAGGCCATCTGTTCCATGGCCTTTGGCCCGGGGCTCACGGTGGAGACCGGCCTGTTCACCAAGCTCCGGCAGGCCGCGGCAGGCACCTGGGACCCCGGACTGGGGGAATCCGCTGCGGTGGCCTCACTCATGCCGGGCCAGGACCGGATGACTGCAGAGATGGCCTGACGGGATTCGCGTGGGGATCCTGCTGCGAACGCGCGCCGCCGGAGCGGTGGAGCAGATGGACCGCGCCGACTGCGATGCCCGGCTCCTGGACAATACGTACCGGCAGTTCTGGGTCATCAATAGGGTGCTGTCCGGTTGGCGGCGGCTGTACCGGACGGAGCTGCGCACCGCCGCTGCATCGCAGCAGCGCCCATTGACCGTGCTGGACATCGGCTCCGGTGGCGGCGACCTTGCCGTCATGCTCGCGCGCTGGGCAGAGCGGGACGGCCGGCCAATCCACGTCACCGGCATCGATCCGGACCCGCGCGCCGCCGCATTCGCCCGCCGGCGTCCGGCAATCCCTGGCGTCGACTTCCGGCAGGCGCACAGCGGCGACCTGGTCCGGGAAGGCGCCCGGTTCGACGTCGTGATTTCCAACCACGTACTGCACCACCTTGATCCCGCGGAACTCCGGCAGCTGCTGGCGGACTCGGAAATCCTGGCCACCAGGAAGGCGCTGCACAACGACCTCATCCGCAGCCCCGCCGCCTTTGCCCTGTTCAGTGTGGCCGCGCTGCCTTTCAGGAAGTCCTACATCCGCGGGGACGGCCTCACCTCCATCCGGCGCAGCTATACGCCCGCGGAGCTGGCCGCGTCCGCTCCCCCGGGCTGGTCCGTGGAGCGCCCTACGGCCTTCCACCAGGTCCTGGCTTGCCGGAAGGACTGACATGGACGCCGATGTCCTGATCGCGGGCGGCGGTCCCGTGGGCCTGTACCTGGCAGCCGCGCTGCTGCAGGAAGGCGTGACGGTGAGGGTTTTTGAGCAGCGGCAAGCCGCGAACCGGCATACCCGGGCGATCGGCATCCACCCGCCGGCCCTGGAGGCGCTTGCCGGGGTGCAGGTGGCATCCAGCATGGTTCACGAAGGCGTCCGCATCCGTGCCGGAATGGCGGTCAGCGGCGGCAGGACGATGGGAACCATGGTGTTCGACCATGTGTCCAGGGACTTTCCATTCGTGCTGGCACTCCCGCAGTTCAGGACCGAGCAGCTCTTGGAAGAGCGTGTCCTCGCCCTCGATACGGGCGCGATTCTCAGGGGCGCCCGCGTCACGGGGGTTACGGACGACGGCGGCAGGGTCACCGCTGCGGTGGAGGCCGGCCCGGGCGCCACGCGTCCGTGCGGCAGTGCGACTGGAGCGTTGCTCGTTGCGGCCGACGGCGCCCGGTCAGCGCTGCGGGAGCGGCTCGGCGTCCCCGTTGCCCGCAGGACCTATCCGGACCATTACCTCATGGGCGATTTTGAGGACGGCACGGAGTACGGGGACAAGGCCGTCCTGTTCCTCGAGCCCGACGGAATCGTTGAGTCGTTTCCGCTGCCGGGAGGCGTCCGGCGCTGGGTGGTGCGGCTGGACTCCCCCGCCGGAGCGGCTGCAGGGCCCCACGATCTTGCGGAACTGGTGCGCCGCCGGACCGGGAATCAGCCGGATCCAGCGTCCAACTCCATGCTGAGCGCCTTCAGCGTGCGTTCCGGAATTGCGCAGAGGACAGTCGCCGGACGCGCAGTGCTGCTGGGTGACGCCGCCCATGAAATCAGCCCCATCGGCGGGCAAGGCATGAACCTTGGGTGGTTGGGAGCCCGGGACCTTGCGCCGTTGGTCTTCGCCGCCCTGTCGGGCAAACCCATGGGCCTTCAACTTCGGAAATTCGAGCGGAACCGCCGCCGGGCAGCCCATGTGGCCCGTCGGCAGGCGGAAATCAACATGATGCTGGGCAGGCCGCTGCCGCAGCCGCTCCTGCAGTTCCGTGTTGCCGGCATTGGTGCGGCCGCGGCCATACCCGCGGTGAACCGCTGGGCCGCGAAGCGCTTCACCATGCAGTAGCAGGTTTCCGGCGCGGAGGGCGGCTACCGGAAGTAGCAGTCGTAGCTGTCCTGGCTCACGATCACACCGTCGCTGACCTGGAAGACGGACGATGTCCTGGCACGGATCGTCTCGCCCCGGTCCCAGTACCTCAGGTCCATGAGCACCGTGGCGGACCAGTCAGCCTCCACCACCACCCGGCCGCCCTCGCACGTGGTGCGCCGGACAGTGAACCGCTGGTCCTTGACCACCTCGCGGCTTTGGTCGGCGCCGGCCAGCACCGCCGCCAGTGTCCGCGTGGAACCTTCCGGTGCCAACAGGTGCGGGGCCTCGACCAGCACGAACTGCTCCGCGAGGAACGGCCGGATGTCCGCGGCACCGCCACCCGCTTCAAGGACCCGGATGAATGCCAGGACGTGTTCCAGCGGGGACTGTGCAGGAAGGGAATCTTCAGCCATGCAGTAGACCCTAGCCGACCCTTCCTGCGTGCCGTCCGCCAGTAGGCTGTCCCCATGACCCAGACTGTTCCCCCGACCACCGCCAGCGCCGGCCAGATCCGCGAGCTTGTTGAGCAGGTCCTCTCTGCCGGATCCCTCCCGCCCATTGTCCAGGCCGGGCACCCGGCACTCCGGCAGCGGGCCGCTGACTTCGATGGCCAGCTGTCAGACGACCAGCTGGGCCGCCTGGTCGAAGTCATGCGCCAGGTCATGCATGAAGCACCCGGAGTAGGCCTTGCCGCGCCGCAGCTGGGCATCCCCCTGCGGCTGGCCGTCCTGGAGGACCAGTACGACATCGACCCGGCTGCTGCCGCCCTCAGGAACCGGAGCCCCCTGGACTTCCTTGCCATCCTCAACCCCCGCTATACACCGGTTGGCCCGGGACATGCGTCATTCTTCGAAGGATGCCTTTCCCTCAACGGGCTGCAGGCGGTGGTGGCGCGTCCCGAGACCGTCCTGCTGGAGTATGCAACGCCCGACGGCGCGGCGGAGCGGCGTGAGTTTTCCGGGTGGCAGGCGCGCATCGTGCAGCACGAGACGGACCACCTCGACGGCATCCTGTACATAGACCGTGCCCAGCTTCGTTCGTTGAGCAGCAACGCCGAGTACGCGGCCCACTGGGCGGAAGCGGGCATCACCAAGGCACGGGAAGGGCTGGGTTTCGACGACGGACCCGCCGGGATCTCCCTCGGCTGACAGTTACCGCTTCCTCCGCAGGCAGGGCTGGCGGGGCTGAACACCGAGCCAGCCCTAAACTGGTTCCCATGCCTTCCGCGGACCTTCCCCTCCTGTGCCCCGTCTGCTCACGTCCACTGGAGTACCTGCCTGCCGAGGCCACGCGCCAGCCACGCCTGTCGTGCCCGGAGGGGCACAACTTCGATGCCGCCCGGCAGGGCTACTTCAACCTGCTGGTGGGTAAGGGCACACCCTTTGAACCTGACAGCGCCGCGATGGTGGCGTCCCGGTTCGCCTTCCTGGGGAACGGCCACTACGCGCCGCTGGCACACGCCCTGGCCTCCGCCGTCGTACCTTTATTGCGGGAGGAAGGCGCTGTGGTTCTGGACTCTGGAACCGGGACCGGCCATTACCTGCGGGAGATCCTCGACGCTGCAGCCACCGCGGGCCGCCCGGCTTCTGCGATCGGCCTGGACATCTCGAAGTTCGCCCTCCGCCGGGCTGCCCGCCTCAACCCGGAGGCCGTCAACCTGGTCTGGGACATCTGGCGGCCGCTTCCGGTGGCGGAGAATTCGGTGGATGCGGTCACCGTGGTCTTCGCTCCGCGGAACCCCGAAGAGTTCGCCCGGGTCCTGCGCCCAGGGGGTGTGCTGGCAGTGGTGACGCCGCGGCCCGGACATTTGGCAGGCATCGCGGCCGTAACCGGAATGCTCGGCATTGAAGAGGGCAAGGACGAGCGCCTGGCGGACGCAATGGCGGGGCACTTCGAGCCCAAAAAATCCCTTGACGTGGACATACCTCTCACGCTGGGCCGCGCGGCCGCGGCGGACCTGGCGTTCATGGGACCGGCCGGCCACCACCTCGACCGGGACCAGATCACGGCCCGGCTGGAAAGCTCCGCGGAACCGGTTCGGGACGACGCAAGGTTCCGGATTTCCGCGTTCCGGCCCCGGGCCCAGGGCGCCCCGTAACGACTTGGCCACTATCCCCCGGCGCCCGCTGTGAACCCGCCCACAAGCCAGGTCCGCGGACTACGATGAAAAGACAGTTACTGGCGGGTCCGCGGACGCGGCTCCCCCGTGACAAAGGGGGAAGCAGGAATGTTCGAATGGCTTGGGGAAAACTGGTGGGCGTTGTGGCTTACGGCTTTCCTGGCGTTTGCAGTGATCGAGATGATCACTCTTGACCTGTTTTTCATCATGCTGGGCGGCGGATCGCTTGCCGCACTGGTAGCCGATTTCGCCGGCGCCGAGCCTTGGCTCCAGGTAGTCATCTTTTGCATCGTGTCGCTGCTCATGGTGGCCTTCGTCCGGCCCGTGGCCCTGTCCCACCTGAAGAAGGGACCCTCGGAACAGCGGACAAACGTGGACCGGCTGATCGGTGAGCCGGCGGTGGTCATGGAGGCCGTGACGTCCGACGGCGGCCTGGTGAAAATCGGTGGAGATATATGGAGTGCGCGCTCCGCTGCGGGAGTGCTTCCCGCAGGCCAGACGGTGGTTGTAGCGGCCATCGACGGCGCAACAGCAGTGGTTTCGGTGCCGCCCACGGCGGCCACCGGACCTGATACAGCCTGACAATTGGGGAACAAGGAGTTGTATGGAAAACGCAGGCGGAACCGCACTGGCCATTGTGCTGGTGGTTCTGATCGTCTTTGTCATCATAGTTTTGGTCCGGTCCGTCCGGATTATTCCGCAGGCGCGCGCCGGTGTCGTTGAACGGCTGGGTAAGTACCAGCGAACCCTGAATCCGGGCCTGACCATCCTGATTCCCTTTGTGGACCGGCTCCTGCCGCTCCTGGACCTGCGTGAACAAGTCGTGTCCTTTCCGCCGCAGCCCGTCATCACCGAGGACAACCTGGTGGTCTCCATCGATACGGTGGTCTACTTTCAGGTAACAGACCCCCGCGCCGCGACGTATGAGATCGCCAATTACATCCAGGCGGTCGAACAGCTCACCACCACCACCCTGCGCAACGTGGTGGGCGGCCTGAACCTGGAGGAAGCCCTCACATCCCGGGACCAAATCAACGGGCAGCTCCGCGGCGTCCTGGACGAGGCCACCGGCCGCTGGGGCATCCGCGTTTCGCGGGTTGAACTGAAGGCCATTGATCCGCCCCACTCCATCCAGGACTCCATGGAGAAGCAAATGCGCGCCGAACGTGACCGCCGGGCCGCGATCCTGACCGCCGAAGGAACCAAGCAGTCGGCCATCCTCACCGCGGAGGGGCAGCGCCAGGCGTCCATCCTGGCTGCGGAGGGTGAAGCCAAGGCCGCCATTTTGCGGGCGGACGGCGAATCGCAGGCCATCCAGAAGGTCTTCGACGCCATCCACAAAGGAAACCCGGACCAGAAACTGCTGGCCTACCAGTACCTGCAGACGCTGCCCAAGCTCGCCGAAGGCTCGGCCAACAAGCTGTGGATCATCCCCAGCGAAGTCGGGGAAGCCCTGAAGGGAATTGGGAACGCCCTGGGCGGCACCAACGGGGAGGCCGGGACACTGTTCCAGGACGCTCCCGCAGAGCGCACGCAACCATAAGCATCCCGAACACCAGGAGGGTTTGGCGGCGGACGCCGAACCCTCCTGTTTTGTCTGCGGTGGGATAAGAGTCGTATAATTGGGTATTTGTCCGGCAGGAGAATACCAGCTGGAACAACCAAGCTTCGCAATGCGTTGAATCTTATGATGCAACACACTGCACAAAGTAGTCCGGCGGTGCCACGGCACCACCGGCTAGCGCGGAGATTTCATCCGCGAACCGACCAGAGGGAGAAATCATGAGCGATCGCAGCCTGCGGGGCATGCGCCTTGGTGCGCAGAGCATGGAGACCGAGTCCGGAGTTGAGCCGGCTCCGCGCCAGCGGGTCGAGTACCGTTGCGCGGATGGCGAGCAGGTCTTCGTCACGTTCTCCTCCGAGGCGGAAATTCCTCCGGTGTGGGTCTCCAAAACCGGTAAGGAAGCGCTCCTGGTCGACGGCGAAAAGCCTGACACCAGCAACGACAAAGCAGTCCGCACCCACTGGGACATGCTGCTCGAACGCCGCTCCCTGCCTGAACTCGAACAGATCCTCGAGGACCGCCTTACCATCCTGCGCGAACGCCGCGGAGAGCGGCGCTCGGCATAGAGCCAGTCCGCAAATAGGGGGCGGCCCCGCACAATGGTGCGGGGCCGCGCCCTATTTTTGTGCCGACGTGACGCCGGCGGTGCCCCCGCGGGCAGAGGCCTAGGCCCGCTTGTTCTTCAGCTTGCCGGCAAGGGTGTTCCAGCGCGCTGCCAGACCCCATTTGGTGACGTTGATCATAGCTTCGACCACGATGTTGCCGCTCATCTTGGATGCGCCGAGCTCGCGCTCAACGAAGGTGATGGGGCGTTCCTCGATGCGCAGGCCCAATTTGGCGACGCGCCATGCCAGGTCCACTTGGAAGCCGTAGCCCACGGAGTCCACCTGGCCCAGGTTGAGCTTTTCCAGGGTGGTCCGGCGGAAGGCGCGGTATCCGCCGGTCACGTCCCTGATGGGCAGGGCAAGCATCAACCGGGCGTAGGTGCTGCCGACGCGGGAGATTGCCTGGCGGTACAGCGGCCAGTTGACCACGCTGCCGCCGGGAACCCAGCGGGACCCCATGGCCAGGTCTGCGCCCTGCTCAACGGCCTCCAGCAGTTGGGGAAGCTGTTCCGGCTGGTGGGAGCCGTCTGCATCCATTTCCACCAGGACGTCGTAGCCGGCATCCAGGCCCCACTTGAAGCCGGCAATGTAGGCGGCGCCCAGACCTTCCTTGCCCCTGCGGTGCAGGACGTGAACCTGGGAGTCTTCTGCTGCAAAGCCGTCGGCGAGCTGGCCGGTGCCGTCAGGGCTGTTGTCATCGACCACCAGCACGTCCGACGCCGGAACGGCCGTCCGCAGGCGCTGGAGCGTCTTGGGCAGCGATTCCAGTTCGTTGTAGGTGGGAATGATCGTAAGGACGCGCACAGAGGGCCTTTCCTGGTGGAAGTGGTCGGTGCACCTGATACCGGGTGGGCCGGCGGCGGGCGCAACTCCCCATTATAGGGTGGAGCGTTCCCGGGTCAGGAACGCAGGGCCGGGCTCACGAACAGTTCGGCACCGTCTTTCACGGTTTGCAGGCACACCGGGTCCGAGCCGGTGTCGAGCGCCGGAAGAAGGGGGGTCCTGGCGCGCGGATCGGTGCTCCATGACTGCACCCTGCCGTCAGCGACCTGGACCATCAGCTCCTCAACCTCCCAGACGGCGAAGCTGGCAGGGGCGCCCGGGACCAGTTGGCCGGCCATGGGGTTGGCGTGCCGTGCCGCCCTCCAGCCCGCACGGGTGTGCCCCAGGAACGCTGCGCGCGCGGAAATGCGCTGGTCCTCGTTGTGGTGTTCCACGCAGGCGCGCACGCTGGACCAGGGACGCAGAGGCGTGACGGGGCTGTCGCTGCCGAAGCAGACGGGAACCCCGGCGGAGTAGAAGGCAGCGAAAGGGTTCATCGACCCGCTCCGCTCCCCCAGCCGCTGCTCGTACAGGCCTCCGGGGCCACCCCAGGCTGCGTCGAAGGAGGGCTGCGCGCTGACGGTCACCGAGTAGTGCGCCAGCCTTGCCACGGCCGCGGCGTCGGCCATCTCCACGTGCTCAAACCGGTGGCCCGCCGCGCGCACCCGCTGCTCGCCCACTTCCTTGGCCGCCAGGTCCAGTGCCTCGAGCGCAGCGTCCAGTCCGGCGTCGCCGATCACGTGGAACCCGCCCTGGATCCCGGCAAGGGAGCAGGCGGCAAGGTGGGCTGCCGCCTGGTCTATGCCCAGGTAAAGGGTGCCCCGTTCCTGGCCCGCATCGCTGTAACCGGCGCGCAGGGCGGCGGTGCGCGAGCCCAGGGAACCGTCGATGTTCAGGTCCCCTGCCAGGCCGCGGACTCCCGCCCCCAGTTTGGCCACCAGTGCGCGTGCCTGCTCCTCGGACGAGACCAGCTCGCCCCAGTACGGCATCACGTCGGGATAGCGGGGCTGCCCGGCTTCAGGGGCGTTCCATCCTGCAGCCAGCCTCAGGTCCTCAGCCCCGCCGATGTGGGGTGCGCCCATTTCGGCCAGGGCGACGTACCCGTTCGCCGCAGCCTCCGCCAGGGCACGGGCCTGGTGCCGCTTCAGCACGTCCTGGGGCAGCTGTCGGGTTACCAGCCGCGCTGCCTCGTGGGCCGCCCGTGCCACCCGGGCGCCGCCGTCGTAGCCGTCCTTGTGCTGAAGATCCGCAGACTTGGCCAGGGACGTGGACACCAGCGCCGAGTGCACGTCCACACGGGAAAGGTAAACCGGCCGGCCCCCGGCTGCCCGGTCAAGTTCTTCCGCCGTGGGCAGGGTGGGATCCGCCCAGGTACTCTCGTCCCAGCCGTGGCCCAGCACCGGTCCGTCCCCGCGGTCCCCGGCGACTGCATCCAGCAGTGCCCGGGCCGACGTTACCGGCCCCAGCTGGAGCGACTCGAGCGCGATTCCGGTTTCGGTCAGGTGCATGTGGGAGTCAACGAAGCCCGGTGCAACCAGGGCGCCGCGGAGGTCGATGATGTCCATGGTGCTGTCGGCAATGGACGTCGCCGCCTGTTCCGATCCCACCCAGGCAACTGTGTCCCCATCCACCAGCATGGCGGTGGCGAACGGATCGGCCGCCGTATACACGGATCCATTGCGGTAAAGCACCGGGGCTGGTCGGGAGGCGTCGGCGGGGGTCGAATCAGGGCGGGGCATAAAGTCAGGACTCCTGGAAGGTGGGCAGGCCGTGTCGGCCCGGCCGGGGGGTTATCGGGTTTACAGAACGGACGAGTAAGCCACGACGCCGCGGCGGATGAGGTTGATCGCCTCGGCGCAAAGCCGCGCCAGGCGCGGATCAAGGCCCGGGATCTTGGCGAGCTGGTCCAGCAGGTCCACCACCTGCTTGACCCAGCGGACAAAGTCCCCGGCGGCAAGGTCGGTGCCGCTCAGGACATCCTGCAGGTGGCGCCCGCGGGCCCATTTGTACAGCGGCCACACGAGGCCGAGTTCAGGTTCGCCTGTCAGCGGAAGCTTGTTCTCCTCTTCCACGTCTTCGAGAACGGACCATTCCTTAACCACGATGTCCACCGAGGTCTCCAGGGAGACACTGGGCATGCGCGGCCGCAGGCCCCTGTCTTCGCGTTTAGCCTGGTAGACCAGGACGCTGGCCAGGGCAGCCACTTCCGCCGCGTCCAGGTCATCGAACGCGCCCAGCCGCAAGGACTGGGAGATCAGCAGGTCCTTTTCACCGTAGATCCGGCGCAGCCGCTGGCCGTCAGGGCTGATGTTCAGCCGGCCCTCTCCGGCGTCTTCCAGGTAGCCGTACGCGGAAAGGACGTCGCAGACCCGGTCGAAGGTCTTGGCGATGGTGTTGGTGCGGCCCTGGATCTGGCGGACCAGGCCATCCGTTTCGCGCCGCAGCTTCCACCAGCGTTCCGACCACCGGGCATGGTCTTCGCGTTCGCTGCACCCGTGGCAGGGATGGGCTTTGAGGGCCCGGCGCAGATCGGCGATCCGCCGCTCCTGGTTGGGGAGGGCGGCGCCACGGCCGAAGTCATGGTTGCGGTTCTGCCCGGGAGCCGGAGGACGGTTTTCGCGCAGGGCGTTGCGGACGGAGGATGCCAGGTCCCGGCGCGATTTTGGCACCTTTGCATTAAAGGACTTGGGAATCCGGACCCGGGTAACCGGCGCGATAGGTCCCTCCAGGTCATCGGTTCCAATCCGGCGCAGCTGGTTGTCCAGGGTGAGTACGGCCGGCCGGGGTTCACGGCTTCCGTGGTCGGAACTAAGGACGACGGCGGGCCCGGGGGCACGTCCGCCGGGAACGTTTACCACGTCCCCGGGCAGGAGGCGGGCCAGGGAGTCGCCGCTGAGCGATTTCTGGACGCGGGACTTGGTCCGGGAGGTGGCGCTCTCGGCATCGGAAAGTTCCCGGCGCAGCCGGGCATACTCAGTGAAGTCACCCAAATGGCAGGTCATCGATTTGGCGTAGCCGGCAAGCGACTCCTCCCGGCTGCGCACCTGCCGGGCCAGCCCAACCACCGAGCGGTCAGCTTGGAACTGGGCAAACGAGGACTCAAGTATCTCGCGGGCCCGGGCACGCCCGAACTGTGCCAAAAGGTTGATGCTCATGTTGTAGGTGGGCCGGAAACTCGAGTTCAGCGGATAGGTTCGCCGGGACGCCAGGCCGGCCACCGCCGTCGGGTCCGTCCCGGGCTGCCACAGCACCACGGCATGGCCTTCGACGTCGATCCCCCGCCGGCCGGCCCTTCCGGTCAGTTGGGTGTATTCGCCCGCCGTTATATCCACGTGGGCTTCGCCGTTGAACTTGTCCAGTTTTTCCAGCACTACCGAGCGGGCAGGCATGTTGACGCCCAAGGCCAGGGTCTCAGTGGCGAAAACGGCTTTCACCAGGCCATCGGCGAACAGCTTTTCGACAACTTCCTTGAAGGTGGGCAGCATGCCGGCGTGGTGGGCAGCAAAGCCCCGGAGGAGGCCATCACGCCAAGTCCAGAATCCCAGGACGTCGAGATCGTCCGGCGGGATGTCCTGCCCGGCCTCGTCCACACGCTGGGCGATAATCCGCTGTTCCTTCTCGGTGGTGAGCCACAGGCCGGACCCTACGCATTGAGCGACCGCGGCTTCGCACCCCGCGCGGGAGAAGATAAAGGTGATAGCCGGCAGCAGGTCCATCCGGTCCAGGCTTGCAATGACCTGGGGCCGGCTGGCAGGGCGCACTCCGGTCGACTCTCCCCGGCCCGGCCGCTCGTACCCCCGGCGGCCACGCTGCCCCCGGCCGCCGGGGCGGCTCCGGAAGCTTTGCTGGCTTTCGCTGCGCGCAACGGAGAGCAGGTCAGGATTGACGTCGAAGCCGCGCCCCTTGGCGGTCCCGGCCGGGTTCACGGACGTAGCAGGTGGCTGTCCCTCTTCATCCACTGGCGGGGCGATCTCGTCAAACGTGGTTTCCCCCGCGAACAGGTCCATAATCTGCCGCCCCACCATGACGTGCTGCCACAGTGGCACCGGCCGGTGTTCGGAGACGATGATGTCGGTGTCCCCCCGGACAGTATCCAGCCAGGCACCAAATTCCTCGGCGTTCGAAACGGTGGCGCTCAGCGAAGCGACCTGGACCTCACTGGGCAGGTGGATGATGACTTCTTCCCAGACTGCTCCGCGGAACCGGTCGGCAAGGTAGTGGACCTCGTCCATGACCACGTAGCCCAGGTCGCCCAACGTGGCTGAGTCCGCGTACAGCATGTTCCGGAGGACCTCGGTGGTCATGACCACCACCTGCGCGTCCCCGTTGATGCTGGTGTCCCCAGTCAGGAGGCCCACGTTGTCCGCGCCGTATTTCTGGCTCAGTTCACTGAACTTCTGGTTGCTGAGCGCCTTGATGGGGGTGGTGTAGAAGGCCTTCAGGCCCCGCTGGAGAGCGAGGTAGATGGCAAACTCCCCCACGATGGTCTTGCCGGCTCCGGTAGGGGCAGCCACCAGGACTCCCCTGCCCTCCTGCAAAGAACGGCAGGCTTCGCGCTGGAAGTCATCAAGCTCGAACTCAAGCGTCCGGGAAAACTGTCCGAGGTAGGTGGCCGCCTCTGCCCGGCGCTCGGCGCTGGCACGGTACCTCTCGGCTGGCGAAAGTTCATCGGGATCGACGGGGCCGGCGGAGAAGGGTCCGGTGGTGGAGGACATACCCCAAGCCTAGCGGCAGGCTAGAGCTTCTTAAGTTCACTGCTGGGGGTGGCGATGTCGGCAGTGGCTTCGGTCTCCTCGACGTGCCTGGCCTCACGGCGTTCCCGGCGCTTGTCGTTCATGATGCAAATGCCGATCGCTGCAAAGAAGAGCGCCAGCAATGGGCCGGCCAGCATGAACATGGAGATGGCATCCGCACCCGGTGCTGCGATGGCTGCCAGGACGAACACCAGGAAAACGGTGATGCGCCAGGCCTTCAGGATGGTGCGGCCGGACACGATGCCGGCCATGTTGACGCCGACCAGCACCACGGGGACGAGGAAGGCCAGGCCCAGCATCAGCACCATGCGGGTGACGAATTCGATGTAGGTCCTGGCATCTATTACGCTGGAGGAACCTGCCGGCGTGAATTGGGTCAGCGCGTGGACCACCTGCGGAACCACGAGCCAGCCCACCCAGATTCCGGCGAGGAAGAGCGGAATTGCAGCTGCCATATAGCCCAGCGTGTAGCGCCGTTCCTTGGAGGTAAGCCCCGGAGTAATGAAGGCCCAGAGCTGGTAGATCCAGATGGGGCTGGAGATGACGGCCCCAATGAGGAGCGACATCTGCAGCTTGAAGTCGAAGGGCGACGCTATGGTGCCGAAGTTGATGGCCGCCAGGCCCCCGGTTTCATTCGAAATCCGGTTTACCGGTTCGGCGAGGGCCTTCAACAGCGGATCGTAAAGTATCCAGCCCCCAATGCCGCCGATAACGACGCCGATAGCCGACTTGATCAGCCGGTTCTTCAGCTCATTGAGGTGTTCCCAGAGGGACATTCGCCCCTCAGGATTGGCTTTACGGGCCCGCGACAGTGCCACGGTAGGTCAGGCGCGGGTGGACGGCGGAACGTCAGTGCCGTCAGTCGGCTCACCGGGCTTCGCCTTGGGGTGGTTCACGATGGTGCCTTCCACCGGGCCGGAAGCCTCAGTGGTGGTGTCGGCTTTGCCGTCGTTCTTCATTTCCTTGACCTCGGACTTGATAATCCGCATGGACTGGCCCAGGCTGCGGGCCATGGCCGGAAGCTTGGGGGCGGCGAAGAGAAGCAAAGCAACAACGATGATAATGACGATCGGCCAAGGGCCATCAAAGAGTCTTCCCACGGGAAATCCTTTCCTCTAACTACATCCTACTTCTATGTGAAGTCGAGATCTCCGAGCGCCTGCGGCTGGCCCCGGTCCTTCTTGCGCTGCACTCGCCGGCGGCGGCGTTCTTCGCGCCGGGCCGATTTGGATGCCTCGTAATCATGTCGCATCGCGGCGGGTGAGGCAAAAACGGCAGAACCGGGCGGGGCCGGTCGCGTCTCCGTGGATTCCTCAAGATCAACGGGGGCCAGGTGTCCCAGCTTTTCACCCGCAGCGCTGAGATCCTTTACCGTCGCCATGAACTGGCGGAAGAGACGGATGCCCAGAAGGACGTAAAACAGTACGGACACTGCGACGAGTGCCACCCATATAAGAATCCAGGACCACCAAGGCATGCTGTGAAGTCTATCCGGCGTACCTGTCCAACGAGGCCGCCAGCCACCCCCGCGCGGCGTCAGCCAGCCCAGCAGGTGCCAGAATGCGGACCATACCTCCGTGCTGGGCCACGAACATCGGCAGCCACGCCGTGTTGCCGAACCTGATTTCGGCAACTAATCCGCCGTCGGGCAACTCCGCCGTGCGCTCCGCGTAGTAGTCCTCCGCCAACCCCCTGCCCTGCCGGGTGAGCTGGACGGTGACTGTCGTGTCGTCGTCGTTCGCCGTGAAGAGCTTGGCGGGGGCCCCTCCCGCCGGCGGCCCGTGCGTGGCGGCGGGCCGGCCGTTGGGGCGCACCTCCTGGACCCGGTCCAGCCGGAAGTTCCGCAGTCCGTCCACCAAATGGCACCACGCTTCGAAATACCAGGTGTTGTCCAGGGAGTAGAGCCGCAGGGGGTCTACGTCACGCTCAGTCACCGCGTCCCGCTGCGGCGCGAGGTAGGACAGGTGGAGCTGGGAACCGGACTCGATTGCCTGGCGGACCGTGGCATGGGTGGCAGCGTCCGCGGGAGCCACCTGCGGCCCTGCAATGGAGGCGGCGCCGAGTCCTTCCTCGCCGGCGGCGGCCAGCAGCTTCAGCGTGACCGATTCCAGGGCGCCTCCGCCGGGCAGGCCGGGCAGGGTGTTCAGGGTTTCAAGTCCGGTCAGCAGGGCACATGCCTCCGCCACGGTGAAGCGAACGGGCTTGTTCAGGTCGAGGTCCTGGGTGATGTACACGTGGTCGTCGTCCCACTGGATGTCGAGGAGATCGTCAGGATAACCCTCGGGCAAACCTGAGCAAATGAGGATCCGCAGGTCGGCCTCGAGCTCTTCCCTGGTGACGCCAAAATGCTCTGCGACGTCCCGGATGTGCAGGCCCTGGTTATGGACCAGGAACGGGACCAACTGCAGCATGCGCTTGAGCTGGTCCTCCGAGGTCCCCTTTCGGGCTGCCCGGGGCCGGGTATCGGAGAACGCGTAGGCGGGGACGGGCGCGGCGGTGAAGTCGGCGGCAGCCTGCAGCCGGCGCCGCACTGCCGCTGCCAGCTCCGCGGGCTCCACTGCCAGGGCATCGGGGCCATAGCTGGCCAGCTCTTCGGCGAGGACTTCCGGGTCGCGGTACTCGAGGACCAGCCGGTCCCAGCCGTCGTCGGGCGTTCCGGCACCCTGGTCTGCGCGGCCGTCCATGGCCCGTCGGCGCAGCGCCAGCAGGCGCCCCTGCCTGACGTCAACGACGGCGGTGCGCAGCGGCAGTTCCGGCAGCCGGGCCAGTTCGGCGCGGATGTTGAAGCCTGCTGGCGGCCGGTAGTGCTCTTTGTTGAGGACGGCCACGGCGCTGGTGAGGCGCGACAGCCGGAAATGGCGGGGAGCGTTGCGGGCCCGGTCATAGCCCATGAGGTACCACTGGCCGAAACGGCTGCCCAGGCCCCACGGCTCAACGGTCCGTTCCTCCTCTTTGCCGGTGCTTCCGGCGAGGTACGTGAAGCTGACTGGATGGCGGGCGTGCATGGCGGCAACGATGTCATCGAAGGCCTGGCCGACGGGTTTGATGCGCGGCTGGACGCCGGCCGGCAGTTCCACCTCGGCCAGCCTTCCCGAAGCCTGGAGCTTGCGGAGGGCGCTTTGGGCGGCTGTCCCCAGCGCCGCTCGCTCCCAGAGTTGGGAGGCCAGCAGGAGGACTGTCCATTCCTCCGGTCCCAGCTGGACGTCCGGGAGCCGGCTGGATTCCTTGCCGATCCGGTACCTCGTCGTGGCGGGGTCATCCTCGCTCCAGCCGAGGTCCGTCAGGGTCTCAACCTCGAACCCCATGGCCCTAAGGTCGTTCTTGTCCCGCTCGAACATGCGCCCGAACGCGACGTCGTTGCCGGAGGTGTCGTGGTAGACCTTTTCCCGCAATTCACTGCGGCGCAGTCCGTAGCGGGTATTGAGCAGCGCAATCAGCAGGTTGAGGAGTCGTTCAGTACGGGATACGGACACCTTGGTTACGTTACTAAACTCCCCGGGTGAAAGCAGAAAGCGCGGCAGCACGGGAGGGTGTCCCCCCTGCTGCCGCGCTTTGCGGTGCGATCAGTTTCTGCTTGTGCTGCCGCCTCAGCGGACGGCGACGAGGTCCACGACGAAAATCAGTGCCTCGTTGGGCTTGATCGCTCCACCGGCTCCACGGGAGCCGTATGCCAGTTCTGAGGGGATCTCCAGGCGGCGGCGGCCGCCGACCTTCATGCCCAGCAGGCCCTGGTCCCAGCCCTGGATGACCTGGCCGACACCGACCCGGAAGTCCAGCGGTGCGCCGCGGCCCCAGGAGGCGTCGAATTCTTCGCCCGTGGACCAGGCGACGCCGACGTAGTGGGTGGAGACGGTGTCCCCTGCTTTGGCTTCCTTACCGTCACCCTCGATGAGGTCCGTGATGACGAGTTCCGTGGGGACGTCGCCTTCCGGGAAGTCGATCTCGGGCTTCTGGCGGTCGAATTCCCGCTGTCCAAACGACATGCTTGCTCCTAATGAGTGCGTGGTGATGGGTGCCGCGAAGGACGCGGCGTCCCTGTAAGTCTTGCTACTTGACCCCGAGGATGTCCACTACGAAGACAAGGTCGCCCTTTGCCTGGCCCTGGCCGGCGTCTCCGTAAGCCAGGTCCTTGGGGATGACAAGCAGGACGCGGGAGCCCACAGTCTTACCCGCGAGGCCCTGGGTCCAGCCTTTGATGACGCCCGAGAGCGGGAAAGTGGCCGGCTGGCCGCGGTCGAAGCTGGAGTCGAATTTGGTGCCGTCGGAGAGATTGACGCCAACGTAGTTCACGGTGAGCGTGTCGGATTCCTTGACGGCGGCGCCCGTGCCCTTGATCAGGTCCTGCGAGACCAGGGCGGTGGGAGCGGGTGCCCCTGCGACGTTGATCTCCGGGACGCCGTCTTTTTCCGTCACAGTCGGCAGCCCGGCCGGCGGCGTCACCGCGTCACCCTGAGGCTTGTCGAGGACGGGGGTGGGGTCCGAGGCGGAAAGGACCTTGATGATCAGCAGCTGGGATGGCCCGGCTGCTGCGCTGGGGCTGGGGCTCGCGCCATCTGACGGGCTCGGGCTGGCCGAGGGTGCACTCTGCTGGGCAGGGACGGCCAGGGCAAGGCTGGAGCCAACCTTTGCACCGACGAACGCGTTGTAGATCACGGCACTGCTGGTCTTCAGCTCGTCGTTCAGCTCCAGGCTTTCCGGCTCATTGGGGAACGTGTCCTCCAGTTGGGAGCCATCCGAACCGTTGACGGCCAGGATGGAGATCTTGGCTACCTGGTTTGCCTTGACGGTGTCGCCGCTGCCTTCGGAAACCACCTTGATGGTGGGCTGGGTGACGGCCAGGGGCTTGTCGAAGTCCACACCCGGGGCCTTCTTGTCCCCGTTGTCAGTCAGCTTGAGGGAGTCGAACTTTGCAGTCTCCCCGGCGGACTGGCTGCTTGGCTCAGGCTGCGGGGCTGTGCCTCCGCAGGCGGTCAGGAGCAGCAGGCCGGGAAGGAGGATTGCTAGTAGTCGGCGCACGTAGTAAAACTTTCGTCGGGGCAGGGTGGACACGGCTTTCCGCATGGCTGCGGACAACGCCGTAGAAGGTCCCTTTAAAAAGGACCTTATCCAGAATAGACCCTGAAGCTGGACGTCAGCCCATAGAGTCCAACAGGGCATCCACGCGCTCATCAACGCTGCGGAAGGGATCTTTGCAAAGGATTGTCTGATGCGCGCGGTCGTTGAGCTTCAGGTGCACCCAGTCCACGGTGTAGTCGCGTCCCAGTTCCTGCGCACGGCGGACGAAGTCGCCGCGCAGCTTGGCGCGCGTTGTTTGCGGCGGTGCGTCCACGGCTCCCTTGATCACGGTGTCGTCGACAATACGACGCACCGCACCCCGGGACTGCAGCAGGTAGTACAGCCCGCGGCTGCGGGAGATGTCGTGGTACGTCAGGTCGAGCTGGGCAATCCGGGGGGCCTCCAGGCCCAGGTTGTGCCGTTCGCGGTAGTTGTCCATCAGCTTTTTCTTGATGGCCCAGTCGATTTCGGTATCGATCCCACTGGCGTCTCCGGACTCGATCGCACGGAGCGTTCGCTCCCACAGGTCCAGGATCAGGGGAACATGCGGGTTGTGGGCGCCGCGCTCCTGGACGAAGGCTGTGACCTTGGTCAGGTACTCCTGCTGGATTTCAAGTGCGGTGAGCTGCCGTCCGTTGGCCAGGCGGACCAGCGCGCGGCCACTGAGGTCGTGGGAGATTTCCCGGATGCTTCGGATGGGGTTCTCCATCCGCATGTCGCGCATGATTACCCCGGCCTCGATCATTCGAAGGACCAGGTCCACGGTGCCGACTTTCATCAGCGCGGTGGCCTCGGACATGTTGGAGTCGCCCACGATCACGTGCAGCCGCCGATAGAACTCGGCATCGGCATGCGGTTCGTCCCTGGTGTTGATGATGGGCCGGGACCGGGTGGTGGCGGACGAGACGCCCTCCCAGATGTGGTCGGCACGCTGGGAGAACGCATACGTGGCACCGTGGGGCGTCTTCAGGATCTTTCCCGCGCCGGCTATGAGCTGGCGGGTGACCAGGAACGGAATCAGGATTTCTGCCAGGCGGGAGAACTCGCCGCGCCGGGGAATCAGGTAATTCTCGTGGCTGCCGTAGGAGTTTCCGGCCGAGTCGGTGTTGTTCTTGAACAGGTACACGGTCCCGTTAAAGCCTTCGGCAGCGAGGCGTGCCTGGGCCTCATCCACGAGGTCGTCGAGAATGAGTTCGCCGGCCCGGTCATGCGCGATCAGCTGGGCAAGGTCGTCGCACTCGGCCGTGGCGTATTCCGGATGCGACCCGACATCGAGGTACAGCCGTGAACCGTTGGTGAGGAACACATTTGACGAGCGCCCCCAGCTGACCACCTTGCGGAACAGGTACCGGGCCACCTCCTCCGGCGCAAGAGGTCTCGAGTCGGGGCTCGAGTAGGAGATCCCAAACTCGGTTTCGATACCGAAGATTCTCTTGTCCATGTGGTCCTCCTAGGCCAGCAGTGCGGTGATGTCCGCGTCGTTCAGCCGGCGGAAGGCACGCCGGGTGCCGCGGGAGTTTTCGGAGACCCGGTCCAGGACGGCGACTTCCAGTGCACCCGGCGGCAACGGTGCCGCCGGCTGGTCCCCCTCCTGGGCGGGGGTAAGTCCCTTCAGTGCCAGCCTCACGGCATCGGCGAAGCCCAGCGAGGACTGCCACCCTTCCCCGATGGCGGATGACACTTTCTCAGCCTGTCCACCCATGACGACAAAGCTGTGTTCGTCGGCGATCGAACCGTCGAAGGTAAGCCGGTAGAGATGGTCCTCGGCCTGCGTGGGTCCAACTTCGGCGACTGCGAGTTCCACCTCGAAGGGCTTTTGCTCGGCGGTGAAGACGGCTCCCAGGCTTTGGGCGTACACGCTGGCCAAGCCCCGCGCGGTCACATCCTCACGGTCGTAGGAGTAGCCCCTCACATCGGCGTAGCGCACTCCGGCCTGGCGGAGGCTTTCGAATTCGTTGTACTTGCCGACGGCGGCGAACGCGATTTTGTCGTAGATTTCCCCGATTTTGTGCAGGGACGGCGACGGATTCTCGGCTACGAGGGCGATGCCGTCGGCGCAGCTGATGACCACTACGGAGCGGCCCCGCGCGATGCCTTTCCGCGCGAAGTCCGCGCGGTCCTTCATTAGCTGTTCAGGTGAGACATAGAACTGCTGGGTCATCTCAGGCCTCCCGTCCGGCGATGGTGCGCGCTTCGATTACGCTGCGCGAGGCCGCCGCGAGTTCGGCTTCAGGGACGCGCCGGGCTCCGGTCCTGTCAACCGTGTACACCACCGGCCACAACTGGCGGACTGTATCCGGACCGCCCGTTGCCGAATCGTCGTCGGCGGCGTCATACAGAGACTCCACGGCAACGGAGAGGGCCTGCTCCGGGTTCAGGTTGGGCCGCCAAAGCTTCTTCAGGGCACCGCGGGCGAACACGGAGCCGGAGCCGACGGTGTGGTGTTCGTGTTCCTCATACCTGCCGCCGGTGACGTCGTAGGAAAACAGGCGGCCAACGCCGGCGCTGATGTCGAATCCGGCGAACAGGGGCACCACTGCAAGTCCCTGCAGGGCCAGGGGGAGGTTGCCTCTGATCATGGCACCCAGACGGTTCGCCTTGCCTTCAAGGCTGAGCTGGGTGCCTTCAATCTTTTCGTAATGCTCAAGTTCAACTTGGAACAGCCGCGTCAGGTCAATGGCTATGCCGGCAGTTCCGGCGATGCCCAGGACGGAGAAATGGTCAGCCGGGAAGACTTTCTCGATGTGCCTGCTGGCAATGACGTTTCCCATGGTGGCCCGCCTGTCGCCCGCCATCAGGACGCCGCCGCCGTAGCTCATGGCAACGATGGTGGTGGCATGGGGAACCTGGACCGGCGCAGCGGTTGACGCACCTCCCGGGAGGGGCCGGCTGAAGGGCAACAGCTCAGGCCGGTCCCGCTGCAGGTGTTCGGTAAAGGACGAGGTGGCGTTGGCGGCTACCTGGTTGGCGGTTGATTCCTGCACTCATCACTCCTTGAATGTGGTACTCACAACGTCGGTACAGATCCCGGCCTTCCGCGGCTTCAGCCACCCAGCGGTCCGGGTTACTGGCCGCCCTTTTGGACGAATGCCCGGACGAACTCTTCGGCGTTGGATTCGAGGACGCCGTCGATCTCGTCGAGCAGGTCATCCACGCCTTCGGTGGATGCCGAGGCCTGCGCCTCCGGTGCTGCCGGGGGTGCTTCGGGGATGTCTTCGTCGACCTGGGTGTCACGTGACTGCGGCTGCTGCTGCTCCTGGCCTGCCATTGGTTTCCCTCTTTCTTCCGTCGGTGGATCCGGCGGATCCTCCGATATGCCCATCCTGCCACGGGACGGGCGTTCCGGCGCTGTTTACGCCGCAGGCGGAGTGCTGTTGCGTCCCAGCAGTTCACCCAGGAACGGTCCCGCTTCCCGGTAGCGCTCAAACAACGCTCCAGTCAGGGCTTTGGTTCCCCTCAGTGGCTCACGGGTGGGCACCCGCTGAAGCCTCCCGTAGCCGGGCACGTCGAAGATGACCGAATCCCAGCTTGCCCCCACCACATCCTTGCCAAAGCTGCTGATGCACTTGCCCCGGAAGAACGCCCGGGTATCCGCCGGTGGCTCCGCCACGGCAGCTGCGATGGCGGAATCATCCACCACCCGTTGCATCCGGTTCCTGGACAGCAGGCGGTAGTAGAGGCCCTTCTCGGGCCTGATGTCGGCCCACTGCAGGTCGACAAGGCCCAGCCGGGCGTCGCTCCAGTCCAGGCCGTCGCGCTGGCGGTAACCGTCCAAAAGGGAGAGCTTGGCCAGCCATTCCACCGCGGTGGCCGCCGCGGCCCTGTCGCTGTCGAGCTGGGTGAGGACAGACGCCCACCGTTCCAGGACCTCATGGGTGTGTCCGTCGCCGTCCACGGCATCGCCCACACCGGTGTCCTGCGCAAGTTTGGCGGCGGCCTCGTGGTACATCCACTGGAGATCCAGTGCTGTGACGCGCCTGCCGTCCAGCAACCGGATTTTGGCAGTCAGGGACGTATCGTGGCTCACCGTTTTGAGGGCGGTGACGGGCTCATATACCTCGATTTTCGGAGCCAGCCCGGCTTCGACCAGGCTGAGGACCAGGGCGGTGGTGCCGAACTTGAGGTAGTTGGACACCTGGCTGAGGTTGGCGTCCCCGATGATGACGTGCAGGCGCCGGTACTTGTCAGCGGTGGAATGGGGCTCATCCCGGGTGTTGATAATGGGCCGGCGGATGGTCGTTTCCAGGCCCACCTCTGCTTCGAAGAAGTCGGCGCGCTGGCTGATCTGGAAGCCAGGGATGGAGCTGTCCTGACCGATACCCAGCCGGCCTGCCCCGCACACCACCTGCCGGCTGACGAAAAACGGTGTCAGCCCGCGCACAATGTCCCCGAACGGTACGGACCGGGGCATGAGGTAGTTTTCGTGCGAGCCGTAGGAAACCGATTTGTTGTCCGTGTTGTTTTTGTAGAGATTGACCGGCGGCAGGGTCGGGTCGGCTGCCAGTCGGCGCACGGCCGCCAGGCCCACAAGGTCACCGGCGGCGTCCCAGGCCACAGCGTCCCGGGGGTTCGTTACCTCGGGGCTGGAGTACTCGGGGTGGGCGTGGTCGACATAGAGCCGCGCGCCGTTGCCGAGGACCATGTTCATCAGGAGCGTCCCCGACTCGTCCTGGCCGTCGAGCTCCAGTTCCTCGCGGCCGTAGGCCAAAGCCACCGCCTCCGCATCGAGCACCGGCGGCTGGTCCGTCAGCTGGGAGGGATGGGCGGCACCGCGGTCAACTGTCCAGCCGCGGGCATCGTGCAAAGGCTCCTCATCCGTGTAGTCCCAACGCGTCTCTGCCCCGCCGGCCGCCCGCTGCCGGGTGACCTGCGCGTAGGCCTGGACCACGCGGGCGCTCATCATGGTGGCGTTGGCAGAAGGGGCTGACGGAGCGTGGATTCCGTATTCCGTTTCTGCCCCCATAACCCGCATGGCCCCGCCGGCGGGGAGGGCCTCCCCGCCGGCGGATCCCTGTGAACCCGTCACAGATACTGTCCAGTAGTGGGCATTGTCTCGATGGACTTGCCGGGCTCCTGGCCGGCTTTGCCCTGCACGATGGTGCGGATATAGGTAATCCGTTCACCCTTCTTTCCGGAGATGCGTGCCCAGTCATCTGGGTTCGTGGTGTTGGGCATGTCTTCGTGCTCACGGAATTCGTCCACCACGGCGCGCAGCAGGTGCTCGATCCGGAGACCTTTCTGGTGTGATGTCAGCAGGTCCTTGATGGCATACTTCTTGGCCCTGTCCACCACGTTCTGCACCACGGCACCGGAGTTGAAGTCCTTGAAGTACAGCATTTCCGTGTCACCGTTGGCGTAGGTGACCTCGAGGAATTCGTTGGATTTGTCGGTGGAGTACATCGCCTCCACGGTGCGCTGGACCATGGCGTCGACGGTTGCCTGGACATCACCGTTGTGTTCGGCCAGGTCTGATTCGTGGAATGGCAGGTCCGGCGTGATGTATTTGTTGAAGATGTCGGCCGCTGCCTCCGCATCGGGCCGCTGGATCTTGACCTTCACGTCAAGCCGGCCGGGCCGGAGGATGGCGGGATCGATCATGTCCTCGCGGTTGGATGCGCCGATCACGATCACGTTGTCCAGGCGCTCGACGCCGTCGATCTCGCTGAGGAGCTGGGGCACAATGGTGGTTTCGACGTCGGACGAAATGCCGGTGCCGCGGGTGCGGAACAGCGAGTCCATTTCGTCGAAGAACACCACGACGGGGCTGCCGTCCGAGGCCTTCTCCCGGGCGCGGGCGAAGATCAGGCGGATGTGCCGCTCGGTCTCGCCAACGTACTTGTCAAGGAGTTCCGGGCCCTTGATATTCAGGAAGTAGCTCTTCAGGTCGACATTCCCGGACCGCTCCGCGGCGCGGGCCGCGAGCGAGTTGGCAACGGCCTTGGCAATCAGGGTCTTGCCGCAGCCGGGAGGGCCATACAGCAGGATGCCCTTGGGAGCCTTGAGGCCGTGCTCACGGTAGAGGTCCGGGTGCAGGAACGGCAGTTCCACGGCGTCCCTGATCTGCTCGATCTGGGGGCCAAGGCCGCCGATGTCCTCGTACGTGATGTCCGGAACTTCCTCGAGGACAAGGTTTTCCACCTCTGAGCGGGGAACCTTCTCCAGCGCGTATCCGGTCCGGGAATCGACGGAGAGGGCATCGCCGACCCGCAGTTTTTCGGAAAGGAGCGCACCGGAGAGCCGGACAACGCGTTCTTCGTCCGCGCGGCCAACCACAAGGGCGCGGTCCCGTCCAAGCATTTCCTTCAGGGTGGCCAGCTCACCTGCCCGCTCGTAGCCCAACCCCGCGACGATCAGGAGTGCCTCGTTCAGCAGCACTTCCTGGCCGACCGCAAGCTGGTTGATGTTGACCAGCGGGCTGATGCCCACGCGCATCTTCCGGCCCGCGTTGAAGATGTCCACCGATTCCTCGGTGGCAGCCTGGCCGCTGTTGCCGGGGGCGGGCTGCCGTTTCGGGTTGATTTGGAGGATGGTGCCGAAGCTGTAGGGCGGTTGCCCTTCCTGGTCCAGGGCGTTCTTCAGGCGGAGAATCTCTGCCTTCGCCGTCTCAAGCATGCTGACCAGCTTCGAGTTGTTCTGCGTTGCCGCTGCCAACTGGCGGTCGATGTGCCTGAGCTTGTCCCGAAGTATGTTGACCTGGCGGTCAGCAACCGAGAGGTCGTTGGCGGCAGACTGCTCTGCCGGTGTACGTCCGGAGTCCTGGTTTGGTGTCTCCATGATGTATCAGCCCCTTCCTGCGCTTCTCTTAAGACATTAGTCCCAAGAGGCCGGGTAGGGATGGAGGCTCCCGAAATATGGACTAGTTCGTAATCTCGCGGTTGTCCACGACGTTGGTCCCCGCGATGGCGTCACGGGCGGCCCGCCGGAGCTTCTTGTCGGACACCGCCCGCTCCCCCACCGCTCCTGGCGTCCAGGCGTTGACGTCCTCTTCGTTGAACTCGGTCTTGGACGGGCGGCGCTTGACCGAAATCCCGGTGACGCCGTCTGCCAACCGCCGGGTGACCAGCAGGAACCCTGTGTGGGCCACCATCCGGTGGTCGGGGCGCACGGCCAGTCCTTCAAGGTGCCACCCGCGGACCATCGACTCCCAGGCATCGGGTTCGGTGAAGCGTCCGTCCGCGCGGATGGCTTCGGCCGTGCGGGAGAGTTGGGTGACCGTGGCGACGTAGTTGATCCAGACGCCGCCGGGCGCGAGCACGGTGGCGACGGCGTCGAGGCATTCCCATGGCGCCAGCATGTCCAGGACCACGCGGTCCACGGAGCCGGGCGCCTCGGCCTTCACCACTTCCTCCTGGAAGTCACCGAGGGAGATCTGCCACGCGGGGTGGGGGCCACCGAAGATGGTTTCCACGTTGCCGCGGGCGATGTCCGCGAACTCCTCACGCCTTTCGAAGGAGTGCAGGTAGCCGTTGTCCCCCACCGCGCGGAGCAGGGAAATGGAGAGGGCCCCCGAGCCCACGCCGGCTTCCACGACGCGTGCGCCGGGGAAGATGTCCGCCATGGTGACGATCTGGCCGGCGTCCTTGGGATATACGACGGCGGCGCCGCGCGGCATGGACAGCACAAAGTCCGAGAGCAGGGGCCGGAGGGTCTGGTACTGCTGGCCCACGTTGTTCACCACCACTGAGCCGTCCACCTGGCCAATGATTTCGTCGTGGTTCAGGAATCCGCGGTGGGTGTGGAATGCGCCGCCGCGTTCCAGGGTGATGGTGTTCATCCGGCCACGCTCGTCGGTCAGTTGGACGCGTTCGCCCTCCCGGAATGGGCCCCGGCGACGGGCAGCGCCCACCGGCTGCGAGCCGCTGGCGGCAGCACCGGCTTGCGCTGCTCCCTTGGCGTCGTTGACGGCAGTTTCGCTGCTCATGTTTCTTCCTCGCTCCTGTAAACCTGTTGTGCCGCTGCCTGATGCTCCCAGGGACGCGGCTACGTGCGGTGGCAATGCACGACCGGCAGGTAACTCTACCGGTTCTGGCCTTGGGGGTGCCTATCGTTGCGCAGGCGCTTCCCGGTGATGGCGGCCAGGACGGCTTCCTGCGTCAGCAAACCCGTAACGGTTCCGTTGTGGTCAACCACGGCGTAGTGGCGTCCCTCAAGCTGGGAGAGGAACTGGATCAGTTCCTGCCCCTTGGACCACTCCGGAATATAGGCGCCGGCGGCCAGGGGAAACGAGACGGCGGTGACGGGGGTCGTATCTGCCGCTGAACCGGGCACGGCTGCAAGGGCGCCCGTGTCCACCACGCCTTCCGGCCGTCCGTCGGGGCCGCAAACCACCACGGATCTTGTTCCTGCTGCGCCCAGGCGGAGGGCGTCCCGGACCGTACCGCTGGAGGGAACGCCGGCAGCCGGCGTCGACAATGCTGCGGCGCTGACCAGTGGGAGCCGCCCGCGCAGGGTGCCCTGCTGGATGGATGCGGATGCGCCCATCCACAGGAACCCGCCCACCAGGATGGTGATCATCAGGAGGCTGAATTCGGGCTGGTCGCCGGCGAGGAACGGACGAAGGAGGAACCAGTAGCCGATGGCGAGGACGATGATCCGGCCGCCCCACCCGGCCGCCACGGTGCCTTTCGCCTGGCTGCCGGTGGCTTTCCAGACGATGGATTCGACCAGCCGGCCGCCGTCGAGTGGAAGGCCCGGCAGGACGTTGAAGACACCGATGAGGAAGTTGGCCCACATGAAGATGTTCGTCAGGATTTCGGCCACGCTGCCCAGGCTGTTGGTGCTGAGCACCAGCCACGCTCCGCCGGCCAGGACGAAGTTTGCGGCCGGCCCGGCCAAAGCAACAAGCAACGACCGGCCCGGAGAAGAGGTGAAGCTTTCAAACTGGGTGTGGCCGCCCCAGAGGTTGAGGACGATCTTTTGGGTGGGCCAGCCGTAGATTTTTGCCGTCAGGGCGTGGGCGAGTTCGTGGACAAGGACGGAAATGAGCAGCAACACGGCATAGGCGAACGCCACCACATAGGCGGTGGCGCCCAGCATGGGGTTGTTCCGCGCAAGTACCGGCCCGTAGACGATCACCGTGAAGGCCGCGATCACAAACCACGAGTATGCCAGCACCACCGGAACGCCGGCGATGCGCCCCAAGGGAATGCCCGAGCGGCGCGCTGGCGCGCCCGATGCGGGACCCTGTCCGGTATCCGGTTCAGCCACGGTGACCACCGGGCGAGGCGGCCGCCCCAGTGGAACCGGCCGGCAGGAGCAGGGCTTCCAGCTCCTCCAGGCCCCGGCCGGACAGGGAATCCCACAGCGCATAGCTGCCGTTGTCCGGGAGGGGAACAATGTGCGGGACAGCCACGGTGGCCACACCGGAGGCCACGGCCGCGGCCACGCCCGGAACGGAATCCTCAAGGGCTACGCAGTGGTGGATTCCAAGGTCGGGATCGTCCTCCTGCAGGAGTTCGACGGCGGTCAGGTACGCCTCGGGGTGCGGCTTGCCCTGGCTCACCGTGTCCCCGGTAACCAGTACGTCAAAGTACGGACGGGGAAGGCTGGCCACCACTTCGCGGGCCAACGGACCCTCTGACATGGTCACCAAAGCGCAGCGCACGCCGGCAAGGTGAAGTTCCTCAAGGAGTTCACGTGCGCCGGGCCGCCACGGCACTTGCTGCTGGACGCTGCTGACCACCTGGGCGGTCAGGGTGTCGATAATTTCCCGGATTTCGAGTTCGACGCCGGCCTGCTGGAGCAGGCCGGCGGAAAACGTCAGCGACTGGCCAACCAACTGCATTGCCTGGTCATGGCTCCACGTTCCCCCGTGGGCCTCCACCAGCGCATGCTCCGCGGCGATCCAGTATGGCTCGGTGTCCACAATGGTCCCGTCCATGTCCCAGAGGACGGCTTTAAGCGGGGAACTGGCGGCAGGAATTGGCATACCGCCAGTCTACGGGGCGTGGCTGGGCGGTGGCTGTGGGCTACGCCCTCGGCGAATATGCCGCGGCCGGACGGCCCAGCGGGTGGGTTTCGCGGGATTTGTGGCGCTTCATTCCCTGCACGGGCCAGCCGCTTGGACGTAGGGTGAAGAAATGAATAGCTTCGAGGGAGACACCGCCGAACAGGGTGCCGGACCCGAGCGGGAACGGTTCCTGCAGCCAGTCGCTGACGGACAGCGCATAACTGTGATGCTTGCCGCCTTTGAGGGGTGGAACGACGCCGGAGAAGCGGCCAGCGATTCGCTGCGCTACCTGAACAAATTGTGGGGCGGCAAGAAAGTCGCTTCCATCGATGCCGACGAGTACTACGACTTCCAGTTCACCCGCCCCACGGTGCGCCGGAACGCGGCCGGTGAACGGAAGATCAAGTGGCCTTCCACCCGGATCTACAAGGCCAGTGCCCCCAACTCCAATGTGGACGTCATCTTTGTCCAGGGCACGGAGCCGTCCTATAAGTGGCGTGCCTACACGGCCGAGCTGCTGGTCCATGCCGAGGCCCTGAACGTGGATTACGTGGTGCTGGTGGGGGCGCTCCTGGCCGACGTTCCGCACAGCCGCCCAATCCCGGTGAGCACATCCTCGGACGACGCTCCGCTCCGTGAGCGCATGAACCTGGAAGCCTCACAGTATGAGGGCCCCGTTGGGATCGTGGGCGTCCTGTCAGAGGTGGCCCTCCTGGCCGGCATCCCCACCGTGTCCTTGTGGGCCGCAGTGCCGCACTATGTGGCCCAGGCGCCCTCCCCCAAAGCCCAGCTGGCCCTCCTGCACCGGATCGAGGAGCTCCTCCAGGTGCCGCTGGACACGCACGAGCTGGCGGAGGAAGCTGATGCGTGGGAGCGCGGCGTGGACGAACTCGCCACGGAGGATCCTGAAATTGCCGCGTACGTCCGGCAATTGGAGGAAGCCAAGGACACCGCAGACCTGCCCGAAGCCAGCGGCGAGTCCATCGCCCGTGAATTCGAGCGCTACCTGAAGCGCCGGGGCCAGGACCGGCCCTGATGCGGCCGTACTGACTGCCTCAACGGGAAGGGCCTGGCCGGGAGCGATCCCGCCAGGCCCTTCCCGTCTGCTGCTGTGGATCGACTCCTAGAGCCGGACCCCCAGGAGCGCGTCAACCGCGTCCTTGACCAGCGCTGCGTCAGGGGCACTGGCGGCAGCACCGCCGTCGTTGGCTGCCCGGGCCCAGCGCGACACCGCGGCGACCGCTGCAGGCGCATCCAGGTCGGCTGCCAGCGCTTCGCGCATCCCGGCCAGCAGCGCCGGGCCCGAGCCCTCCGGGGCGTGGTCGAGCGCCGTCCGCCAGGCCGCCAGGTCTGCCTTCGCGGCAGCGAAGCCTTCGTCAGTCCAGGACCAATCAGAACGGTAATGGTGGGACAGGATCGCCAGCCGGATGGCCGCCGGGTCTTCCCCGGCAGCACGGAGCTTCGAAACCAGCACCAGGTTGCCTTTGGACTTGCTCATCTTCTCGCCGTCCAACCCAACCATCCCTGCATGGGCGTAGTGCTTGGCCAGCGGGACGCCGGCCAGTGAGTAGGCGTGGCCCGCGCCCATTTCGTGGTGCGGGAAAATCAGGTCCGATCCGCCGCCCTGCACGGTGAAGGGCGCGGGGAGGTACTTCTGTGCGATCACGGTGCACTCAATGTGCCAGCCCGGCCGTCCCGGTCCAAGGCTGCCACCAGGCCAGCTCGGCTCCCCTTCCCGTTCCACCCGCCAGAGCAGCGGGTCCAGGGCCTGCCGCTTACCGGCGCGGCCCGGATCCCCGCCGCGCTCGGCGAAGAGCTCCAGCATGGCGCTTTCACCCAGGTGGGAAATGGACCCCAGGGCCCACGCATCAGGTGCCGTTGACTGCTTGCCGGCGGCTTCGACGTCGTAATAGACGTCCCCGTCAGGTTCGCCGTTGGTGCCTGCCACCCGGTACGCCAGCCCCATGCTGACCAGCCGTTCCACTTCGGGGACGATCAGGCCGATGGATTCGACGGCGCCGACGTAGTTGTCCGGCGCGAGGACGTTCAGCGCCTCCATGTCGGTCTGGAAGAGTTCCACCTGTTCCGCGGCGAGGTCGCGCCAGTCGACGCCGGTGGCGGTGGCGCGTTCCAGCAGGGGATCGTCCACGTCCGTGACGTTCTGAACGTAGGAGACTTCGCTGCCTGCATCGCGCCAGGCGCGGTTCAGCAGGTCAAAAGCCACGTAGCTGGCCGCATGCCCCATGTGCGTTGCGTCGTAGGGAGTGATGCCGCAGACGTACATGGACGGCCGGGCCTCCGGTTCCAGTGCCACGTCGCGGCCCGCCGCGGTGTCGAACAGGCGGATGGCGGGCATGTTTCCGGGCAGGGCAGGCACAGGGCGGGAAGTCCAGGATTTCACATGCCAAGCCTAGTCCTAGGCGCTGATGACGCCGAAACCGAGGAGGAGGTAGAGGGCGAGCCCCAGGAAGATCCGGTACCAGACAAAGAGCCGGTAGCTGCGGGTGGAGACGAACTTCAGGAACCAACCGATGATGACGTAGCCCACCACCAGGGCGATGACGGTGGCAAGCGCAGTTTCGGGAAGGCCGAAGGGTCCGGAGATCCCTTCCTTGGTGACCACCTTGTACAGCTGGTACAGCCCGCTGCCGAAAACGGCGGGGATTGCCAGCAGGAACGAGTACCGTGCCGCGGCCTCACGGGTGTAGCCCATCAGCAGGCCCGCGGTGATGGTTCCGCCGGAGCGGGAGACGCCCGGAATAAGGGCCAGGGCCTGCGCCAGTCCGTACAACATGCCGTGCTTGTAGGTCAGGTGGGCCAGGTCCCGCTTCTGGGCGCCGGTTGCGTCCGCCACGGCGAGGATGAGGCCGAAGACGATCAGCATGGTGGCCACGATCCACATGCTGCGGAGCACGGATTCGATCTGGTCCTGGAAGAGCAGCCCCAGCACGATGATGGGCAGGCTGCCCAGAATCACCAGCCAGCCCATGCGTGCGTCAGGGTCCTGCCGGGGCACCTTGCCGGTAAGGGAGCCGGCCCAGGCTTTGACGATGCGGACAATATCCCGCCAGAAGAAGATCAGGACGGCGGTCTCCGTGCCGAGCTGGGTGATGGCCGTAAAGGCTGCCCCCGGGTCCTGCGCGTTGGGGAGGAACTCCCCCACGATCCGCAGGTGCGCGCTTGATGAAATCGGTAGAAATTCGGTCAGTCCCTGCACTAGGCCCAGCAGGGCCGCTTCAAACCAGTTCACGCTAAGACCCTACGGCATGGCGGCGGTGCTCCTGCCCGTAAGCTTGCTGCTATGCAGCAGCGTTACGTCGGCAACAGTGGATTGCGAGTCTCAGCCCTCTCCCTTGGCACCCGGTCCTGGGGTGGCGACACGGATGAGCAGGACGCCTCGGAGTTGCTGCGCACCTTCCTCGAGGCAGGCGGCCGGCACGTGGATACGGCGGCGTCATACGCGGGCGGCGGATCGGAGGCGATCCTTGGATCGCTGCTGGGCGATGTGGTGTCCCGCACCGAAGTTTCCATCTCCACGAAAGCGGGGATGACGACGCCGGATGGCCGGCGCGCGGTGGACACGTCACGCAATGCGATGCTCACCGGCCTGGACGCCAGCCTGGCAAGGCTGGGTACGGACTATGTGGACCTCTGGTTCGCCGAAGCCTGGGACGGCAACGTTCCCCTCGACGAAACCCTCGCGGCGCTGGAATTCGCAGTCCGCACCGGGCGGGCCAGGTACGCGGGAATCTCGAACTACAGGGGCTGGCAGGCCGCGAAGGCCGCGGCAACCAGCGTTGTGCCGCTGGTGGCTGTCCAGGCGGAGTACTCGTTCCTTGACCGGACGGCGGAAGCGGAACTGATGCCGGCCGCCGACGATGCCGGGCTCGGCCTGATGGCCTGGGCCCCCCTGGGCCGTGGGGTACTCACCGGAAAGTACCGTGGCAGCATTCCCGCCGGTTCACGCGGCGCCTCCGTCAGCGAAGCCGCATACGTGGAGCCGTATCTGGAGGACAAGCCGTCGCGGATCGTGGATGCCGTGTGCATGGCTGCCAACGGGCTGGGCCGGACTCCGCAGGATGTCTCGCTGTCCTGGCTGCTCGCGCAGCAGGGAGTTGCCACGGCGATCGTTGGCGCGCGCACTCCGGTGCAGCTGAAGGAAATCCTCGATGCCCAGCTGGCGCCCCTGCCGCCGCAGATTGCGCGCGCGCTGGAGGATGCTTCCGCGGTGTCCTAGGGTTTGTTCCCGGATTTCCCTGATCCGGGGGCGCTGCTATTCCTCGACGATTTCCAGGTCCTCATCCTCGTCCACGTCGGCTTCTTCGTCCTCGTCATCCTCGTCGTCGAAGACCTGCAGGGGCGTTACTTCGTTGTAGGCCTCGTAAAGGGCGTCCTCGTAAACTTCGAAAGCATCGGCAACTGCGAAAAACGCTGCCTCAACGGAGGGATCACCGTCCCCGCGGCGGTTCGATGCTGCTATAAGGTGTTCTTCCAAAGCGGTGGTCAGGGACGAAAGCGCGACACGCGGATCGATGCTCATGACTTCACGTTAGCCGGAAAAGGACGAAAATGGAGAGCAAATGAAGGAACAATTTCTCACCAGCTCGGTCCAGCGGGAGCGGGATTATTTGCGGCAGTACGAGTACCTCGTGCTGACCGTGGGCCCTGATGATTCCTTGCCGGAGGCGCGGCGCCGGCTCGTTGAACACTCCGAATACGGCAAGTGGGAACTGGAACGCAGCAAGCTCTACGTGGGCGGCGGCCGGCGGTTCTGGCTGCGGCGCCGGGTGATGCAGGTCCCCAGGACCGTTTAGCGACTCGCGGTCCAGGGGACCGTTCAGTCTTCGACCGGCCCCAGCCACGCGTTGGCCACGGTGTTATGGGCAGACTCGTCGTCCGAGGGGTGGAACATCCCGGCCAGCACGTCCCGGTAAAGCCGCTCCAGTTCGGAGCCCCTGAAGTAGCTCGATCCCCCGCTGACGCGGATGGCGAGGTCAACTACGCGCCGCGCCGTCTCGGTGGCGTTCACCTTCAGCCCCACCAGCTTGGGGAACCACTGGGCGCCATGGTCAGCCAGGGCGTCGACGTCGGCGGTGACGGTCTTGAGCTGGGGGTACAGGCCGTCCAGGGCCATGGCAGCCTCTGCCACCTTCCAGCGGATGTCAGGGTCCTGCGCGTAGCTGCGGCCGCCGTTCTTCAAGGAGGCGCGCCGCTTCACGGTCTCCACGCCGACTGCCAGGGCGCGTTCACCCAGGCCTGTATAGACGGCGGCAAGGAGGCTTTCGAAGCAGGCGAAGATGGCAAAGATCAGCGGGTCGGCGTTGGGGCCGACGGGCAGCTTGCGGAAGATGCGGCCGGCTGGAGCTCTTACGCCTTCCAGGACCGTGGTGGCGGACTGGCTGGCCCGCATGCCCAGGGTGTCCCAGTCGTCCAGGATCCGGTAGCCGGGAGTTTCCCTGGTGATGAACCCGTGGACCAGTTCACCGGCACCGTCCCGCGCGTCCGGGTCCTTGCCGAAGATGCCCAGGCGGGTCCAGGCCGGCGAGAGGCTGGTGAAGATCTTGGTTCCCGTGAAGGTGTAGCCCCCGTCTTCGTCCGGCACCGCCGTGGTCCGGGAGTCGAACAGGACCGAGTCGTTGCCGGCCTCCGAATTGCCGAAAGCGAATACCTCTCCCTGCGCGGCTTCCTCGAGGACGAAGGCAAGTGAGTGGTCGCCCCGGGCCGCCAGGACGTGGGCGACGCCGGTCCAGACCAGGTGCATGTTGACGGCCAGCGCGGTGGCCGGTGCAGCCGTTGCCAGCCTGCGCTGGCACTGCGCCGCCGCTTCGAGCCCCAGCCCCTTGCCGCCGTCGGACGCTGGTACGAACAGCTTCAAGTACCCGGCCTTTGCCAACTCCTGCAGGTCCTCATGGAAGAAGGCGTTGTCGCGGTCATAGCCGGCGGCACGGCTGCGGATGCGCTCCAGGAGGTCATCCGGCAGCAGGTCCTCTGGAGTCATGGCCGGTTCCTCTCAGTAGTTGGTGAGCAGCGTGTCCAGCACCCGGGCACCGAACTTGAGGGAATCCGCGGGAACCCGCTCGTCCACCCCGTGGAACATGCCGGTGAAGTCCAGCTCGTCAGGCAGCATGAGGGGCGCGAAACCGTAACCGGTGATGCCCAGGCGGCTGAGTGATTTGTTGTCGGTGCCACCGGAAAGCGTGTAGGGCAGCACCTTGGCGCCGGGATCCTCCTTGTGGAGCGCGTCGATCATGGAGTCCACCAGGTTGCCGGCGAAGGGGACCTCAAGCGAAACGTCGTTGTGGACGTAGCTGACGTCCACGCCGTTGCCGGCGAGTTCGCGCACGATCTCCAGGACCTGCTGTTCCTGGCCCGGGAGGGTGCGGCAGTCCACCAGGGCTTCGGCGGACTCGGGGATGACGTTGTGCTTGTAGCCACCCTTGAGGAGGGTGGGGTTCGTCGTGTTCTGCAGGGTGGCCCCGACGAATCTCGCCACCGTGCCGAGCTGGTCGAGCAGGAGGTCCGGATTGTCGGCGTCGAATTCCACGCCGGTGAGTTCCGTCACCCCGTCAAGGAACTGCCTGGTGGTGGGGGTGAGCTCGATGGGCCACTTGTACTCGCCGATCCTGGTCACAGCGGCGGCAAGCCGGGTGATCGCGTTGTCCGTGTTGATCTGCGAGCCGTGGCCGGCCCTTCCGTGCGCCACGAGGCGGAGCCAGGAGATGCCTTTCTCCGCGGTCTGCAACAGGTAGGTGCGCTGCCCGCCGATGGTGGCTGAGAAGCCGCCCACCTCCGAGATGGCCCCCGTGGCGCCCTCGAACAATTCGGGCCGGTTGTCCACAGCGTAGCGGGCGCCGTAAACCCCGCCGGCTTCCTCATCCGCGAAGAACGCGAAGATGATGTCACGCTTGGGCTTCCTGCCCTCCCTGGCAAATCCCCGCAGGACTGACAGGATCATGGCGTCCATGTCCTTCATGTCGACGGCGCCGCGTCCCCAGATGAGGCCGTCCTTCAGTTCCGCACCGAACGGGTCAACGGACCACTGGTCCCGGAGTGCGGGAACGACGTCCAGGTGTCCGTGTACCACCAGCGCACTGGCCGAGGGGTCCTCCCCTGCCATCCTGGTGACAACGTTCGCCCGGCCCGGGGCAGACTCGAAGATCTCCGCATCCAGGCCCACTTCCTCGATAAGCCCCGCCGCGTACTCGGCCGCCGCCCGCTCCCCAGGGCCCGACCCGTCGCCGTAGTTGGAGGTGTCGATCCGGATGAGTTCCTGGCAGATCCGGACAACTTCATCCTCGGGCAGGACGTCAGGCATTGGTGGCTCCTTGGTAGGGAATGACTGGGTGGCACGAGCTGAATCGCTGCCTTCAGCCTACCTACTTGGCCCGATTCGTTGTTCCCGGAAAGTTCGTGTTAGAGTTTTTCTCGCTGCTTCGGAGAGGCGCGAAACGCTGAAAGGCGGAACCGCTTTCCGAAATACCACCTGCGCGGGTGGCGGAATGGCAGACGCGCTAGCTTGAGGTGCTAGTCCTCGAAAGGGGGTGGGGGTTCAAGTCCCCCTCCGCGCACAAAAAGGGAAAACCCCGGAACATTATCGATGTTCCGGGGTTTTTCGCGTATCCGATCAATGCCTCCGTTATGGAGCCTGGCATTCGGTGGGGGCTCAGGATGCGATTGTCAATGGTTTCGCGGGAGCCGCGCACGAGGTCCTGCTAAAACCTTGAGCATGCGGCACCCGGTTATTCGTTCCGGTGTCATCGCACCAATCCACGCCGAACGGGTAGGCCTCCACAGTGGCAACGCCCGGCGCCGCGTGCGGAGGGACTTCAAACTGGAAGACGAATCCGCCGGCGTCATTCATCGGCGACGTCGTACTCAGGACGTTTTGCCCGGCGGCGTCCGTGACGGTGATATGAATCCGGGCGTTGTTTCCGTACCGGGGATTGCAGCCGGCGTCGGCTGCGCGGACGGTGACTGGGTCTCCGGGGCCCGCAACGCCGGGGCTCACCTCATAGGCGGGAGGAAAGCAGGGCGGCTCTCCTTGCCATGACCCGGCGCAGGCGGACAAACAGCCTGCGAACAAGACGCAGCCTGTGGCCGCCGTGACAACTCTCTTCCCCGGCGGCCTTGCCCAAAAAGCCTGGAACCCCATGGGCTGTAAGTCTTTACCCGGTTGCTCAGTGAGCGGCTGGCAGGCTGGTGCTGTGGCCGGGCTGGGGTGTGACTCACCCATGGGTTTGCCTCCGAGCTCAGTATTTCGGAGTGCGCTTTCTTGGATATGTCCGCCCTGGCCGGGCCCAGCATCGGTTGTGTCTACAGCGCTGGCCTGATTAGAAGCATGCCCACCCGTGCAGCGGGTGTGGCCCATTACAGACCTGCCACGCCGTAACCCACCGACGCGTTTCCATTCTCGGAACTCAGGAGGAAAAGATGATTGTGGCAGAGCACTTCGGTTTCGTCGTCGGCATCGATACCCACGCCAAAACGCATACATTCGCCATCATCGAAACCGGCAGCGGTGGAGAAGTCGCGAACGAAACATTCCCGGCCACCGCAGCCGCAGGCAGTCGCGCACTGTCCTGGGTCCTGCGCCGCACCGAAGCTTCTCCTGGACAGGTTCTACTCTCTATGGAGGGAACGGGTTCGTACGGTGCCAAACTCCGGCAGCAGGCCACAGACGCCGGATTTCAAGTCACCGAAGCGCCCGTCCCGAACCAACGGCTCGGGAGATATCAGGGAAAATCCGATTCCATCGACGCAGCGCGGGCAGCACGAGGGACGCTGAGCATACCTATGGACCGCCTCCGAGAACCCCGGTCCGGGCAGAACCACATGGCACTACGGATCCTCTCCAACGCACGCCGCACCATGGCACGAGAACGCACCGCAGCCATCAACGCACTCACGGCTCTCCTACGCGTCGTAGACCTCGGCATGGACGCCCGGAAACCATTGACCGTCACCCAGACCCGTACCATCGCAGGATGGCGGGAAAGAGACGAAGAATTCGGAGTCCAAACCTGCCGCCGCGAAGCAATACGCCTCGCAAAGCAGATCCTCACACTGCAGGAGCAAATGACCAGGAATCACGCAGAACTTGAGATCCTTGTGAAGCAAGTCCAGCCGTGTCTCCTCGATGTCTACGGCGTTGGTCCGGTCCTGGCCGCAATCATCCTCACAGCCTGGTCACACACCGGAAGAGTGCGCTCCGAAGCCGCATTCGCAGCTCTTGCCGGCACCTGCCCGGTCCCGGCCTCATCAGGCGGCACCACACGATTCCGACTAAACCGCAGCGGCGACCGCCAACTCAACAAAGCGATCTACACTATCGCCCTCATCAGAATGAACCGGGACCCTGCCACCAGAGGTTACGTGACGAAGCGAACAAGCCAAGGCAGAACTAAGAAGGAAATCATCCGAAGCCTCAAGCGCTACATAACGCGGCAAATCTATCGAACCCTAAATGCCGCACAGGAATCCTTACCTGCAGCGGGATGCCCGCGGCAGGGAGTCTCTTAGATCTGCTAAAGGTCTAAAAGAAAAGGGGTCCTCGCCGCTTTCCTGAGTTGTGTCCGTCTCGACTTGAAGCCGGCGGCTTAGCCTTCGAAGCGACCGCAGCTGCAAGCCCAACGAAAGCGGCGATCAGCAGTAGATTAAAAAGTAATTCAGTAACCTCCGAACCGCGACCAAGCGCCACCAATGTGACTATAATAAAGATGACGCCACATGCAAGGCAGGAAAGACATAGAATCTTCGCCCAAACAGGCAAAAGGTTAATTCGACTTAGCATTTCTCCCCCTATTTAGTAAATAGATCTTAGCCCCCAATGGACGAGAAATCTAGGTTTACCTGGGACTGTCCGCGGGTTTGTCGCACATCGGACTGGCCCAAGTTCTCCACTCCCCTAGCCGCGGAAAGGGCTGACAGAAGCCAAGTTGGGAGCCACGCGGCAGGCGGCCCCCAACCATGGATCCTCCTCGGGCTACGTCATCCGGAACTGCAGGTAATACTCTCCGAAGGCACCGCCCACATGGGTACAGGGCGTGACGATCACCGCGTAATTGTTGAGCAACTGCTGGTACCGATCCTGACAATTGCGCTCGGCCCTGAATCTTTCGGTTTGGAGAACCCCTACCACATCAGGGGAAGGCGAAGCGGCGCTGGCGACTGCCATACCGGAGAACGCGGACCCTCCTATAATCGTGACTATGGCAGCGGCGCGCGTGATTGCATTTCTCATGATTCCCCCCAGGGTTGTTCACCGATATGGCAATGAGTTTTTGTCCGTAAGACTTCTCCGTCAAAAAATGAGACCTATATCGGAGCCCTTTGAAGGGTTTGTCCTGCGAAGTGATAAAAGCCTATCGGTAGAACACCTTAAGTCAAGAGGGATTTCGTCCCTTTTCTTGGCATTTCGGGATTGTTATTGAGCAAGGAACTTCGCCTCGTGGTCGGTCTGCCCTCGCCGTGTTCGATCTGAATACTTTGGAATGCGAGCCTGGTTTCCCCCGCGCAGGGCTGCTTGATCACCTGCCGATATCTAGAGGCCAGGCCCCACTAACCTTGTCCTCGTTGCCACCGCCAAGCGTGCCAGAACATGAGTGCGATAACGGTAGTGACGCCGATGAAGACACTTTGCGGTGCGAAGGTGAAGAGGATGTCGGCCATACTGACCCGCTGGGTCATGCTCACCTCCAAAGAGCCATTCAGAAGTGCCAACAATCCGCCCAGGATCAATACTCCTGACAACGCCCACAGGATGATGATGAAAGGATTTTTTGTCCGGGGCGAAGGCCCGATCTCTTCGGCCGCTGCCGCGGTCATGGTCGCCGGTACCGTACCGTCCCCATTGCTCACCTCACGGAAACCAATGCCTTCATGCTGCCCGCTTCCCAAGCCCGTCCCCCTATTGTTTGGCCGCAGTTCCTTTGACTGCTCGAAGCCCAAGCCTAGCTCCACAGGATGCACGGGGTGCTGGGCGCACGTTCCGGTCCTTCCCCTGCGCGTTGGGACTCCTCGGATGGAATCCAGCCGCTGCTTGACGAATATAGAAGCATCCAAGTATGTTCAGCGTCGCAGGTCAGGACCCCAGGTTATGGACTTTTGCCGCCAAATCGTTGCTCAGCTGCCCAATGGCAGCTGATACGGCATTCCCGGGCGTACTCAGGCCAGGCGTGCCTTCACAATCTCGCTGACGGCCTTGCCGTCGAACCGGCCGCCGATTTTGGGCGTCACGGATTTCATGACGGCACCCATGGAGCGCATGGTCAGCACAGTACCGTCCGCCCCCAGTTCCGCAATGACCCCATCCACGATCGCTTCGGCTTCCGCCCGGGTCAAGGCTTTCGGAAGGTACGTCTCAATGACCTCTGCTTCGGCGATCTCCGCCTGGGCGCGGTCGTCATGACCCGCCGCCGAGTAGGTGGCGGCCGTGTCCCGGCGCTTGGCGGCCTCCTTCTGCAGCAGCGCGGTGACCTGGAGATCGTCGAGTTCCACCGGGGTCTTGCCCGACTTCTCCCGCGTTTCGATCTCTCCGAGGACATTGCGCACGGTCGTAAGGGCAACCCGGTTGCCCGCCTTCATGTGGACGACGACGTCGCCTTTCAACTGTTCCTTCAACGACATGGCGTGCCTCGTTCTTCTCTGGTGGAAAGCGTTCCGGGACAAGCCTATTCCCGCGTGCGGCCCGAGTAATCCGGTGTCCCCGGCTGGTTCCGCCCCGCGGGAAAGACACCCCGGAGCGGCCGTAGGCTAGTTTGGAAGCCGCAGCGGCCTGGGTCCCCGGGCCCCGAAAGGAGCACCGAGTGGACAGCACCGTTGGCAAGTGGTTCCTGAGCGGCGCCGAGCGGGGAAACCCTGCTTCGGGGATCCACGCGGGCGGCTCAGGCTCGGCGTCCTGGTCGGAAGGCAACCTGGTGGAGCCCCTGGTGCACGGGGAAGCCTACTTTGCCAGGCTGTATGCGGAGCTCTCGGACCTGAAGGCTGGAGACCGGGTTTGGTTCACCGACTGGCGCGGCGACAGCGATGAGCAGTTGGAGCCGGGCGGCACCACGATCGGCGGGCTGCTCGCGGGACTGGCCCGGTCCGGCGTGGAAGTCAGGGGCCTCGTCTGGAGATCCCACGGCGAGCGGATATCGGCCCCCATCAGCGGCCGGTCCAACGAACTCCTCAGCCGCCAGATCAATAACGCCGGCGGGGAGGCGCTGCTGGACCAGCGGGTCCGCGTCTTCGGGTCGCACCACCAGAAACTGGTGGTCATCCGTCGTCGTGACGATCCTTCCCGCGACGTCGCCTTCGTGGGCGGGATCGACCTGTCACACAGCCGCCGGGACAACGCCGCCCACCTGGGAGACCCACAGGCGGTGAAGATGGACTCCCGCTACGGGCCGAGGCCCCCGTGGCACGACGCCGCTCTCGAGCTTCGGGGGCCGGTGGTTGCCGATGTGCTGGCTATTTTTGCGGAACGCTGGAACGATCCCCACCCGTTGGACCGCCGCACCCCTTACCGGATGCTGCTGCAGCGCCTGGCCCGCATGCCAAGGCACCCCAAACCATTGCCGGAAGCCGCTCCGCCCCCGCCGGATGCCGGAACGCACGCCGTGCAGCTGCTCCGCACCTACGGCGTGAAGCACCCACCTTTCCCGTTCGCGCCTCACGGAGAGCGGAGCATCGCGCGGGCCTACGCAAAAGCTTTCGCCCAGGCGCGTTCGCTCATCTACATCGAAGACCAGTACCTGTGGTCAACAGAGGTTGCCGCGGGCATCGCAGAGGCGCTGGAGCGCAACCAGGCGCTGCAGGTCATCATCGTGGTGCCGCGCTATCCCGACTCTGACGGGTTCCTTGGCGGCCCGCCCCGGCGTTTGGGGCAACAGCGTGCCATCCGCATGCTTCGCCGGGCGGCACCCGACCGGGTGGGGGTATTCGACCTGGAAAATAATGACGGGACACCGATTTACGTCCACGCGAAGATCTGCATCATCGACGACACGTGGTTCACCTGCGGATCTGACAACTTCAACCGCCGGTCCTGGACCACCGACAGCGAGCTCACCTGCGCAGTGATCGACACCGCCGCTGCGGCTGACGCCGATGGCAGCGCCGGTGGCCGAACGCCCCAGCCACTCCCGCGGAAGTTGCGGCTCCAGCTCTGGGCGGAACATCTGGGCATGGACCAGGACGACCCCCTGCTGACCACCGGCGGCGGGGAAATTGATCTTTGGAACAGGATGGCCGGCGCCCTGGAAAAGTGGCACGGGACCGGCCGATCAGGGCCGCGGCCGCCAGGTCAGGTACGGCACCACTCCCCCGAACCGGTCCGGGCCATCCACCGTATCTGGGCTGATCCGATTTACCGGCTGATCGTTGATCCGGACGGCCGGCCCCGGCCGCTTCGTGGCACCTCCAGGTTCTAGGCGGACAGCGAGTAGGCGGGGACTTGAAAAAGGGTTCCTAAGCATGCTTATGATATTCACAGCCGAATGCGAACGGCTGCCAACCAGAGGAGGAAACACCATGGGACTGGGCGACAAGATTGAGAACGCCGCTGAAAAGGCCGGCGGTAAGGGCAAGGAAGCAGCCGGAGCTGCCACGGGCGATGAAAGCCTGCGGGCCGAAGGCCAGGCAGATCAGGCAAAAGGTGATCTGAAGCAGGCCGGCGAAAAGGTCAAGGACGCCTTCAAACACTGACAGGCAGTCATGGAAAAAGCGCACTCAGCGAACGGGGTGCGCTTTTTTCATGCGCGCCCAACACGTTCGGTAGGTTGGGGCGTTAAGGGCAACGGCAACCGGGTTGGGAGTAGATGTGAAGGCAATCAGTTACGAAGAAACAGGGCCCTCATCCGTGCTGAAGCTACGGGATAGGCCACTGCCGGTCCCGGGGCCCGGAGAAGTCCGCGTCCGGGTGGTGGTGTCCGGCGTCAACCCCACCGACTGGAAGTCGCGGTCCGGGAACGGAAGCAAGAAGCTGGATGCCCCCAAAGTTCCAAACCAGGACGGAGCCGGAGTCATCGATGCGCTGGGTCCCGGGGTGACCGGCCTTTCCGTGGGCGGCCGAGTCTGGCTGTGGGACGTCGCCTGGGGCAGCAATGAAGGCACAGCCCAGGAATACGTTGTGGTGCCAGGCAATAAAGCAGTGCCCCTTCCCGATACCGAATCCTTCGATACCGGCGCTTCGTTGGGAATCCCGGCGTTGACGGCGCACCGGGCCCTGACATCGAACGAGGACGGCCCGGCGAGGCTCTCCGCCGGTGCCCTCGCAGGACGAACCGTCCTGGTCACGGGAGGGGCCGGAGCCGTAGGCCACGCGGCCATCCAACTCGCCCGCTGGGCCGGGGCCACCGTGATCACCACCGTCAGCGGGGACCAAAAGGCTGAACTTGCCCGCCGTGCCGGCGCCGGCACCGTCATCAACTACCGGACCGGGGACGTCGTTGGCGCCGTCCACCAGGTGGCCGCAAACGGCGTCGACATGATCGTGGACGTCAATGCGCCCGCGAACATCGCAACGGACCTGGACGTCATCAAACCGGGCGGAACGATCTCCATATACGCGGCGAACCCCGGAGAATCACTCACTGTTCCAATCCGCGAAAGCATGGCGAGGAACGTCCGCTACCAGTTCATCCTCACCTACACCGTCACCGACGAGCAGAAACGTCAAGCCGTTGCCGCCGTCGGCGAGGCCCTGGGGGCAGGCGCGCTGCGGGTGGGGGAAGAGTACGGACTGCCCCTGACACGGTTCCCGCTCGACCAGACCCCGGCAGCCCATGACGCCGTGGAACAGGAGACAGTCGGAAAAGTGCTGATCGACGTCGCACCGGCCCCCTGACGCCCTACCGTGCCAGCCTGTCCCTGGCTGCATGCTCCACCAGGACCGGCACGAAGGCGCGGACCCTGCCCGTATCCAGGAGGCTGTGCTCCTGCTGCACCACATCTTCGATGTATTCCCTGGACAGGGCTGGAAATTTCGCGGCAAGCCTGTCCACCACGTCGCCAAGCGCCCGCAACTCTTCGCTTACTCCCATCGGGAAAGTGTCGGGGATCCGGCCAGGCCCGTCAAGACCTCGCGAAGAGAGTGCCGGGGCGTGCAGCGTGGTTCACTGCCCTGCCCGTGACTGCCATGAGCGCACGACGGCGAGCGCCGGGAGCCGCGTTCGGGCCGGCCCGGGTGCTCCCCGCCTTTCCACCTCCGGAGCGCCGCCGATGTCAGTGTGGATGAAGCCGCCGGGTCCGTGGGTGCCGGTTACGTCCGGGGCTGTGGGCCGCCGCTGCCGCCGGACGGTACTCAATCCGGTGCTTATCGGCCCTGACGTTGCGGCGTTCCTGCCGCCGGGCCTTTCTTTCCGGCCGGTCGATGGCGGACAGGATGGTCAGCGTTAGGGCAATCCAGAGGAGCGCCGTTCCCAACACCAAAGCGATTTCCAGCTCAGTGCTCATACACAGAATTTTAGGCTCGTTGGGCTGGTTCCACTCCCTTGCGGACCCACATGGCGGACGCTGAAACCCACAGCGTTTCAGAGCAAGCCCAGTGCTTTGACAGCCGCCATGACATCGGAGGCCTGGACAGCCAGGAGGGCTGGATCCGGCCGCGCCGCGAAAGTGTCCCCGCGCCGCAGTTCGGCCCGGGTGAGGACGATATGGGGTCCCGGTGGTGGACCCCAAATCTCCGGTGGGGCCGGGCCAAAGAGCACCACGGACGGTGTGCCGTACGCTGATGCCAGGTGCGCGGCGCCGGTGTCGGCAGAAACCACCAGGCGGGCAGCAGCAATGGTCGCAGCGAACTCCCCCAGGCCCAACACCCCGGCCAGGACAGCGGTACCAGGGATTCCTGCGAGGCGGCACACTTCCTGGGCCCGGTCTCTCTCGGAACTGCCGCCGGTGAAGACTACCTGGTGTCCGGCTTCCGTCAGTGCGGTCGCCACCGCCGCAAACCGCTCCGCAGGCCAAAGCCTGCTGCCGTACGCTGCCCCAACGTGCAGGACACTGGCACCGGGGACCGGACTGGGGACCTGGGGCATGTCCAACTGCACGTCCAACGGATCGGCGTCTATCCCATGCCATTCAAGGAGGCGCACCCAGCGTTCGCGTTCGTGCAGTTCCGGCCGCCAGTGCGGCCCGTTCCGGTGCGCACTTCGATGTCCCAGGGTCCGCCGGGCCTTCAGCGCCTCTATCCGCCCCTGGCTCTCCGGGCCGCTGCCGTGAAGGTTGACGGCGACGTCCACCACGCCCGGTGGCAGCGCCAGCGGCTCGTCCAGCCCGTGCGTGGGCAGCAGTTCATAGCCGCCCACCAGGCCGAGGGCCTCGGACAACCACCCCTGCGCGGCGTACCGGAGGCGGTGCCCGGGAAAGGCCTGCCGGAGGCCTTTCAACGCCGGCACGGCCACCAGCAGGTCTCCGAGCTTCAAAGCGCGCAGGACCAGGAGCTCCGGCCTTCCGTCTGCCGGCTCGTGAACAACGGCTTCGTGTGGCGCATCCATGCCCGTCATGCATCCTGCTTTGCGGACTTGCCGGCCGTGAGGCTCCAGACGTCCCCATAGACGTCGCTGACGGCAACTCCGGCCACCAGTGAGTCGTCGTGGACACACCGCGCTGCGGTCCAGCCGACCTGGGTGACATCGACACCACACGTTGGACAAGCCGTCACCCATGAGGCGTGGACACGGTGGAGACTCCGCCCCAGCGCTCCGGCATTGATCACGTTGCCCACCCAGAAAATGCCGACTGTGGGCACGCCCAGCGCCTGTGCAAGATGCCTGGGCCCGCTGTCGTTTGCCACCATGACGTCGGCGCCCGCCAGCAACGCCACAAGCCCTGCCATATCCAGAGCGCCGGCCAGGGAACTGACCGCTGTTGAAGCGGCACTGTCCGCAATCTCCGCCGCCAGGCCCTGTTCGCTGCCGTCCCCGATAAGGACGACCCGCGAACCATCGGCTGCGCAGGCGGCAGCAAGCTCAGCAAACTTTGCGGCAGGCCAACGACGGCGGGGATCGGTGGCGCCCGGATGGATCACCACGAGTGGCTGGGCGCCGTCGCCGGGGCGCGGCGGGAAGGATGCCTGCCCGGCGGGGGCCAGGCGGGCTTCAAGGTTGACGGGGAACGCGCCCGCGAAACCGGCCACTTCCAGGGCCCGGACGGGTTCGTGCTGGTAGTAGAGGTAGGGGACGCTGCGCTCAAGCAGGGCGGCGTCGGCCGTCCGCGTTCCTACAGTATGGCTGGCTCCCAGCCGCAGCAGGAAGGGATTCGAGAACCGTCCGCCCCCATGGAGCTGGACAGCCAGATCGAAGGCGCGCCCGCGCATGCCGGCAAAGAACCGGTCCAGCTCGCCGGCATCTTCCTCCCCGGGCCGGACTCCTTCGGCAAAGGGCAGGACAACCACCTCATCGACGGGGCTTTCCACCGCCCCGAGAACCGCCTCATGGATTGGGGTGCCCAGCAGTGTCAGGTGTGCTGCAGGGTAGGCCGCCTTTAACGCAGCCATCGCGGGAATCGCGAACATCAGATCCCCCAGGCCGCCTCCGCGCAGGACCGCAATCCGGGACACGGCGTCGAACTTCTCCAGCACCGGGCCTACCCCCACACCGATTTGTCCGGCACCGCCAAGCTCTGCAGTGAGTTGCTCCAAGAACTGCCCCTTCCGTCCCGGGGAGGGAAACGCATGGCCGTCCCTCCCCTGCCCACGCAGCCGGATGCCGGTTTGAGTACCCGCGGCCGCTCCTATGAACCTGTACCCAACCGGCAACGGATCTACGCTTCCTGTTGGGGAATACCGGGTTCATGCTGTACGTTTCATACCCGACAGCCCAACTAAGAAAAGAGAAGCACCCAAAGTGGCAACCGATTACGATGAACTGCGTTCCGACGTCAAGGAATCGCAGGACAACTCACTCGAGCAGCTCCAGTCAGCGAATGCTCCGGACGCCCGCAGCGTTGTGCAGGAGTTGGACGAGGCTGACGGGCTGGACGGCGCCGGAGTTCCTGGCGGCGAATTCGTCGCTGAGGAACTCGTAGTCCAGGTCATCCCCCAGGCTGAGGACGAATTCACCTGCTACTCCTGCTTCCTGGTCCGCCACCGGTCCCAGATCGCCCGGCAAAAAGACGGACACAGCTACTGCACGGAGTGCGAAGGTTAGTCAGAAGGTTTTACCGGGGCTGCAACGCCCGGCCCCGCAAGAAGGGCACGCCGCACCAGGCGTGCCTTTCGGCTTTAAGCAATGGCAGGTTCCTGCCCGCGTCCAGCTTGGGTGCGTAGCGTGGGGCGCAGGACTTACGACGGCGACACGGCAGCCAGGAGGCACTATTGGACAGCCCTGCCAGTTTCTGGAACACCTTCAGCGCGGCATTCACCCACACGAACGTACCCAACATCACATGGGCTGAGCTGCTGCTGTCGCTGGCAGCCGCCGTCGTGCTGTCCATCCCCAGGCGCAGCTGGCGATATTTCGGCCTCCTGGCCACCGCCACCCACGAACTGGGCCACGCATTCGCTGCCCTTACGTCAGGCCAGCGGCTCTCCGGCATCCGTCTTCGCCTTGACCACTCCGGAACCACCACTGCGTACAGCAGGAGCAGGCTGGCCGCTGCCTGGTCCTGCTTTTGGGGATATCCGGTACCAGCGCTGGCGGGAGCCGCATTTGTTTGGTCCGGGCTCAACGGATGGGGACCGGCCGCCGTGGCAGCCAGCGCATTGGTGTTGACTGCCTCGCTCCTCTTCCTTCGCAACCTTGCAGGTTTCGCGATCACGGGGGCCGCGATCGCCGCGACCGGTGCCCTCACCTTCCTCGCGCCGCCCACCGCCGTCGGCCATGCCGCCGTCATCCTCGGCCTGGCACTCCTCGTGGCCGCCGTCCGGGACCTGGTCAAGCTCACCCAGGTACACCTCCGCCATCGCGACCGTCTCAACACCTCGGACGCGTACCTCCTGTACCGGGCCACCTCCGTTCCGTCCGGCATCTGGATTGCCCTGTTCACGCTCCTCGTGGCCGGTTCCTGGCTGGTGGCGTGGCAGCCCATCGTGGAAATCCTCCGGCAGGGCGCGTAGGGCGTGAAGCCGGCGCATAGGCTGGTGTCATGAGCCAGGAAACGGAAAGCACACCAGCAGACACCGCCGACGCGCACAGCACCCGCGGAGCCTACGTGACAGGCGGGGCGGAATTCACCCGGGACACCAACTACATTGAGGACCGCATCACCAGGAATGCCACGCCCGGCAGCAACGGTGAACCGGGCTGGCCGGTGGAAGCCGGGCGCTACCGCCTCATTGCCGCAAGGGCCTGTCCATGGGCCAACCGCACCGTCATCGTCCGCAGGCTGTTGGGGCTGGAGGAGGCCATTTCCCTTGGCCAGCCTGGACCCACCCACGATGCACGTTCCTGGACCTTCGACCTGGACCCGGGTGGAGTGGATCCGGTCCTGGGAATTGAGCGCCTGCAGGACGCCTACTTCAAGCGGTTCCCCGGCTATCCCCGCGGAATCACCGTTCCCGCCATCGTCGACGTGCGCAGCGGTGAAGTGGTGACCAACAATTTCCCCCAGATCACCCTTGATTTCTCGACCGAGTGGACAGAGTTCCACCGCCCGGGCGCCCCACAGCTCTACCCCGCGCATCTCCGCGAAGAGATCGACCAGGTAAACAGGCGCGTCTTCACCGAGGTCAACAACGGCGTCTACCGCTGCGGCTTCGCCGGATCACAGGAGGCCTACGACTCGGCGTACCAGCGTTTGTGGACCGCGCTGGACTGGCTCGAGGACCGCCTCTCGCGGCAGCGCTACCTGGTGGGTGAAACCATTACCGAGGCAGATGTCAGGCTGTTCACCACTTTGGCCAGGTTCGATCCCGTCTACCACGGACATTTCAAATGCAACCGGCAAAAGCTGAGCGAAATGCCCAACCTTTGGGGGTATGCGCGGGACCTGTTCCAGACGCCGGGGTTCGGGGACACCATCGACTTCGTGCAGATCAAGCGGCATTACTACATCGTCCATGAGGACATCAATCCCACTGGGATTGTTCCTGCCGGCCCGGATCTTGCCGGTTGGTTGACGGAACACGGCCGGGAGGCGCTGGGTGGACGCCCGTTTGGCGACGGCACCCCACCAGGGCCTGTGCGCCCCGGGGAGGAAGTCGCCACCGGACACGGCGCCTCCCGCTGACCTATCCGCGAACGGAAATCGCTTTCCTCCTACACTGGAAGGCATGCAGACTTCTCTGGGTTTCGTGGCGCCGGGGTACGAGGGTGTCCTGGCGCTGTTTGAGTCCTTCCTCGCGGAGGACTCCCGCTACAGCGCGCAGTTGGCCGCCTACCGGAACGGGGTGCAGGTGGTCCGCCTGACCGGCGGCCCGGATATGGCCCCTGATACGTTGACCGGCGCCTACTCCTGCTCCAAAGGCGTCGCCGCACTGGTCATCTCCCTGCTGGTCCAGGACGGTGTCCTTGACCTTGACCGGACCATGGCCCATTACTGGCCGGAGTTTGCGGTCCACGGCAAGGAACGGTTGCTCGTCCGGGAGGCGTTGTCGCACCAGGCGGGGCTGTTGGGGGTCGAGGGCGGTTTTGCCCTGGACGAGTTCACCACCTCCGGGGGCGCCGCCCGGCTGGCCGCTGCGGCTCCCGCCTGGGAGCCCGGCCGCCAGTTCGGCTACCATGCCCTCACCATTGGCATCCTGATGGAAGAGCTGTGCCGGCGGACCACGGGCGAGGCCCTGCAGGACATCTACGAACGGAGAATCCGGAAGCCGCAGGCGGTGGATTTCTTTCTGGGCCTGCCGGACTGCCAGGAGGACAGGTACCGGGACGTGCTGTATGAAGCAGACCCGGCCGAAGCGTGGCTGGATCCGCTTAGCCTCGACGGCCTGAACAGCAACGCCCCGGTGAGTACCATCATGGAACTGCCCAATATCCGCTCCGTGCGTGCCGCGGGCATGTCCGCCGCGGCTGGAGTGGGCTCCGCCGAGGGGCTGGCGCGCCTGTACGCAGCGGCCACCACCGGTGTCGGAGGCGCAGGGCCGTTCCTCTCCGGCGGGACCATCACGGCCATGACGAGGGAACAGGTCTGGGGCCTGGACCGGTCCTCCGGCCTGGACAATGCCTTCGCCGTCGTGTTCATGAAACCCCACCCCTCGCGGAACTTCGGGAGCCACCGGGCCTTCGGCCACGAGGGAGCGAACGCTGCCCTGGGCTTCGCCGATCCCTCGTACGGGCTGGGCTTCGGCTACATCCCCCGGCGCGCGGAAGAGGGCCGCACCCCGGGCCGCGCCCACAGGCTGGCCGCTGAGGTAAGGCGCTCAGCAGCAGGTTTGTCCTGAGGCACCCCCGGCCCTACTGTTGTCCGGATGGGCAATACTCAGGCACGGCCGGACGCACGGTGGGCTCGGGGGACCCAACTTCTTAGACAATCAGTGGCGGGGCTTTCTGCTGCCTTCGCCGCACAGCGGCTGCAACTGGCAGGGAAGGCTGCCATAGCCGCGGGGCTGGCATTCGCCATCGCGCCCCTCATGCCTGGCGCCGCCTCGCACTACGCGTACTACGCACCGCTGGGCGCCCTGGTGGCCATGTACCGCAATGTCGCCGGGTCCATGAAGCAGGGGGCGCAGGCCCTGGCGGGCCTGGCGATGGGAATCGGTCTTGCCTTCGTCCTGGTAAGCATCGGCGAACCCTCGCCGCTGACGGTCGCCGTGTTCATGGGGGTCGGCGTCCTGCTGGGCGGCTTGCCGGGCATCGGCTCAGGCAGTGACTGGATTCCCACGGCGGCGCTCCTGGTCCTGCTGGTGGGCGGCAGCAATGCCGAAGATTTCTCCTACGGCTACCTTGTGCAAATGGCGGCGGGCGTGGTGGTCGGGATCGCGGTGAATTTCCTGATCTTTCCTCCGCTGCACCTCAACGCCGCCGCATCCAGCCTTGCCGACCTGCGGCTCGCCCTTGGCCGGCAGCTGACGGACATGGGCGCAGCCCTGAAGGAAAAATGGCCCCCTGAGCACGAGGACTGGTCGCGCAGGTCGGACGAACTGGCGGAAGCGGCACGTTCAGTGCGTCATTTGGTCAAGGAAGCGGACGCCAGCCGGCGCGCCAATCCCCGGCGGAAGCTGCACCCGCGGGACATGGACCGCGACTACCGGGACCTGCGGAACCTCGAACGGGTCACCTTCCACATCCAGGACATGACGGATGTGCTGTCCGATGTGATCTGGGAGGACGATGTGCCCTACGAGATTCCGCTGCATGACAATGAACCGCTGGCAGACGCCATCACCGCCACCGGGGAACTGGTGTCCACAGACTCCGATGGTGACGTCCAGGAGTGGAAGGACCGCTACGACGCTGCCAGCGCGGCGGTGGAAGCCTGCATGGCTGCCACCGCCCACAGGCCGGCAGAACAGGGAGCGGTCCCTGCCTCAGAATCGGTCCTCCTCAGCCTCCACCGGATCCTGCGGGCCATCCGGCGGGAGGACCAGGCAGGACCTGGCCGGAAATAGCGGGGCCTGGTCCCTACAGTGCCGAAACCGTCCCGCTGAAATGGCGCCGCCCGGAGCGTGGACTCCAGGCGACGAAGCTGGACTGTTTCCATGCCCCGGAACCTGTCTGTTCGGTGCCGATCTCCAGGGCCACCCGGGATGGCAGGAAGACCGGGGCTTCGAATTCCACGTCCCACGTGAACGAGTCACCCCGGGCGGGCCCCACATCTGCGAGCGCGCGGGACGCGAGGTACATGCCGTGCGCTATCGATCGCCGCATACCGAGGGCCTTGGCCGAGAGCACGCTGAGGTGGATGGGGTTGAAGTCCCCCGAAACAGCCGCATAGGCACGGCCCGTATCCACGCCCAGCAGCCACAGCGCCGTGGGGTCCGGTGCCGTGAAGTCAGGCCTGGGAGGGATGGCTGTGGGTTTGTCGATCCCCGGCAGGAAGACGCCCTTGGCCAGGTATGTCGAAACTCCGCGCCAATGGACCTCGCCGGAGCCGGCGCGCCGCACTTCCGCCACGACGTCCACCTGTGTCCCTGCACGGTGGCCGCGGAGGTTTTCCACCCGGGCGGCCATGTCAAGGATGTCGGTGAACAACAGCGGTGATCTTTGCTCAACGCTGTTGCGCAGGTGGATCATCCCCAGCAGGGGCAACGGGAAGTCGTCCCGGTTCATGACGCTCATGGCCAAAGGGAAGGCGATGGCGTGGATGAAGCCGGCGGGCAGGACGTCACTGGCCGTCTCGCCGATCAGGTGCTGGTAGGCCGTAAGGTTTTCCACCCCGACCGTGACGCCCTTGACTTCGTGGCTCTCCGCCGGGAGGACTACGGAGTCATGCGTTCCCAGGAGCCTGCGCCTTGCGGCCTGCGCGGCGGCGTTGACATAAAGCTTGGACAGCGAGGGCATTTCGGTCAGGACCACCGGTTGCTGGACCGTCATGCCCCCACCAGGTTTTGCCCGCATACCCGCAGCACCTCCCCGTTGATCCCGCCCGCGGCATCGCTGGCCAGGAATGCGATGGTCTCGGCGACGTCGGACGGCAGTCCGCCCTGCTGCAGCGAGTTCAGCCGGCGCGCCACCTCCCGGACGGCGAAGGGAATGCGGGCCGTCATTTCCGTTTCGATGAAGCCGGGAGCCACGGCATTGATGGTGCCGCCGCGGGACGCGAGCAGCGGGGCTGTGGCCCGCATCATCCCCATGACCCCTCCCTTGGACGCGGCGTAGTTGGTTTGTCCCCGGTTTCCGGCGATGCCGCTGGTGGAGGCCACTGAAACAATGCGCGGTGACTGCCGGAAGTGTTCGGAGGCCAGCAGGGCTTCGTTGATACGGAGCTGCGCGGCGATGTTGATGTTGATCACCGGGTTCCACCGGGCCTGGTCCATGTTGACCAACAGCTTGTCCCGCGTAACGCCTGCGTTGTGCACCACGATGTCCAGCCGCCCGTGCCGTTGAACGGCGTGGTCGATGATCCGCTGGCCGGCGTCGGCACCGGTGATGTCCAGCTGGAGCGCCGTGGCCCGCACCTCGTTGGCCACCGCGGCCAGTTGGTCCCCTGCGGCAGGAATATCAACCAGGACCAGGGTGGCGCCATCGCGGTGCAGCGTCCTGGCAATCTGGGCTCCGATGCCCCGGGCGGCTCCGGTGACGACGGCGACCTTGCCTGCCAAAGGCCGTTCCGGATCAGCGGGCAGGCTGCCGTCCTCCGAGGAGACGGTCAGGAACTGTCCGTCCACGAATGCCGACCGGCCGGAGAGGAAGAACCGCAGGGCGCCCAGGGCACTGGAACTGGTGGCGGTGGTGCCATCGGCCAGAACCACGCCGTTGCCGGTTGCGCCGGCCCGCAGTTCCTTGGCCAGGGACCGCAGGAAGCCATCCACCCCCTGCCGGGCTGCCGCAGCTTCGGGTGCGGACGCTTCCGACGCCGGGCGCGAAAGCGTGATGACCCGCCCGCCGGCGCGCAGGTCACGGAGGGAGCCTGCCGCCGCCAGCACGGGCTTTTCAAGGTCCGCCGGGTGCTCCAGCTCGTCCAGGACCAGGATGATGGCGCCCAGCTTTTCGGCGGGTACAGCATGCCTCCGGATGTCGAGGTCCCAGGACAGCAGCTCCGCGGCGAGCTTGTCCGCCCCCGGAGTGTTTCCCAGGACCACGACCGGTCCGGTGACCAATGGCTGGCCGGGCTGGTACCGGCGCAGCACCGCAGGTTGCGGAAGGCCGAGTTTCTTTGCCAGGCTGCGGCCCATGCTGCTGTTGACCAGTTGGGTGTATGTATCTGCCATGGCCGCCCCCTACAGAGATTCCAGGATGGCGACGACGCCCTGGCCGCCGGCCGCGCATACGGAGACCAGGCCCCGGGCCGGCTTCCCGGTGGCAGCAGACTTGGCATGGAGCATCTTGGCCAGCGTGCCGACGATGCGGCCACCGGTGGCGGCAAATGGGTGGCCTGCTGCGAGCGAGGACCCGTTGACGTTGAGGCGGGAACGGTCGACGCTGCCGAACGCACCGTCGAGGCCCAGGCGCGTGCGTCCGAACTCGTCGTCCTCCCATGCTGCCAGCGTGCTGAGCACTGTTGCGGCAAACGCCTCATGGATCTCGAAGAAATCGAAGTCGGCCAGCGTCAGCCCCTGCCGGGCCAGGAGCCTGGGCACTGCGAATACGGGCGCCATCAGCAGCCCGTCCTTGCCGTGGACGAAATCGACGGCGGCAGCCTCGGCGTCGACCACGGCTGCCAGCTTGGGCAGGTCGCGGGCATCTGCCCATTCATCCGACGCCAGCAGCACCGTGGACGCACCGTCTGTCAGCGGGGTGGAATTGCCCGCCGTCATGGTGGCATCGGCGCCAAGGCTGCGGCCGAAGACCGGCTTGAGGGATGCCAGTTTCTCCAGCGACGTGTCCGCCCGCAGGTTCCCGTCACGCGTCAGTCCCCGGTACGGGGTCATCAGGTCGTCAAAGAACCCGGAGTCGTAGGCGGCGGCCAGGTTGTGGTGGCTGTTCAGTGCCAGCTCGTCCTGCGCTTCCCGGGAGATCTTCCACTGCGCGGTGGTCAGGGCCTGGTGCTCGCCCATGGACAGGCCGGTACGCGGCTCCGCTGTGCCCGGGGCCAAAGGCGCCAGGTCCTTGGGACGGAGCCGGCTGAGGATCTGGAGCCGCTGGGGAAGGGTTTTGGCCCGGTGAAGGTCCAGTACAACCTCGCGGAGCCCTTCACTGACCACCACGGGTGCGTCGGAGGCAGAATCCACGCCGCCGGCGATGGCCGAATCGATTTGCCCGAGCTTGATCTTGTTCGCCAGGCCCACCACGGTCTCCAGGCCCGTGGCACACGCCTGCTGGAGGTCGTACACGGGCGTTTCCGCCGAGAGTGCCGATCCCAGCACTGCCTCCCGGGTCAGGTTGAAGTCCCGGGAGTGCTTCAGGACCGCACCCGCCGCCACCTGCCCGATCCGTTCGTCCTGGAGCCCGAACCGCGCTATCAGGCCATCGAGGGCCGCCGTCAGCATGTCCTGGTTGGATGACTTCGCGTAGGCTCCGCCTGCGCGGGCAAACGGGATCCTGTTGCCGCCAACGATCACCGCCCTGCGCGTTGCCGGAACGGCAGGCAGCGCGGATCCGCGTGTGGGGATGGACTGTCCTTCTGTGGACATGGAGGGCTCCTCTGGTCACAAGTGGTTACCGATACCCAGCGTACCTGATACGCTGGGTATCGTGAACCTCCAGGACACGCACTCCCCCTTGACCATCGAACTGCCGTCGCCGGCCAGCCCCGACGGGCGTTCGTCGCGCTGGCAGAGCCACCGGGAGGAGCGGCGCAGGGAACTCATCAAGCAGGCACGGCGCGCGGTGCATGCCCTCGGCAGTGATGCCTCAATGGAGGACATCGCCACGGCGGCCGGGACATCGAAGTCCGTCTTCTACAGGTACTTCGGGGACAAGGCCGGGCTGCAGCAGGCCGTGGGCGAGGTAGTCCTCAGCCAGATGCAGCACCGCATCCAGGAGGCCGCGCAAAGTGCACTCACGCCCCGGGAGGGCCTGCTCGCGATGGTCTCGGCTTATCTCCAGATGGCCGCCACCAGCCCCAACGTCTATACCTTCGTCACCAGCTATGCCCCGGCTGATGCCGCCAACCCTCCGCACCCCGCCGCAGCAGGTGGACCGCTGGGGCCCTTCTTCGACGCCATCGCGGACATGATCGCCACTCCCATGCGGTCACACCTGGCGGACGTCAAGGAAACCGTCATCGGTTACTGGCCCAAGGCGGCGATCGGCCTGGTCCGGAACGCCGGCGAACAATGGCTCAGCACCCCGGACTCCCCCACTAAACCAGACCAGGAGACCATGGCCCGCCAGATCACGGCATGGCTGTGCGTGGGCATCGTCCCCGAGCTCACCCCCGCTTCACCGACCACCAAGTTATCCGCCAAAGAAGGACTGTGACATGACTGACGTAGTGGACCGCCCCGCGCGCAAGGGCCTCCGCCCCGCCGCAACCCCCGCCGCCAAGCCCTCGGACGAAAGCCCCGCACCCGCCGTCGACATCGAGGCGCTGGGCAGGCAACTCCTGGGCAAATGGGCCGATGTCAGGCTCCAGGCACGGGACCTGGCCGGCCGGCCCGAACTGCACAAGATCGAGGGCCTGACGCACACCGAACACCGCGCCCGCGTCTTCGGACAGCTCAAGTACCTCGTGGACAATGAAGCCGTGCACCGCGCCTTCCCCTCGGAGCTGGGGGGATCCGACGACCATGGGGGCAACATCGCCGGCTTCGAGGAACTGGTAGTGGCGGACCCGTCCCTGCAGATCAAGGCCGGGGTCCAGTGGGGACTCTTCGGATCCGCCGTGATGCACCTGGGGACCGCAGAACACCACACCAAGTGGCTGCCCGGAATCATGAGCCTGGAAATCCCCGGTTGCTTCGCCATGACGGAGACCGGCCACGGCTCGGATGTGGCCAGCATCGCCACCACCGCAACCTACGATCCCGGCACCGAAGAGTTCATCATCAACACCCCGTTCCGCGCCGCCTGGAAGGACTACATCGGCAACGCGGCCAACGACGGCCTCGGCGCCGTCCTGTTCGCCCAGCTGGTCACCCGCGGCGTCAACCATGGCGTCCACGCCTTCTATGTGGACCTCCGGGATCCGGACACCAAGGAATTCCTGCCCGGAATCGGCGGGGAGGACGACGGCGTCAAGGGCGGACTGAACGGCATCGACAACGGCCGGCTGCACTTCGACAACGTCCGCGTCCCCCGGACCAACCTCCTGAACCGGTACGGCAACGTCGACGCGGACGGAACCTACACCTCCCCCATCGCCAGCCCCGGCCGGCGCTTCTTCACCATGCTGGGCACCCTGGTCCAGGGCCGCGTGTCACTGGACGGCGCCGCCGTGGCCGCATCCAAGGTCGCGCTGAAAGCCGCCATCCAGTACGCCACCGAACGCCGCCAGTTCAACGCTTCCTCGCACACGGAGGAAGAAGTGCTGCTCGACTACCAGCGGCACCAGCGGCGGCTGTTCACCCGCCTGGCCACCACCTACGCGGCCGGCTTTGCGCACGAGCAGCTGCTGCAGAAGTTCGACGACGTCTTCTCCGGCGCCCACGACACCGACGCAGACCGCCAGGACCTGGAAACCCTGGCCGCAGCGCTGAAGCCCCTCAGCACCTGGCACGCCCTGGACACCCTCCAGGAATGCCGCGAAGCCTGCGGCGGTGCCGGCTTCCTGATCGAAAACAGGTTCGCCTCGCTGCGCGCCGACCTGGACGTGTACGTCACCTTCGAGGGAGACAACACCGTACTGCTCCAGTTGGTGGCCAAGCGCCTGCTGGCCGACTACGCCAAGGAGTTCAGGAATGTGGACTTCGGCGTGCTGGCCCGGTACGTAGTGAACCAGGCCGCCGGCGCCGCTGTGCACCGCACTGGCCTGCGCCAGGTGGCCCAGTTCATGGCGGACACGGGGTCGGTCCAGAAGGCCGCGATCGCGCTCCGCGACGAGGAAGGCCAGCGCGCCCTGCTCACGGATCGGGTACAGACCATGGTGGCTGAGGCCGGCGCTGCCTTGAAGGGCAGCAAGCGCCTGCCGCAGGACCAAGGCGCTGCATTGTTCAACCGGCACCAGAATGAACTCATCGACGCCGCCCAGGCGCACGCTGAACTGCTGCAGTGGGAGGCGTTCACGGAGGCTCTCCGGGAGGTGGAAGATCCGGGAACCAGGACGGTGCTCACCTGGCTGCGTGACCTCTTTGGCCTGTCCCTGATTGAGAAGAACCTGTCCTGGTACCTCATGAACGGCAGGCTATCCATGCAGCGTGCCCGCACGGTGGGCGGTTACATCAACAGGCTGGTGGAAAAGATCCGCCCACATGCCCTCGATCTGGTGGAGGCCTTCGGGTACGGCGGGGAGCACGTCCGGGCGGCCATCGCCACGGGCGCCGAAATGAGCCGCCAGGACGAGGCGCGTGCGCACTTCCGCAGCGAGCGGGCCAGCGGGCAGGCTCCGGTGGACGAGAAAGTCCTGATCGCCAGGACCACCGGCCGGAAGGCCTGACCCCGGCGGACACCACGAACAAGGCAAACAACGACGGCGCCGCTCCCCTGGCAAAGGGGAGCGGCGCCGTCGTTGTGCCTACTGCCGGGACGCTCAGGCTCCGGCAGGCAACACCGAGCGGTACACCTCAAGGGTGGTTTCCGTGATCGATTCCCACGAGAAGTGCTTCTCGGCGCGCTCGCGGCCTGCCTGCCCCATGGCCCGGGCGCGTGCGGGATCGGATACCACTTCGGTCAGGGCGGCCGCGAACTCCGCAACGAACTTCTCCGGGTCCAGGGGCGTCCCGGTGCCATCGGTGACCTGTTCCAGGTCCACCAGCAGCCCGGTCTCACCGTGCTGGACCACCTCGGGGATGCCGCCGGTGGCGCTGGCCACCACTGCGGCGCCGCAAGCCATCGCTTCAAGGTTCACGATGCCGAGCGGCTCGTAGATGGAGGGGCAGGCAAAGGCCGTTGCATGGCTGAGGACCTGGATCAGTTCGTGGCGCGGCAGCATCCGTTCAATCAGCACCACGCCGGTGCGCTGCTTCTGCAGCTCCTCGATGAGTGCCGCTGTTTCCGCAGCCAGTTCCGGAGTGTCCGCCGCGCCGAGGCACAGCACCAGCTGGACATCGGCGGGCAGTTTCGCTGCCGCCCGGAGGAGGTAGGGAACGCCCTTCTGGCGTGTGTTTCTTCCCACAAAGACGACGCTTGGCTTGGCCGGGTCGATGCCCAGGGCACGGACGGCGTCGTCGTTTTCATCACGCTGCCAGAGGGCCACGTCGATCCCGTTGTGGACCACGCGGACCTTTTCCGGGTCAACGTCAGGGTAGCTGCGCAGGATGTCCTGGCGCATGCCCTCGGACACGGCGATGATCGCCGCCGCCGCTTCGTACGCCGTCTTCTCCACCCAGGAGGAAAGGGCGTAGCCGCCGCCGAGCTGCTCGGCTTTCCAGGGCCGGAGCGGCTCAAGGCTGTGGGCGCTGAGAACGTGCGGAATTCCGTGCAGCAGCGAGGCCAGGTGCCCGGCCATGTTGGCGTACCAGGTATGCGAATGGACCAGGTCCGCGCCCTGCACATCCGGCACAATGCGCAGGTCCACGCCCAGGGTCTGCACCGCCGCGTTGGCCGCGCCGAGGTCCTCCGGGACCTGGTAGGACGTCACGGTGGCGCCGTGGTAGTCGGCGTCCCGGGGGGCCCCGAATGCACGAACCTGCAGGTCAACGTGCTTACTAAGCACCCTGCTCAACTCGGCTACGTGCACCCCGGCGCCACCGTAGATCTCCGGCGGGAACTCTTTAGTCACAATGTCTATTCGCACAAGACCCAAGGTAGTCGTTCACGCATAACTGTTCTAGTGTGAAGGAGTCCGGGCCTACCGGACTGTCTTGGGGAGTTACGAAGGCGTACAGGAGCGACCATTATGCCGTTGACCAAAAAAGTCCTGGCCATTGTCCTCGCAGGTGGCGAGGGAAACAGACTTATGCCACTGACGGCAGACCGCGCAAAGCCCGCGGTGCCTTTCGCGGGCAGCTACCGCCTTATCGATTTTGCGATTTCCAACCTGGTGAATTCGCGTTACCTGCAGATTGTGGTCCTTACCCAATACAAATCCCACAGCCTCGACCGGCATATTTCCGAAGCATGGCGGATGTCCACCCAGCTCGGCAACTACGTCGCCTCCGTCCCCGCACAGCAGCGCGTCGGCAAGAGCTGGTTCCTGGGCAGCGCCAACGCCATCTACCAATCCCTGAACCTGATCCATGATGCCAACCCCGACATCGTCGTCGTGGTGGGCGCGGACCACGTGTACCGCATGGACTTCGCCCAGATGGTGGACCAGCACGTCCGCAGCGGCGCCAAGGCCACCGTGGCGGCCGTCCGGCAGCCGCTTCACATGGCTGACCAGTTCGGCGTGATCGAAGTGGATCAAAACGACGCCCAAAAGATCGCCGCCTTCGTGGAGAAGCCCTCGAGCACCCCCGGGCTTGCCGCCGACCCTTCACAGTTCCTGGCTTCCATGGGCAACTACGTGTTCGACGCCGACGCCCTGGTGGCCGCGCTGCACGTTGACGCCGAGCGCCTTGACACCAAGCACGACATGGGCGGGGACATCATCCCCTACTTCGTCAACAGGGGCGAGGCCGGCGTCTACGACTTCACCCTCAACGACATCCCCGGTTCCACGGAGCGCGACCGCACCTACTGGCGTGATGTGGGCACCATCGACTCCTTCTACGACGCCCACATGGACCTGATTTCACCGTTGCCGGTGTTCAACCTCTACAACTCCGAGTGGCCCATCTACACCCGGCAGAGCATTTCCCCGCCCGCCAAGTTCGTCCGGGGCAAGAACAACACCGTGGGCACGGCGCTGGACTCCATCGTGGCCAACGGGGTGGTGATTTCCGGCGGCGTCGTGGAGGGCTCCGTGCTGTCCAACGACGTCTATGTAGCAACCAGCGGCCGGGTCATCGATTCCGTGCTGATGGACAAGGTGCAGGTGGGTGAAGGGGCAGTGATCAACCGCGCCATCCTGGACAAGAACGTCAAGGTCCCCGCCGGAGCCGCCATCGGCCTGGACCCCGAGCTGGACCGGTCGCGCGGATTCAAGGTGACAGAGTCCGGCATCACGGTCCTCGCCAAGGGCCAGGAAGTTCCGGAGCCTGGTGAGCAGGAACGGCAGCTCGCCGCGAGCCACCTCAGCGTCCTGCCCAACGCCATCAAAGCGGCGGCAGAGCAGTACCCGGACGTCCGTGAGGCAGCCGACAAGGTGGCCGGCACGCACGCCGCCGCAGCGGCGGAGGCCGCTCCAGCCGCGCGGCTTCGCTGACCCGCCACGCACGACCTCCCACGGCATCCCGCAGGCCGGGGCACCAGAGATGGTGCCCCGGCCTGCGGCGTACGCTGTAAAATTTTCCCAATGAGCTCCCCCGATCTGACCCCTGAGGACATCCAGGCCTGCCTCAAGGTCCTGAACACCATCCACGCGTATGACGAGGAGCACCCGGACTACATCTCGGTGCGCCGCGCCACGGGGAAGATGTTCAAGGCCGTCAAGCGCCACCGCAGGGTAACCAAGCGCGATTCCATCGCCGAGGCTGACCGCGCCGTGATTGCCCAGACCGCCACCGCGGCCCCGGACCGGATCGATGACGAAACCCGCGGCAACAAGCTGGCTACATCAGCCACCGGGAACATCGCGGGACACCTTATCCGGTCGCGCCCCTGCTACATCTGCAAGCAGCATTACACCCAGGTGGACGCCTTCTACCACCAGCTCTGCCCGGAATGCGCTGCGTTCAGCCACAGCAAGCGCGATGCCCGGACCGACCTCACCGGTCGGCGGGCCCTGCTCACCGGAGGACGGGCCAAGATCGGCATGTACATCGCCCTCCGGCTGCTGCGCGACGGTGCGCACACCACCATCACCACCCGGTTCCCCAAGGATGCGGCACGTCGCTTCGCCGCCATGGAAGACAGCGGCGAGTGGCTGCACCGGCTCCGGATCGTGGGCATCGACCTGCGCGATCCTGCCCAGGTCATGGCCCTGACCGACTCCCTCGACCAGGCTGGTCCGCTGGACATCATCATCAATAATGCGGCCCAGACCGTGCGCCGGTCCGGCAACGCCTACAAGCCACTGGTGGACGCCGAGGAGGAACCGCTTCCGGCAACACTGGACCAGGCCAATGGCGGCCCTGAACTGTTGACCTTCGGCCATGCCCATGACAAGCACCCGCTGGCACTGGCTGGCAGCGTCACCGACCACCCCGTCCTTGCCGGCGATGCCGTCACGTCCCTGGCGCTGTCCACCGGATCTGCCTCCCTGGAGCGCATCGCCGCGGGAACCGCGATCGACGCCGGCGGCCTGGTCCCGGACCTTGCCACCATCAACAGTTGGACGCAGGTGGTGGACGAGGTGGATCCCCTGGAAATGCTTGAGGTCCAGCTCTGCAACGTCACCGCACCGTTCCTGCTGGTCAGCAGGCTCCGCGGCGCCATGCAGCGGTCCACGGCGCGGCGCAAATACATTGTGAACGTCTCGGCCATGGAGGGGCAGTTCTCCCGCGCGTACAAGGGCCCCGGGCACCCGCACACCAATATGGCCAAGGCGGCGCTGAACATGATGACCCGCACCAGCGCCCAGGAGATGCTGGATACCGACGGCATCCTGATGACTGCCGTGGACACCGGCTGGATCACTGACGAGCGCCCGCACTTCACCAAGGTCCGACTCATGGAGGAAGGCTTCCACGCACCCCTGGACCTGGTGGACGGCGCGGCCCGCGTCTATGATCCGATCGTCATGGGTGAAAACGGTGAGGACCAGTACGGGGTCTTCCTGAAGGATTACAAGCCCAGTCCCTGGTGATGCGGGGTATGCTCACGGCATGAGCAACGAGTCATCCTCCTCCCAAGTGCAGAAACTTGAACACCACGAATGCTGGGCGCTGCTGCGGACTGTGTCCGTAGGAAGGCTGGCGGTCCTCGTCGAGGGCAGGCCGGACATCTTCCCGGTCAACTTCACGGTGGACGGCGGCACCCTGGTCTTCAGGACGGCCCAGGGAACCAAACTGTCGGCTGCCTCCGGCGATGCCCCCGTGGCGGTGGAGGCGGACGGCGTGGACCCTGACACGGGCCTGGCGTGGAGCGTGGTGATCAAGGGCACCGCTGCCCTGGTCAAGGCCACCGAGGAAGTGCTGGAGACCTCCCGCCTGTACCTCTTCCCCTGGCAGGCCGGGCGCAAGGACGCGTTCGTCCGCATCACCCCGGACAGCGTCACGGGCCGCCGCTTCAAGGTAACGGACCCGATGACGTGGTGGACCCAGATCAGCGGTTCCGCCAAAGCATCCCAGGAATAGGCCGACGGCGGGTTCCCCGGCCAGGAGGCCGGGGAACCCCAGGCGTCAGGCGAGCTGGGTGATCTCCACGCTGACCTTCAAGGCCGAGCCGCCGCCCCCGGACAGGATGCCCTTCAGCGGGGGGACGTCGCGGTAGTCGCGGCCCCTGGCCACGGTGACATGGAAGTCGCCGGCAGGTTTGTGGTTGGTGGGGTCCCAGCTGCGCCAGTCCCCGTCCCACCATTCCAGCCAGGCATGCGATTGCCCGGCAACGGTCTCACCGATCCCGGCGCTGGAGCGGGGATGCAGGTAGCCGGAGACATAGCGGGCCGGAATGCCGCAGCTGCGCAGCGCGCCGATGGCCAGGTGTGCCAAGTCCTGGCACACCCCCTGGCGCTGGCCCCAGGCTTCCTCCGCGTTGGTGGTGACGGCGGTGGAGCCGGACATGTAGGTCATCTCCCCGCGCATCCAGGCAAACACGGCCATGGCGGCCTCGTGCGGGTTCTTTCCTGCCACGACGCCCGGGATAATGCCCAGGACTTCTTCACCGGGCCCGCTCAGCCGGGACTGGGGCAGCCAGTCGCTGAATGCGTCGAGGGTTTCCGGGGACGCCAGCTGGTCCCAGCCCACAATGTCCGCCTCGGCAGGAATCTTCTCCGCCCTGTGCACTTCGACGGTGATGTTGGAAACCACCTCGAGGTTTTCGTGCGGCATCTGCATGTCGAAGGCCGTGACCCGGGTGCCCCAGTAGTCGCGGTAGGTGCTTACTGCCGCCTGCGACGGAGAGACCTTCACCACGGACTCCAGCACCACCTGCTGCGAATCCGTCAGCGGCGTCATCCTGGCCTCGTTGTAGGACAGCGTCACCCGCTTGTTGTACTTGTAGGCCGTCCTGTGGACGATGCTCAACCGGGTCATGACACTTCTCCCACCCAGGCAAGTTCGTCCGCCTGATTGAAGTACTTACGGGAAATGGCGTCCGAGGCCTGGGACACGGCCTTCTGCACGCGTTCCATGTGTTCGGGCAGCTCGGACATGAGGTCGTCAGTGCGGTGGAACTCGAGGAAGGTGCGGGCCTGCCCCACGATGCGGCGCGCATCGTTGATGAAGCCCACGCGCTGGGCGGAGGGGTCCAGCTTGGCGAGGCACTCGTCCGCATCCCGCAGCGCGTAAACGATGGACCGGGGAAACAGCCGGTCCAGGAGCAGGAACTCGGCGGCGTGCTGGTCGCCAAACGCTGCCCGCCGGGTCCGGAGGAAGGATTCATAGGCGCCGGCGCAGCGGAGCATGTTAACCCACGACATGCCGGCAGAGAGCACATCCCGGGTGGAAAGCATCCGTGCCGTCATGTCCGCGCGCTCCAGCGAACGCCCCAGCACCAGGAAGAGCCAGCTCTCGTCGTGGCTCACGGTGGTGTCGGCAAGCCCGCTGACCATCGCGGTACGCTCCAGGGTCCAGTTGCAGAACCGGTAGGTGCCCACCACGTCCTTCCGGTGCTGGCTCAGCCCGTAGTACGTGGTGTTCAGGCTTTCCCAGAGCCCGGAGGACACGGTCTCGCGTGCACGGCGGGCGTTCTCGCGGGCAGCCCCCAGGGAACCGGCGATCGAGGTGGCGCTGGTCTTGTCGTACGCCAGGGCGTGAAGGAGTTCCGGGAGGCCGAAATCCTCGCTCTGCGGCTTGGCTCCCATGACGGCCAGGAGTTCCTGCGCCACGCTCTTGCGTTCCTCCATGGGGAGGTGGTTGAGGCGTTCCAGGTGGACATCCAGGATGCGGGCGGTACCGTCGGCCCGCTCCACATAGCGGCCAATCCAAAACAGGGACTCGGCAATACGGCTAAGCATTCGCGGCTACCTCCTGCGCGCCCGGAACGATGTCTAAGAAATGTGCGACGCCGGCCACGCCTTCACGTGCCGGCCTCACTGCTGCTGCTCCGACTGGCGGTCGCGCCAGTTGCTCTCCACCGGCCATACCGAGACCCGTTCGCGGACCGTGACGGACTGGCGGGGCACCGTTTCCACCGGCATCTGCGGCGAGTCGGCCAGGACCCACGTGTCCTTGGATCCGCCGCCCTGGCTGGAGTTCACGATCAGCGACCCTTCCTTCAGCGCAACGCGGGTCAGGCCGCCCGGGAGCACCCAGACGTCGTCGCCGTCGTTCACCGCAAAGGGCCGCAGGTCCACGTGGCGGGGGCCGAACTTGTCACCGCCAAGGGTGGGAACGGTGGAGAGCTGCAGCACCGGCTGGGCGATCCAGCCGCGGGGATCGGAGATGATCCGCTGGCGGAGGGCGTCCAGTTCGTCCCGGGAGGCATCCGGGCCGATGACCAGGCCCTTCCCGCCGGAGCCGTCCACCGGCTTGACCACCAGTTCCGCGAGGTTGTCCAGGGTGTACTCCCGGGCTTCCTTCTCCTCGAGGCGGTAGGTGTCCACGTTGGCGATGATGGGCTCCTCGCTGAGGTAGTAGCGGATCAGGTCAGGCACGTAACTGTAAACCAGTTTGTCGTCGGCCACGCCATTGCCTACCGCGTTGGCGATCGTCACGCCGCCGGCACGGGCAGCGTTGACCAGGCCGGGGCAGCCGAGCATCGAGTCGGAACGGAACTGCAGCGGGTCCAGGAAGTCATCGTCGATGCGCTTGTAGATCACATCCACCCGCTGCTCGCCGGCCGTCGTCCGCATGTACACGCGGTTTCCACGGCAGATCAGGTCCCGGCCCTCCACCAGCTCAACACCCATGAGGCCGGCCAGGAGGGTGTGCTCGAAATAGGCGCTGTTGAAGACGCCGGGGGTCAGGACGACGACGGTGGGATCGTCCACGCCGGCGGGCGCGGTTTTGCGCAGGGCCGAGAGCAGGCGGCGGGGGTATTCCTCCACGGGCCGGATGAGCTGCTGGCCGAACGCTTCGGGCAGGCCCTTGGCCATGGCGCGCCGGTTCTCCAGCACGTAGCTGACGCCGGACGGAACGCGGACGTTGTCTTCCAGGACCCGGAAGGTGCCGGCTGCGTCGCGGACCACGTCGATGCCGGAGATATGCACCCGGACCCCGCCGGCCGGTTCGAACCCGTGGACCTGCCGGTGGAAGTGGGCGCTGGTGGTCACGAGCTGGCGGGGTATCACGCCGTCGGACACCACGGTCATCTTGTCGTAGACGTCGTTCAGGAATGCTTCCAGGGCACGGACGCGCTGGGCCACCCCGCGTTCCAGGACATCCCACTCCGCCGCAGGGATGACCCTGGGCACGATGTCGAGCGGGAAGGGCCGCTCCTCGCCCGCGTAGTCGAACGTGACACCGCGGTCCAGGAAGGTGCGGGCCATGGAGTCCGCGCGTGCGCTGACGTCCGCCAGGGAGAGCTTCCGGAGGGCCTCGGCCACCTGCCCGTACGAGTCCCTGGCCTGTTGCCCCGGGGCGAACATCTCGTCGTACGCTCCGGTGCGGCCCGCGGCCTCGGAGTAATCCTGGAATAGGTCTGACATGTCCAATAGCCAACCATCTTTTTGTTTCGAGTTCATTACTGCCATCCATTCTGGCGTGTTGTCGCCGGCAGTCCGGTTCGTACTTTACTGGCCTCGTCGGGCACAGTAGGTGAGTGCCAGTCAGCAGAAGCCTCCCCGAGCCGGGCCACGGCCGTTTCCGGCCCGCGGCGGCGCGGCTGGCTCCGGGCCTGCTGACGGCGGCGGCTGCCGTTACGGTGGCGTTCCTGGTGCACGGGCTCGTGCCGGCGTTGCCTGCGATGACCCTGGCTGTGGTCCTTGGCGTCCTTGCCGCCAACCTGCCCGGCCCGGCGGGCTGGACCGGGGGCCGCGCCCGCGCAGGGCTCGACTTCGCCGGCAAACACCTGATGCGCGGCGGGATCGTGCTGCTGGGGCTGAAAGTCAGCATCATGGACGTCCTTGACCTGGGGTGGCTGGCCCTTGTCCTGATCGTGGCCGTCGTGGCGGCCAGTTTCGGCGGCACGTATGCCATCTCCCGCCTGTTCCGCCTCCCGCCCGTGACGTCGCTGCTGGTGGCCACCGGGTTCTCCATCTGCGGCGCATCAGCTATCGGTGCCGTGGCCGCCGTCCGCCGGATCCGGCATGCGGAAACAGTCCTGCCAGTGGCCCTGGTGACGCTTTGCGGCACACTTGCCATCGGTGTCCTGCCCCTCATCGCCCACCCCCTGGGGCTGACGGCCACGGTCTTCGGGGCCTGGACCGGGGCGTCGGTCCACGACGTGGGCCAGGTGGTGGCCACAGCACAAACCGCAGGGGCTGGCGCACTGGCGATCGCCGTCGTCGTCAAGCTCACCCGCGTGCTGCTGCTGGCACCTGTCGCCGCAATCGCCGGCGTTCACCACAGGAGTGGTGAACGGGCCCTGGGTGCAGCCAACGGCACCACCTCCAAGATGCCGCCGGTGGTGCCGCTGTTCGTGCTGGGCTTTGTGGCGATGGTGGCCCTGCGCTCCTCCGGCTGGCTGGCTCCTGCCTGGCTGGAGATCGGGGCCATGCTGCAGGACGTCCTCCTGGGGGCGGCCCTGTTCGGACTGGGATCGGCGGTGCGGATCCGCACGCTGCTGCATACGGGAGGCCAGGCGCTCCTGGCTGCGCTGGCGTCCTGGCTCCTGATTGCCGTACTGGGCCTGGCGGCCGCCTTCCTGATCGCGGGCTGAGTGGACGCACCGGCAGCGTGATTAGATAGCCGGGTGTCACATGAGAATCTGAAGCGCAGCGAAGCCGCCGAACGTTCAGCCCGGATCAGCACCACCAGCTACGACGTCTCGCTCGATGTGCGGCACGCAGCAGATCCGGCCGTTCCCGGCTACCCCAGCCGCAGTGTCATCACCTTTACCGCCGAACCCGGCAGCAGCACCTTCCTGGACTTCATCGGCAGCAGCGTCCACAGCGTCCTCCTCAACGGCAAGAGCCTGCAGGTCGGGGACGTGGTGGAGGGTGCACGGATCAGGCTGGACAACCTCGGGGCCCAGAACCAGGTGACCGTTACCGGCACCGCCCTCTACAGCCGTTCCGGTGAAGGCATGCACCGGTTCGTTGACCCCGCCGACGGCCAGACCTACCTGTACACCCAGTACGAGCCGGCTGACGCGCGACGGGTCTTCGCCAACTTCGAACAGCCCGACCTGAAGGCAACCTACACCTTCCACGTGATGGCTCCGGCGGAGTGGAAAGTGGCCTCCAACGGCGCCGAGGTGGCCCGGACCCCGCTGACCAGCGATCCAGCGACTGCCTGCTGGGACTTCGCCACCACCCTGCCGATGTCCACCTACATCACCAGCATCCTGGCCGGGCCCTACTTCAGGGCGGAGGACCGCTGGCAGGCAACGCTCGACGACGGCACGCACCTGGACGTCCCGCTGGCGCTCTACTGCCGGGCTTCCATGGCGGAATCCTTCGACACGGAAGAGCTTTTTGCCCTCACGAAGAAGGGCCTGGACTTCTTCAACCGCCTGTTCGATTTCCCGTACCCGTGGGGCAAGTATGATCAGGCGTTCGTCCCCGAATACAACCTGGGTGCCATGGAGAATCCGGGGTTGGTGACGTTCACCGAGAGCTACGTGTTCACCTCCCGGGCCACCGATGCCCAGTACCAGGCACGCGCGAATACCCTGATGCACGAGATGGCGCATATGTGGTTCGGCGACCTGGTGACCATGCAATGGTGGGATGATCTCTGGCTGAAGGAATCCTTCGCTGACTACATGGGAACGCTGGCCGTGGACCGGGCAACGGACTGGGACACGGCCTGGGTCAACTTCGCCAACAAGCGCAAGGCGTGGGCCTACGTCCAGGACCAGCTGCCCACCACCCACCCAATCGTTGCGGACATTCCCGATCTTGAAGCGGCGAAGCAGAACTTCGACGGCATCACCTACGCCAAAGGCGCATCCGTGCTGAAGCAGCTGGTGGCCTATGTGGGGTTCGACGCGTTCATCGCAGGCTCCCGGGAGTACTTCCGCAAGCACGCCTACGGAAACACGACGCTCCAGGACTTGCTGGCGGCCCTGGGCGCGGCCTCAGGCCGCGACCTGTCCGGTTGGGCCCGGCAGTGGCTGCAGACCTCGGGGATTTCCACGCTGTCCGTTGACATTGCTCCGCAGGGCGCGGCAGCGGACGACGACGGCGTCCTGGGACAAGTGGCGATCGTCCAGGAGGCGGTGGACCCTGTTACGGGACGGGATGAGCTGCGTCCGCACCGCCTCCGCGTCGGTTCCTACGATTTTGACGGTTCCGGCGCGCTTGTAAAGACCGCGAGCCTGGAGACCGATGTTATTGGCGGGCGGACCGGACTCCCCCAGCTTGCAGGGCAGCCACGGCCGGCGCTCCTGCTGGTCAATGACGATGACCTGGCGTACGCCAAGGTGAGGCTGGACCCGGTCTCGGAGGCCACCGTCCGGGGGTCGCTGGACCGGATTTCCGACCCGATGGCGCGCGCCCTGTGCTGGACGGCCCTGTGGAACTCCGCCCGCGACGGCGAAAGCCCTGCGGCCCAGTATGTCGACGCCGTGGCCGCCTTCGCACCGGCGGAGACCGGCATCGGCGTCCTGCTGAACATCCTGGACAACGCCGCCACCGCCATTGAGCGTTACACCCCCGCCGCCGCCAGGTCCTCGGTGCGGTCAACCTTCGTGTCCGCGGCCGCCGCGGAACTGGACCGGGCCGCCCCGGGATCGGACGCACAGCTGGCCTGGGCCCGCACCCTTGCCGCCCTGGGCAGGCATGACAGCGCCGTGCTCCCCCGGCTCCGCGGCCTGCTCGACGGCTCGGGGCCGGTGGCGGGCCTGGCCGTGGACGCCGACCTGCGCTGGCAGCTGTGGCACGCGCTGGCCGCCCACGGGGAGGCCACTGCTGCCGAGATCGACGCCGAGCTGGCGCGGGACACCACGGCATCGGGCCGGGCAGGCCATGCAACGGCGATGGCGGCCCGTCCGGAGGCTGCCGTCAAGGATGCGGCGTGGAACGCGGCGGTGCATGGAAATGAGCTGTCCAACCAGCTCCTCACGGCCACCATCAGCGGCTTCACCACCGCGCCGCCCGAATTGCTGGCGCGCTATGTGGAGCCGTACTTTGAGTGCCTGCGGACTGTGTGGGACTCGCGGAGCATCGAGATCGCCAGCCGGATTGTCCGGGGCCTGTACCCTGCAGCCCAGGACCTTGGGGTCACCATGCAGCCCGCAGAACATTTGGTGGTCCGGCGGACAGACGCCTGGCTGGACGCTAACCCGGACGCCCCACGGGCGCTGCGCCGGATCGTCGTCGAGCAGCGCAGCCACCTGCTGCGGGCACTCACGGCCCAGGCCGCCGTCGGTCCCCACCGGCCCCAGGCCGCGCCGGCGCACTGACGCTGCGGCTCACTGCGCCGGGGCTGTCCCTGCGCAGTGAGCCCGGCTGTCACTCCACCACTGGGTCAAGGAACGCCGTGGTTTAGGGAACGCGGTGGAGCCACTCTTCCGTGCCGAATTTGGCGGCCACACGGTCCTCGGCCGCTGCCAGCTCGTGTCCCGCCAGCGTTGACGGCGTGGCCCCGTAACGCTCGCTGAAGACCTCAATCATGGCCTCAATGATGGCTGTGCGGGCCAGGCCGGTCTGGCGGCGGAGCGGATCCACCCGCTTCTTGGCGCTTTGGGTGCCCTTATCCGAGAGCTTCTCCTTGCCGATCCGGAGGACCTCCACCATCTTGTCGGCGTCGATGTCGTAGCTCATGGTGACGTGGTGCAGCATGCCGCCGTTGGCCAGCCGCTTCTGCGCGGCGCCGCCGATCTTTCCCTGGTCCGTGGCGATGTCATTCAGCGGGATGTAGAACGCGTTGATGCCCAGCCGTTCCAGCGCCGCCATGACCCAGGCGTCAAGGAACGGGTAGGAATCAGCGAAGCTCAGTCCATCCACGAGCGTCTGGGGCAGGTAGAGCGAGTAGGTAATGCAGTTGCCGGCCTCCATGAACATCGCTCCACCGCCGCTGATCCGCCGCACCACGTTGATACCGTGCCTGGCCACGCCCTGGGGATCCACCTCGTTCTGCACAGACTGGAAGCTTCCGATGACTACCGACGGTTCCTGCCAGTCCCAGAACCGCAGGGTGGGTGTGCGCTCCCCCGCTCCGACGGCCTCGGTGAGCACCTCGTCCAGGGCAACGTTAATTTCAGTGGGAAGCACGGTGGGCGCGATGACGTTCCACTCGTGGTCTTGCCAGGAGGTGGCCTTGGCCAGTGCACGGCGGACGGTCACGGCCACGGCGTCCGCGGAGAAGCCGAAAAGCACGGCTGCGGCCGGCAGGGCCGCTGTGACGGCCGCAGCGAGGTCTTTGGCTGGGGTGGTGTCCGGGAGCCCGGTCAGCGCCCGGTTGATGTCCGCCAGGGCCTCGTCAGGTTCCAGGAAGAAGTCCCCGCTGACGGAGACGTCCGCCAGGGCCCCGTCCACCACTGCCAGGTCCACCACCACCAGTTTGCCGCCGGGAACCTTGTACTCCCCGTGCAGGCGCTGGTTGTTGTGGGCATTATCGGCAGGAAATCCGGGCTCGCTCATGCTTTCCATCCTGCCCCAGAAAGCGGGTGCGCGGTTAACGCAGGAGGCCCGCACCGTTTCCGGTGCGGGCCTCCTGCCAACAAGCTTGGGCGAAGGGAATTACTTCTTGCCGCCGAAGCCCTTGAAGCGAGCGTTGAAGCGCTCGACGCGGCCTGCAGAGTCCATGATGCGCTGCTTGCCCGTGTAGAACGGGTGGGACTCGGAAGAGATTTCGACGTCGATGACCGGGTAGGTGTTGCCGTCTTCCCACTCGATGGTCTTGTTGGAAGACACGGTGGAGCGGGTCAGGAACTTGGTGCCGGAGGCCAGGTCGTTGAAGACAACAGCTTCGTACTTCGGGTGGGTATCAGACTTCATAATGGGACCTTTGTTCGCGCAACTGGATTTTGCCAGCTGCCAGGTATGAATGGGATGGCTGCGATCTGTCGCATCAGCCGAAGCCGAAAAAGCAGGACAACCAGCTATCAATCATAGCCGATGCCGGTGGGGCTGACGAACCAGTCCCATCCGCGGCATCCGCCGCCCCGCAGGTCAGCCCCGGGCGCGCAACTCCCAGAAGGCGACGGCCGAGGCAGCCGCAACGTTCAGTGAATCCACACCGTTCCGCATCGGGATTTTGACAGCGAGGTCGACGGCGGCGAGAGTCTCCGGGCTCATGCCGGCACCTTCGGTGCCAAGCACCAGGGCGAGCTTGTCCACGTTGCGGGAGGCGACGGCGTCGACATCTTCTGCGTCCGGCGTCAGTTCCAGCGCCGCGACGGTGAAGCCGTGGTCCTTGAGCACCTGGAGGTCACCGGGCCAGTCCTGCAGGCGGGCCCAGCGAACCTGGAACACGGTCCCCATGCTGACCCGGACGCTGCGGCGGTACAGCGGGTCGCCACAGCGCGGCGAAACCAGCACAGCATCGATGTCCAGCGCCGCCGCAGAGCGGAAAATGGCACCCACATTGGTGTGGTCCACGATGTCCTCCAGCACAGCCACGCGGCGCGCCCCGGCGAGAAGGTCCGGCAGCGGCACCGGGGCCGGGCGATGCATGGCCGCCATGGCGCCGCGGTGCAGGTGGAACCCGGTGATTTCCTCCAGGAGGGCGGCCGGGCCGATGAACGCCGGGACGTCCGGGTACGCCTGGAAGACATCCTCAAGGTCCGCCATCCACTTCTCCGCGAGGAAGAAGGACCGGGGCTGGTGGCCGGCCGCCAGGGCCCGGCGAAGGACCCGCGAGGATTCGGCAATGTACATGCCCTCGGCCGGTTCCCGGAGCTTGCGCAGGTGCACGTCCGTCAGGGTGGTGTAATCGCTGACCCGGGGGTCCGCGGCGGATTCGAGGTAGTGGAAGGTCACCGGGAGATTATTTCAGCAGGTTGGCGATCATGACGGCGAGGGCCACGATGCCCAGGCTGAAGATCACGGCGCGCAGGACCCGCGGCGAAAGCTTCCGGCCTACCTTTGAACCAGCCAGGCCGCCGATGGTGGAACTGATGGCGATCAGCAGCACCACGAGCCAGTTGACGCGGTCGAAGGCGAACAACAGGTAGGAGATGGCGGCCACCATGTTCACGCCGAGGACCAGGATGTTCTTCATGGCGTTGGCGTTCTGGATGGTGCCGGTGAGGAACACGCCCAGGATCCCGACCAGGAGGATTCCCTGCGCCGCGACGAAGTAGCCTCCGTAGACACCGGCCAGGTAGACCAGGACCACCAGGAGGAACCCGTGGCGTTTGTCCCGGACTGCGTGTTCGGGGTTGGCCTCGCGGTTGCGCACCCAGTCCTGGAGCCGCGGCTGGAACACCACCATCAGCAGGGCCAGAACCAGGAGGACCGGGGCGACGTAGTGGAAAACCTTCTCCGGCAGGTGCAGCAGGAGCCAGGCGCCGGTGACGCCGCCCAGGACCGAGGCGGGCAGGAGCCGCAGCACCTGCCGTCCCCGGCCAGCCAGCTCGCGGCGGTAGCCGAAGGCCCCGGCGCCCGTTCCGAAGACCAGGCCCATGGCATTGCTCATGGAGGCGGTCACCGGAGCCACGCCCAGGGCGATGAGTACCGGGAAGGTGACCAGGGTGCCGGATCCCACCACCGCGTTGATGGTGCCGGCCCACAGGCCGGCGATGAACACAATGATGCTGCTGAAGAGTTCCAAGATAGTAGCGCAGGCCTCGTCTAGCGGCGTGCTGTGGCCGTGTAGCGTCCCGCGTTCTCGGAGACATCCAAGGGAAGCCCGAAGGTGGTGCTCAGGTGCTCTTCCGTCAGGACCTCGGTGATGGGTCCGGCAGCCACCACGCCGCCGTCGCGCAGCAGCATGGCATGGGTGAAGCCGGGCGGGACCTCTTCAAGGTGGTGCGTGACCAGGACCATGGCCGGAGCCGAGTCGTCCCGGGCCAGCTCGCCCAGCTTGTGGACCAGTTCCTCGCGGCCGCCCAGGTCCAGCCCGGCGCCGGGCTCATCCAGCAGCAGCAGTTCGGGGTCGGTCATGAGGGCCCGGGCGATCTGGACGCGCTTGCGCTCGCCTTCGGACAGGGTGGCGAACGTCCTGTTGAGCAGCGGGCCCATGCCCCAGTCGTTCAGGAGCCGGAAGGCGCGCCGTTCGTCGTCGCGCTCGTAGCCTTCCCGCCAGCGGCCGGTGACGCCGTAGGCGGCCGTGACCACGACGTTGAGGACGTTCTCGTGTTCCGGGATCTGGGTGGCAAGTGCAGCCGAGGAAAGCCCGATGCGGGGGCGAAGTTCGAAGACGTCGGTACGGCCCAGCGTTTCGTCGAGGATTCCGGCTTTGCCGCTGCTGGGGTGCAGGCGGGCCGCCGCGATCTGGAGGAGGGTGGTCTTTCCGGCGCCGTTGGGTCCCAGGATGACCCAGCGTTCGCCTTCGTTGACCTGCCAGTCGACCTTGTCCAGCAGGGTCTTTTTACCTCGGACAACGCTGACGGAGTCCAGTTCCAGAACATCACTCATAGGAGTAGACACTAGGACAAAAAAGAAGATGACTGATAACCGGTGTCAAGGTCCCCTGAGGGCCCGGCGCGGGCAGCCCCGCAACGAATTCCAGTCGCCCAGTCGGCGCTGGCTAAGATTGCAGGCATGACTTCGAACGTGACTGCGGTCAGCTATGGCCTCAATGTGACCCCCGCCGGGCTGGAGCAGCTGCGTTCCGTCCTTGCCGCACACGGCGCGGACGTCCTGTCCGAATCCTCCGCCGGTGACAGCCGTTACGGGGTCCAGGTCCTTGACCTGGCCCTTCCGGATGCCACCGCCGCCGGCCTGGCCGCCCTCCGGCAGGCCGTGGCGGATGCCGCAACCAATGATTTCGACACTGCGCTTGTCCCGGCCGGGCTCCGCTCCGCGGCCCGAAAGCTGCTGATCATGGATGTGGACTCCACCCTGATCCAGCAGGAGGTCATCGAACTCCTTGCCGCGTACGCCGGCAAGCGCGAGGAGGTGGCGGCCGTCACGGAAGCCGCCATGCGCGGCGAACTCGACTTTGCCCAAAGCCTCCACGCCCGGGTTGCCGTGCTCGCGGGACTGCCCGCCGACGTCGTCCAATCCGTCCGCAGGGAAGTGAAGCTCAGCGAAGGTGCCGATCGGCTTGTGGCCGCCTTCAAAGCCGCCGGCCATACAGTGGCTGTGGTGTCAGGCGGCTTCAACCAGATCCTTGAGCCGATCGCCGGGGACCTGGGCCTTGACTACTGGCAGGCCAATGAGTTGGAGATCGTCGACGGCGCGCTGACCGGCAAGGTGCTGGGCGCGGTGGTGGACAGGGCAGCCAAGGAAAAATACCTGCGGGAATGGGCTGCGGCCGGGGGCATTGCGCTTGAACACACCATCGCCGTGGGCGACGGCGCGAACGACCTGGATATGCTCGGCGCAGCCGGAATAGGCGTGGCCTTCAACGCCAAGCCCGCTGTCCGCGCCGTGGCGGACGCAGCCCTGAACATGCCATACCTGGACGCCGTCCGCCACATCGCCGGGGTCTGACGCTCCTATAACCGCGAGATGGCAGTTCGGGCGGTGTTCGACGTGAACATTGCCGCGAACTGCCATCTCGCGTGGGGGCAGAGCCTAACTGGAAGCTTCTGCGCTCTTGCCGAAGTAGTCCGCTCCGCCGGCGTACTCGGTGTGTCCGGATTCCACGTCGGCCGTAGCCATCCCGGCCACAACCTGCGCGAACTCCTCCACCGAGTACAGCTTGCCGGCCTCCGCGCGGCGGGCTTCGATGGCACCCGGGGTGGAACGGTCCAGGAGCGTGGCGGTGACGGTGCCTTCGATCATGTCGCCGGAAACCACCACGAGGGAGATGCCTTTGTCGGCCAGGTTGGGGATCAGGTCCCGCAGGGCGTCCTCGCCGGCGCGCTTGCTGCGGGCCACCGGCTCGTAGGCCGGCATAGTGGGGACGGTGTTGATGAAGTGGGCCTGGTGGCTGGTCACGAAGACCACGCGCGAGCCTTCCTTCATCAGGGGCACGGCGGCGTTGAGCATGTTCACCTGCGCGTCGCGGTTAAGCTTGAGCGCGTAGTCCTCCCCCATCCCGGTTTCCATGCCGCCGGACGCGTTCAGGACCAGGAGGTCCAGGGAGCCGAAGTTCTCCATGGCGGCGCTGGCCAGGGCCTGCACCCCTTCCTGGGTGGTGAGGTCCGCCCCGACGGCGACGGCGCGGCCACCGGCGGCTTCGATGCCCTGCACCACTTTGTTGGCACGCGGGGCCTTTTGGCGGTAGTTGACCACGACGGCGGCGCCCTCCGAAGCGAGGATCCTCGCTACGTCGGCGCCAATGCCCCGCGATGATCCGGTGACGATCGCCGTCTTGTTGTCGAGCAGTCCCATACGAGCTTCCTTTGTTCGAAACATCTAAATAGTTGTGGTCTGCAGTCCATCATGCCAGCGGTCCTTGCCAACATCCTTTGTCTGACTTCGACAAATGAGGACTTCGGGGCTAGTTTCCTGCAGCGGCGTGGGCCAAAGGGTCAGTGGCCCATGCCCAGGCCGCCGTCCACCGGGATGACCGCACCGGAGATGTACGCGGCTTCGTCGCTGGCGATCCAGCGGACCACGTTGGCCACCTCAGCCGCTTCGGCGAAACGGCCGGCAGGGATGCTGGCCAGGTAATCCTTCTGGGTGGCCTCGGGCAACTCGGCCGTCATGTCCGTGTTGATGAACCCGGGTGCCACCACGTTCGCGGTGATGCCGCGCGACCCGAGTTCCCGGGTGAGGGAACGGGCGATGCCCACCAGACCGGCCTTGGAGGCGGAGTAGTTGATCTGCCCCGGGGCCCCGTACAGGCCTGAAACCGAAGAGATGAGGACCACGCGGCCCTTGCGCAGCCGGATCATGCCCTTGGACGCACGCTTGATGACACGGAAGGCGCCGGTCAGGTTGGTGTCAATCACGGAGGTGAAGTCGTCCTCACTCATACGCAGCAACAGCGTGTCCTTGGTAATGCCGGCGTTGGCCACCAGGACTTCCACCGGACCGTGGGCAGCTTCCACTTCCTTGAAGGCAGCGTCCACCGAAGCCTCATCGGTAACGTCCGCCTTGACGCCAAGAATGCCTTCCGGCAGCTGGGTTTCGCTGCGGTAGGTCACCGCCACCTTGTCACCGTTGGCGAGGAACGCCTGGGCAATGGCCAGGCCAATACCGCGGTTGCCGCCGGTCACCAGGACGCTGCGGGGTGCGGAAGCTGTTTCAGTCATAAAGGGCTCCGGGATTCTGCGGCAGGCTGCGCCGCGGTAGCGGGTGTGGTTTGGGCTGCCTCCGATCTTAGCGGCAGGCTCCCGGCGGGTTTGGGCAGCACTGCCGATGGTGCGAGAATTAAGGGAAGCCTTTGGAGCGTGATCATTCACCGTGACCCTTGAAAACCATGCGGGACACTCCGCGCCCGAAGAACCGGGCCGGTTCTCCGGCGACAGCGAAGTCCACAGCATTACTGACGCCGCCGGCGCGCATTCGGAGGATATGCGCCAGCGGATGATCAAGTATGCCCTGGCCATGGGCATCCGCATGGTGTGCCTGATCCTGATATTCGTGGTGGACGGATGGTTGAAGATCATTGCCGTTGCCGGAGCTGTGTTCCTGCCCTGGATCGCCGTGATCATCGCCAACGGCAGCGACAAAGCCGAGACGCCCAGTGACCTGCTGCTGGACTCCGCACCGCTGGCCGAGCTGGAAAGCCCACCAGCGCCGGTGGAGGACGACGAACCGGGAAGCGCCGTACTGCAGGGCGAGCTGGTGAAGGACGAGGACCCGGAGCCCGGGGAGGAGCGGCAGGCATTATGAGCTTTTTCGATTTCGCAGCTGGATCGGACGTGGCATCAGAGGCCGGTGCCGTCTGCTCACGGAAGGCGTGCAGGGCCCAGGCATCCTGGCAGATTCTCTGGAACAACCCAAAAATCCATGCCCCCGAGCGTCGCAAGACCTGGCTGGCCTGCACCGACCACCGGGACTGGCTGGAGGACTACCTGCAGACGCGTGGCCTCTGGAAAGAAACGCTCCCGCTCGAAGCCCCCGGGGAAGCCTCCCTGGAGCAGGACATCTGAATGTACCGTTTCCTCTTTTCCAGCAAGTGGCTGGGCTACCTCCTGCTGGCCGCTGTCTTTGCCACCGCGTGCGTGTTCCTTGGCCGCTGGCAGATGGACCGCCGCGCCGAGACCCTGGCCGAGATCAACCGCGTCGTCAGCAACTACTCGGCCACTCCCATTCCCTTTGCACAGGCGCGGGACCAGTTCATCCAGCTTGACCCGGCCAAAGAGTGGACCCAGGTGGAGCTGAAGGGCTCCTACGACGCCGCCGGCCAGCGGATTGTCCGCAACCGGCCGCTCAACGGGCAGCCCGGGTACGAGGTGGTGGTCCCGTTCCGTCTCGCCAATGGCGAAACGGTGGTCATCGACCGCGGCTGGCTCCCCATCGGCAACAGGAATCCAGGCAGTCCTGACTCCGTTCCCGCCCCGCCCACAGGTGACGTCACCGCCGTCGTCCGTTTGAAGCACGGCGAGCCGGAACTGCAGCGCGGGGCACCTGAGGGGCAGCTGGCATCCATCGACCTTCCCACGTACTCCGCGCAGCTGGGTTATCCCGTCCTCACGGGCGCTTACGGCCAGCTCGCCTCGGAAACGCCGGCGCCGGCGGATGCGCCGGTATCCTTCCCCAAACCGTCCACTGACGAAGGGACGCACTTGTCCTACTCGCTGCAGTGGTTCGCGTTCGGGGTCCTGATGTTCGTAGGCTTCGGCTACGCGGCGCGGCAGCAGGCACGCAACGCCGCGATCGATGCCGAGGACCAGGACGAGTCGGAACTGGACGGAACGGTCCACTCAGCCGTCCCGGCCGCCCGGCGCCGGCCCGCACCGCCGCGCAAGCGTAAGAAGGCGACGGCAGAGGAAGAAGAAGACGCCCTCCTGGACGCGCAGGGGTACTAGGCGATGGCAACGTTCGACGAGGGGCCGGTCGCCGTGGTGCGTTCGGCGCTGGTGGAGGCCGGAGTCGGCGACACCGTGCGAACCTTTCCTGCCGGTGTGCCCACGGCAGCCGCCGCGGCGCAGGCACTGGAATGCGATCTTGCCGCCATCACCAACAGCCTCATCTTCGACCTCGACGGCGAGCCCCTGCTGATACTGGCCAGCGGTGCGGCCCGCGTTGATACGGCGCTGGTTGCGTCGCAGCTCGGCACGGGCAGGATCCGCCGGGCCTCCCCCACCTTCGTCCTGGAACATACCGGGCAGGAGGTGGGCGGGGTCGCCCCTCTAGGCCACCCGAAGAGGATCAGGACACTCCTGGACGAAACCCTGCAGGCCCACCGGCTGCTGTGGGCTGGAGCAGGTGACCACCACTCGATGTTCAGCATCACCTACCAGGACCTGCTCCGCGTGACCGGGGCCCTGGAACTGCCAGTGCGCTAGGCGAGCGTGATCAGGTCCAGGTAGTCCTCGTTCCAGAGGTCTTCCACGCCGTCCGGAAGCATGACAACCCGTTCGGGGTTCAAGGCTTCGACAGCGCCTTCGTCGTGGCTGACTAGGACGACGGCTCCGGTGTAGTTCCGTAGCGCGCCGAGGATTTCCGCGCGGCTGGCGGGGTCCAGGTTGTTGGTGGGCTCGTCGAGGAGGAGGACGTTGGCGCTCGAGGCCACGATGGTGGCCAGGGCCAGGCGCGTCTTCTCGCCGCCGGAGAGCACGCCTGCGGGCTTGTCGACATCGTCGCCGGAGAACAGGAATGAGCCCAGGATGCCGCGGACCTCGGCGTCCTTCATGTCCGGCGCGGACGAGCGCATGTTCTCCAGCACCGTGCGGTCGTGGTCCAGGGTCTCGTGTTCCTGGGCGTAGTAGCCCACCTTCAGGCCGTGGCCTGGAATGACCTCTCCGGTGTCGGGGGCATCCACGCCGGCGAGCATGCGCAGCAGGGTGGTCTTGCCGGCACCGTTGAGCCCCAGGATGACCACCTTGGAGCCGCGGTCGATGGCCAGGTCAACATCGGTGAAGATTTCCAGCGAACCGTAGGACTTGCTGAGCCCGTCCGCCGTGAGCGGGGTCTTGCCGCAGGGGGATGGGTCCGGGAACCGCAGGGCTGCCACGCGGTCCTGCTCCCGGACCGCTTCCAATCCGCTGAGCAGCCGCTCGGCGCGCTTGGCCATGTTCTGCGCGGCGACAGCTTTGGTGGCCTTGGCCCGCATCTTGTTGGCCTGGTCCATGAGGACCTGTGCCTTCTTTTCGGCGTTGGCGCGTTCACGCTTCCGGGCCCGCTCGTCAGTTTCGCGCTGCAGGAGGTAGCGCTTCCAGTCCATGTTGTAGAAATCAATCTGGGCGCGGTTGGCGTCCAGCAGGAACACCTTGTTCACGGTGGCTTCCAAAAGGTCGGTGTCGTGGCTGATCACGATCAGGCCGCCCTGGTGGTTCTTCAGGAAGTCACGCAGCCAGGCGATGGAATCGGCGTCGAGGTGGTTGGTCGGTTCGTCCAGGAGCATGGTTTCGGCATCCGAGTACAGGATGCGGGCCAGCTCCACGCGGCGCCGCTGTCCACCGGAGAGCGTCTTGAGCGGCTGGTTCAGCAACCGGTCCGGCAGGGCAAGGTTGGAACAGATCGACGCCGCCTCGGCCTCCGCCGCGTAACCGCCCGCGGCGAGGAACTCGGACTCCAGCCGGTCATACCGGTTCATGGCCTTACGCTGGACGTCGGCGTCATCGCTTGCCATTTCGTCATGCGCCTTGCGCAGTTTGCCGACGACGACGTCCAGGCCGCGGGCGGAAAGGATGCGGTCCCGCGCCAGCTGTTCCATGTCCGGGGTGCGCGGATCCTGGGGCAGGTAGCCGATTTCGCCGCTGCGGGTCACCTTGCCGGCGGCCGGCAGGCCTTCACCCGCGAGGACACGGGTCAGGGTGGTCTTGCCCGCGCCGTTCCGGCCCACCAGGCCGATCTTGTCCCCTTTATCGATGCGGAAGCTCACCTGGTCCATGAGGAGCCGGGCACCGGCGCGCAGTTCAAGATCCTGGACAGTAATCACAGCAGGTAAGGCCTTTCACAACAGGGAACGCCACGGTCCGCGCAGTGTGTGCGAAGGGACGCTGGGGCAGAGTGGCCGGAAAACGGCACACTTCAGTCTACCGTCCGGCGGACCGGGCCAGTTTCAGCAGCAGAAACTCCCGGCTGTACGGCGATGGTGCCGAGGGCTTAACCGGGGACGCCGCCGCCAGGGTTCAAGCAGAATGGGGTCATGGAATTCGATCGGCTGCTGCAGATCCGGCGTATCTACGCACAGCCGGCCGCCCTGGAGCTGCCACGTGGCCAGCAGATTCTCGCGCGCTGGCCCGGAGCCGACGTCGTACTGGTGGACAGCCACTGGAACATCCCGGACCTGCATGGTGACGAAACCAACGTGCCGCGCTGGTCACGGATCAAAACGGAAGCGCTGGTCCTGGGGATCAAAAAGTCGCTGACCGTCAAACCGAATGGCCGCTCGGCGGATTTCATTGCGCCTTCCACAGCGAACGGCTGCGCGATGGCGTGCGCCTACTGCTACGTTCCGCGGCACAAGGGTTACAGCAATCCAATTACGGTGTTCGCCAATATCGACCAGATCGCGGCGACCCTTGAGCGGCACGCCACCCGCCAGGGGCTCAAGCTGGAGCCCAACCAGTGCGACCCGGAACTGTGGGTATACGACATCGGCGAGAACAGCGATTGCTCGGTGGATGCACTGATCAGCCCCAACGTCGAGGAGCTTGTGGGGCTCTTCCGCGAACTGCCCAACGCCAGGCTGTCCTTCGCCACCAAGTTCGTCAACCCGAAGATGCTGGCATGGGACCACGGCGGCCACACCCGGATCCGCTTCTCCCTGATGCCGGCGGACCTGGCCAGGTCCATTGACGTCCGGACGTCGCCAGTGGCGGAACGGATGGCAGCGATTAACGACTTCGTCGACGCGGGCTACGAAGTGCACGTGAACTTCTCCCCCGTCATCATCACCGACACCTGGCTGGCCGACTGGGAAGAACTTCTCCGCCAGCTCGACGCGACCTTGACCGGGGCAGCCAAGGCCCAACTCGCGGCGGAGGTCATTTTCCTGACCCACAACGAGCAGTTGCATGAGGTCAACCTGGGCTGGCATCCGCAGGCTGAAAAGGTTCTGTGGCGTCCCGGCCTCCAGGAGTCAAAGACCTCCTCCAACGGATTCAACAACGTTCGCTACCGGTCACGGGCAAAGGCTGGCTATGTGGCGCAGTTGACCGCGCTCATTGAGGAAATCACGCCGTACTGCCGCATCCGTTACGCGTTCTGAAACGCGCACCGGCTGCGGCAGCTGTCAGGCATGGTGTTCGTCGGGCGCACCGTTCGGGGCGGGCGCGGCAGACTCGCTGTGCCCGCCTTTTGCCTTGCCGAACGGCAGCACCTTCAGGATCGGGCCGACCACTGCCAGCACTATGAGGCCCCAGGCGAGGCCGACGACGGTTGAGCAAAGGGTGTTGACGAGCCAAGCTAAAAGACCGCCGACGACGGCAACGCCCGCCACCGGGTGCTCAATCCCATGGACCAGGTCATAGGGTGCGTGCCAGCCGAGGTCGTGCGCGCCCTGCAGCATGATGTGGCCGCCGACCCAGAGCATGGCGATGGTTCCCACGAACGTGATGGTGGCCAGCACGGCGGGCATTCCGGTGACCAGCAACCTTCCGAGGCGCTTGGAGCGGGGAGAATCCTTGCCCACCAGGTGCACGCCGATGTCGTCCATTTTGACGATGAGCGCGACGGCGCCGTACACGAGCACCGTGATGGCGAACGCCACCAGGACCAGGATGAACGCGCGGACCCAGATGGATTCGGTGGCCACCTCGTTCATGGAGATGACCATGATCTCGCAGGACAGGATGAAGTCGGTGGTGATCGCGCCCTTGACCACCTTGGCCTCGGCATCGTGCCCGCGTTCCACCGCCGGGGCTTCGTCTTCCTCGTGGTGGCCGCCGCGGAGCTTGTGCCAGACCTTCTCGGCGCCCTCGTAGCAGAGGTAGGTGCCGCCGAGCATGAGAATGAACGGAATGATCCAGGGGATGAAGGCGCTGATGAGCAGCAGGGCGGGCAGGATGATCAGGAGCTTGTTGCGGATGGAACCCCAGAAGATCTTCTTGATCATCGGCAGTTCACGGGACGGGTCCGCACCCGAGACGTACTGCGGGGTGACCGCGGCGTCGTCGATGACGACGCCGGCCGCCTTGGCACCTGCCTTGGCGGCGCCGGCTGCCACGTCATCCACCGATGCTGCCGCTATGCGGGCCAAGGCTGCCACGTCATCCAGAAGGGCTACGAGGCCGCCGCTCAAGGCCGGCCCCCGAGGGTCATGTGGTCGGGGCGTTGAGCATTGAGGGTTGGGTGCGTGATGGGCATGTTCGGAGTATATTGCAGCCGGCCGGCGGGCTCAGCCCTTTGTCAGGTCCTCGGCAAGCATCACAATGATGCCGCTGGGACCCCGGACGTAACTAAGCTTGTAGGCGTCTTCATAGGTGGCCACGCCGCGCAGCGGGTGGCAGCCGTGCCTTGCGGCAATCTCGAGGGCCTGCCCGATGTCGTCGACGGAGAAGGCGACGCGGTGCATTCCGATTTCGTTGGGCCGGGTGGGCCCAGTTTCGATCGCGTCGGGGTGGATGTATTCGAACAGTTCGAGGCGTCCGGTGCCGTCCGGGGTCTGGAGCATGGCGATCCTGGCGTGGTTGCCGTCGAGTCCGACGGCGGTGTCGGCCCATTCCCCGCTCACGGTCTGCCGGCCCACCACAGTGAGCCCGAGGTCGGTGAAGAAAGCGATGGCCGCTTCCAGGTCGCGGACGGCGATGCCTACGTTTTCGAGTTTGATGGGCATGCGCCACAGGGTACCAAGGCGGGGATCGTGCAGGACAGCAACGGAGGGTCAGCGCCTGGTCCGGTACTCCGTCATGACTACGCCGTTGGGAAATGCCCTCGTGTCCACCAACGTCAGGTTCACCCAGGTGTCCAGGGCTGTAAAGAAGGGTTTGCCGCCGCCCACCAGGACCGGATGGGTGACGGTCACGTACTCGTCGATCAACCCGGCCCGCATGGCCGCTGCGGCGAGCGTGGCTCCGCCAATGTCCATCGGGCCGCCGTCTTCGCCCTTGAGCCGGGTGATCTCGGTGACCGCGTCACCGGTGACCAGGCGGGCATTCCAGTCGACGGCGCTGAGGGTCGAGGAGAACACCACCTTCGGCATGTCCCGCCAGCGCCGGGCAAATTCGATCTCAGCCGGTGTGGCCCCAGGCTGTTGGTCGGCGGTGGGCCAGTGCGGACTCATGGTCTCCCACAGCCTGTGCCCGTACAGCGCCAGGCCCGTGGCCCCCACCCGGTCGGACCACCACTGGAACAACTCGTCGCCCGGTACGCTCCAGCCAAGGTCGCCGCCGGGTGCGGCTATGTAGCCGTCGACGCTCAGGTTCATGGCGAAGGTCAGCTTGCGCATGGCGCCCAGTCTCCCCCGACTCTCCGGCCGTTGCATAGACCCGCGCAGTTCATGTCCGGTCCCCTTTGTGCCCACCCAAAAGCACCCACGCCCTCCCTTAGTAGGACCCCTACAAAATCGTCCCCGTTCCGCGCCGGTAGCGTCGGCTGTACATTAGATTCCGCTTGTACAACCCCGACAGGACCGCCATGAGCAACACCGAGACCACCACAGAAACCAGCAAGCGGACGGAGCGCCGGCGCTGGAACGGCACCGACCTTGGCCTGATCGCCGTCTTCGCCGCCCTCGTGGCCGGCGCCGCACTGGTGCCGGGACTGGCCCTGAACGGCTTCGGCGTCCCCATCACCTTCCAGACCCTGGCCGTGATGCTCACCGGCTTGGTGCTGGGGCCCGCCCGCGGATTCGCCGCCGTCGGACTTTACACCGTCCTGGGGCTGGCCGGCCTGCCCATCTTCAGCCAGGGCCGCAGCGGCCTGGCCATCCTTGCGGGGCCTTCGGCCGGCTACATCATCGCCTTCCCCATCGCCGCTGCGGCAGTGGGTTGGCTGGCGACTGTGGTCATCCGCCGGACCACGAAAGCCCGCGCCCTGTGGTTCTTCCTGGCCGCCACGGCCACCAGCATCGTCTTCGTGCACACGCTGGGCGTCCTGGGAATTGCCCTCAACTCCAAGGCCACGCTGGAGCAGGCCTTCCTTAGCGACCTGGTCTTCTACCCGGGAGACATCATCAAGAACCTCCTGGCCGCCGCCGTCGCCGTCGCCCTCCACCGGGCGTTCCCCGATGTCCTGGTCCGCCGCGTCCGCCGCCGCACCCAACCCACCCGAAGCGCCTAGGGACTACGCATGCCGGCAGTAACGTTCGACCAGGTGCGTGTCGCCGTCGAAAGCGAGGACTCCCCGCAGCCCAAGGTCCTCCTGGACGCAGTAAGCCTCAGGCTGGACGAAGCCCGGGTGGGCGTCATTGGCGCCAACGGATCGGGCAAATCCACGCTGCTGCGCCTCGTCAACGGACTCATCCAGCCCTCCAGCGGCACCGTCACGGTCGACGGCGACGACACCGTGGGTGCCGTCCGGAAGGTCAGGCGCAACGTCGGCTTCGTCTTCACCGATCCCCTGTCCCAGCTGGTGATGCCTACCGGCCGGGAAGACGTCGAACTGTCCCTCCGCCGTTCAACCAAGAACGGTACGGAACGGCGGCACCTGGCGGAACAAGCCCTCGAACGCCTGGGCCTGCTGAACCTGGCGGACCAAAGCATCTACGAGCTGTCCGGCGGCGAGCGGCAACTGATGGCGCTCGCCGCCGTGCTGGCGGTAAACCCCCGGGTGCTGGTGCTGGACGAGCCCTCCACCCTCCTGGACCTGCGCAACCGCGAGCTGCTCCGCAGGACTTTGGCGCACCTGGACCAGCAAATCATCATGTCCACCCACGACCTTGACCTGGCCCTGGACATGGACCGGGTCCTGGTCATCGAGCAGGGCCGCGTGGCTTTCGACGGCGCCCCGGCGGAGGCCGTGGCGGCCTACCGCTCATGGTGCCTTCAGGGGTTGGACGCCACAGGGCGGGATTCCACGTGAGGGGCCACGGCTTCCTCCTGGCCAACTACGTGCCCGGTACCTCACTGGTCCACCGGGCACCCCTGGCGCTGAAGTTCCTCCTGGTCATCGGCTGTGGACTGCTTTCCTTCCTCATCGTCGACTGGCGCATCTCCGCAGGTGTCCTGGCCCTGCTCTGCGGCCTGTTCCTCGCCACGGGCGCCGGGGCGCGCCGGCTGTGGCACGCCGTCCGCCCACTGGCCCCCGTGCTCCTGGTCATTGGCCTCTTGCAGTGGTGGCAGCTGGGCGGACCCGCAGCGGGCCGGATCGTGCTGAACATCCTCGTCTGCGTCGTGGCAGCATCCCTGCTGACCGCCACCACGCCGATCCAGCGGCTCCTGGACGGCGTGGTCCACCTGGCGCGGCCCTTCAAAAGGTTCGGCGCCGATCCTGAACGCTTCGCGCTGACCATCGGCATCATGCTCCGCAGCATTCCCTTCATCGCAGGCACCTTCGCTGACGTGCGCGACTCCGCCAGGGCCCGGGGACTGGAGCGCAACCCCCGCGCGCTGGTCCTGCCGGTCTTCATCACATCCGTGGCGTACGCCCGCCAAACAGGTGAGGCGCTGGCAGCCCGTGGCTTGGGCGAACCGGAAGACTGACCGGGCGGGACGCCAGGCGGCGTTACAGCCGCCGGTACTCCAGCAGTGCCGCAGTGCCCATTCCACCGGCCATGCTGATCATGGCCAGCCCCAGGGCGCCCTCGGTGCCCGCCCGCCGCGACTGGGCGAGCAGCCGGGTCACCAGCACGGCACCCGACGCACCGTAGGCGTGCCCCAGCGCCAGCGCCCCGCCGTCGAGGTTTGCCCGGCCGGGATCGATGCCCAGCTCATCGAGGCACGCGAGGGTCTGTGAGGCGAACGCCTCGTTGAATTCCACCAGGTCCAGCTCGCTGGCCTTCACACTGGTCGCAGCCAGGACGCCCCTGGCTGCCGGAACAGCGCCCATCCCCAGCAGCTGCGGAGCCACCCCGGCGGTACCGGTGCCGCGCACCAGCAGGCCATCACGCACCCCGAGCAGGCGGGCCCGCGCAAGTGACGTCACGACGACGGCGGAGGCGGCGTCCGCGTCAAAGCAGGAATTTCCGGCAGTGACAGTTCCTCCTGGCACAAAGGCGGCCGGGAACCGTGCCATGACAGTCGGCGTCAGGCCCGCCCGCGGCCCGCCGTCCACGGAGACCGTCCCCGCGGGAGTCTCCAGCGGCACGAGTTCGTCCGTGAAGCGTCCGTCCCGGATGGCGGCGAGGGCTTTCCGGTGGCTGGCCAGCGCGAAAGCATCCTGGCGTTCGCGGGCAACGCCGTACGCGCCGGCCACCGTTTCCGCGGCCACGCCCATGTCCGGGTCCCCGAAGCTGTCCGGCACAAACTGGGCGCGCCGGTAGAACTCCGGGCCGCCGTCGTCCTTCCTGTGGGCCCGCAGGGGCGCGGTGCTGGTGCTTTCCACTCCCCCTGCCAGGTAGAGCGGTCCGCCGCCGGCCGCAACGAGTCGTGCGGCAAGGACGATTGCATCCAGGCCCGAACCGCACTGCCTGTCAACGGTGATTCCCGGCACGGCGGCCGGCAGTCCCGCCTCCAGCAGGGCAAGCCGTGCAACGTTCCCGCCCCCTCCGACGGCGTTGCCGATAACAACGTCGGTGACGGACGCGGGGTCCGGCGCCACTGCGGCCAGTTCCCGGAGGACCGGAGCAAGGAGTTCGTGGGCGCGCAGGCTCCGCAGCGCTCCGTTGACGGGGCACACCGGGGTCCGGCGCGCGGCGATGATGACCGGCTGCCGTTCGGGCGGCAGGAGGCCGGGCGGCTGGACGTCAGGCGCCAAGGGCACGCACCCTGGGGTCGCGGGCATTGATCCACTCCAGCAGGAGGTTGCGGCTGACCTTGCCGCGGTCCGTGGTGGGCAATTCCTCGAGCAGGTAGTACTGCGACGGCCGCTTGTGCCGGGACAGGATGTCCTCCAGGCCGGCCCGCAGCTGGGTGGCGCTGATTCCGCCGTGGGACGGCAACACGCCGGCGACAACGCGCTGGCCACGCAAGTCATCAGTCATCCCGGCAGCAACAGCTGCGGAGACCCCGGGGACGGCCGCCAATGCCAGTTCCACCTCATGCGGGTAGACGTTCCGTCCCGCCGTCAGAATCATGTCGGCGCGGCGGCCGAGGATGTGCAGTTCGCCGTCCGCCAGGTAGCCCTGGTCCCCCACCGTGTACCAGTCGCCGAAGCACCGCAGCGCTTCACCGTCGTCGCCCCACAGGTAACCGTTGCCCACCATGCCGCTGCGGACGCAGATGTTGCCGTAGCTGCCGTCGGGGACCGGTGCGCCCTCGTCATCCAGGATCCGGACGTCGACCCCCGGAAACGGCCGGCCGATTCCGGTCCCGCCGGCGGTGGCCTCCTGGCCGGGGGACAGGCCAAGACCGGACACGAAACTCAGTTCGGAGGCGCCGTAGTACTCGTAGATGGTGGCGTTGGGAGCCCAGCGTCTGGCCGCTTCGAGGGTGCGCGCATCAAGCTTGGAACCGGCGCAGATGATAGTCCGGATACCGGACGCATCGACGCATCCGGTCATGCCGCGCTCGCTGAGCATCCGCAGCATGGTGGGTACCAGGACCAGCCGGGTGACACGGTCGTGGGTGATCGCCGCATGGACGTCGCCGACGTCGAACGTCTGCAGCGTCTGGAACTCGGAACCGGCATACAGGCACTCAGCCAGGGCATAAAGGTTCAGGCTGGCGGCCAGCGGACCAGGCGCAAGGGTCACGTCATCCTGCCGGAGACCGAAAAACTCGATCGAGGCATCGAAGGATTGCTGCCAGGACCGCCGGGAGCGGGTGAAGGCCTTGGGTACAGCCGTGGTTCCGGAGGTGAGGCCAATCAGGAAGGTGGATACCGCCGGCCCGTCGGCCAACCCGTCATCCGGAGACACCGATGCGGAATCGGCGCATGCCTCGACCCGCCGGACGATGTCCTCCTGCAGGGACTTGGGCCAGGCCGGATCCAGGACGGCGCATTGCCGGCGGCCCGCCACGGCGGCTGCGAATTTCACGGCAAAGTCCACGGAATTGGCTTCGCAGAGTGCCGTGACGGATTTCGTGCCGGCCACCTCGTCTTTCGCGGCGTCCCGCAGTTGCTCCCAGTCGAGGCGGCGCCCGGCTATCACGACGGCGGTGTCGTGCGGCCGCTGCCCGGCCCAGCGCTGGAGCTTGTCGAGGAAGGGCACGGACCAACTTTACCGGCAGGGCAGATTGAGCGCCCGGCCCGCGGGTAATGTGACGTTATGAGTTTCAACGACAACGTCCAGCTTGATCCCTCCCAGGTCCAGGACCGCCGGGGCATGGGCACCGGGGTGAAAGTCGGCGGCGGCATCGGCGGCGGCCTGGTCCTGCTCGTTGCCCTCCTCCTGGGCATCAACCCCAACATGCTCGGCGGACTGGTGGACGGGGGCTCGTCTGGACAGTCGCAGGGCACGGCACCTGCCTGCAGCACCGGCGCGGACGCGGACGCCCGCCTGGACTGCCGGATCACGGGCACCGTCAACAGCCTCAATGCGTTCTGGCCCGGCTACCTGAAGCAATACAAGGTGCAGTACCCGCGGCCGGAAGCGGTGATCTTCACCGGCGGCACCAACACCGCGTGCGGGGCTGCGACCTCCGAGGTGGGCCCGTTCTACTGCCCCACGGACACCACGGCGTATTTCGATCCCGGGTTCTTCCAGGAGCTGGTGGACCGTTTTGGTTCCTCCGGCGGCCCGCTGGCGCAGGAATATGTGGTGGCGCACGAGTTCGGCCACCATGTCCAGAATCTGCTCGGCGACCTGCAGCGGGCGCAGCAGGATCCGCAGGGACCGGAGTCAGGGTCCGTACGCACCGAACTGCAGGCGGATTGCTATGCCGGTCTTTGGGCCAAGTACGCCTCCACCACCCCGGACCCGGCTACGGGCCAGCCGTACCTGGAACCCCTCACCCAGCAGGATGTGAACGACGCATTGTCCGCCGCCGCTTCGGTTGGCGACGACCGGATCCAGAAGGCCGCCACGGGCCGCGTCTCCCCCGAAGGTTGGACGCACGGCTCCAGCGAGGAACGGCAGCGCTGGTTCTCCCGGGGCTACCAGTCCGGCGACATCAACCAGTGCGATACGTTCAGCGCCGCCACCCTCTAACCCCGGTTCACCCCGGATGGACCGACGACGACGGCGGGCCGCCTTTCCTGCGAAAGGCGACCCGCCGTCGTCGTCTATAAGGCAGTGGGGACTTAGATGTTGAAGCCGAGGGCCCGCATCTGGTCCTTGCCGTCGTCGGTGATCCGCTCGGGACCCCATGGCGGCATCCATACCCAGTTCAGGCGCCAATCGTCCACAACACCGTCCAGGGCCTGTCCCACCTGCTCCTCGAGCACATCGGTGAGCGGGCAGGCCGCTGTGGTGAGGGTCATGTCGATCAGGAGCGCACCGTCGTCGTCGGAGTACTTCAGGCCGTACAGCAGCCCCAGGTCGACAACGTTGACGCCAAGCTCGGGGTCGATGACGTCCTTGAGCGCCTCTTCGACATCCTCCAGGGCCGTGCGGCCCGGCTTGATTTCGGTCATGGCAAGTCCTTACTAGGCCTGGACTGCGGCCGGAGCCGCGACGGCGGCTGCGCCGGCGCCCTTGGCGTAACGGTCGTAGCCTTCTTCTTCGAGGCGGTCGGCCAGCTCGGGGCCGCCCTCCTCCACAACCTGGCCGTCCACGAACACGTGCACGAAGTCAGGCTTGATGTAGCGCAGGATGCGGGTGTAGTGGGTGATGAGCAGGGTGCCCATGTTTCCCTCGGAGTGCGCACGGTTGACGCCCTCGGACACGATCTTCAGAGCGTCAACGTCCAGGCCGGAGTCGGTCTCGTCCAGGACGGCGAACTTGGGCTTGAAGAGTTCCAGCTGCAGGATCTCCACGCGCTTCTTTTCGCCGCCGGAGAAGCCTTCGTTGACGTTGCGCTGCGCGAAGTCGGCGTCGATGCGCAGCTTCTCCATGGCGTCCTTGACGTCCTTGGTCCAGGTACGCAGCTTGGGCGCTTCGCCGTCGATGGCGGTCTTCGCGGTGCGCAGGAAGTTGGTCATGGTGACGCCCGGAACCTCTACCGGGTACTGCATGGCCAGGAAGACGCCGGCCCGTGCGCGCTCGTCAACGCTCATGGCCAGCACGTCTTCGCCGTCCAGCGTGATGGTGCCGCTGGTGACGGTGTAGCGCGGGTGGCCGGCGATGGTGGAGGCGAGGGTGGACTTGCCGGAGCCGTTGGGTCCCATGATGGCGTGCGTCTCGCCGGTCCTGATGGTCAGGCTGACGCCCTTCAGGATCTCCTTGGTGCCCTGCTCCGTCTCAATGCTGACGTGCAGGTCCTTGATCTCAAGAGTTGACATGCTCTTCTTTCTTTTCGCTCGTAAGTCTGGTGCTGCGGGCGCTCAGTAGTTGTTTACTGCTGCGCCGTTCAAAACGTTGGTGACATCCACATAGACGTCGTCTCCGTCGAGTTCGACGGCGAATACCGGAACAGGATCGTAAGCCGGAAGCTGGAGCGGCTGGCCGCTGCGCAGGTCGAACTGGGAGCCATGCCCCCAGCACTCGATGGCGCAGCCTTCCACGTCGCCTTCGGACAGTGAAATGTCCGCATGCGAGCACGTGTCGCCGATGGCGTGGATGTCCCCCATCGAATCCCGGACAACGGCCACGGGGTAGCCGTCGACCAGGATGCGCAGCGCCTGCTTGACCTTGATGTCATTGGCGCTGCACACCAGCTCACCCTTGGGTTTGCCGCTCATACGTTCCTGCCCGCCTGTCTCTAGTAGTCGATTGCCGCGAGTTCGCGCTCAACAGCCTCGGTCAGGCGCTCTTCGAGGGCCGGAACCTTGATCTGCTGGATGATCTCGTTGAGGAAGCCTCGGACCACCAGGCGGCGGGCAACATCCTCGGGGATACCGCGGGCCATCAGGTAGAACAGGTGCTCGTCGTCGAACCGGCCGGTGGCGCTGGCGTGGCCGGCACCCTCGATCAGGCCGGTCTCGATTTCGAGGTTGGGCACGGAGTCCGCGCGGCAGCCGTCGGTGAGCACCAGGTTCTGGTTCTTCTCGTACGAATCGGTGCCTTCGGCCTGCTTCTGGATCAGCACGTCGCCAACCCACACGGTGTGCGCGCCCTTGCCCTGCAGAGCGCCCTTGTACAGGACGTTGGACTTGCAGTTCGCCACGTTGTGGTCCACGAAGGAACGGTGCTCCAGGTGCTGGCCGGCATCGGCGTAGTAAAGGCCCAGGAGCTGTGTCTCGGCGCCTTCGCCGGCGAAGCGGACGTTGGAGTTCAGGCGCACGATCTTGCCGCCAAGAGTTACGGCAATGTGCTTGTACACGGCGTCCTTGGCAACCTCGGCGTCATGCTGTGCCAGGTGCTTGGCGTCGTCCCCCCAGAGCTGCAGGGAAACCACCGTGAGGTGGGCGCCTTCGCGGACCAGGACCTCAACGTTGCCGTTGTGGTCTGAGGTGCCGTCGTGCTCGATGATCACGACGGAGCGGCTGTTGACTCCGGCTTCGATCACCACGTGGGAGTTGGTCCGGCGGCCTGCGCCGTTGCCGGTCAGGACCAGGCGCACCGGCTCGTCCAACTCGGCGTTCGCCGGGATGGAGATGAGCTGGGCGTCGCCGGCGTTCGCGGAAGCCACGACGGCGGCACGGTCGGCGGGGACGAGGGTGGCGCCACGGGGGGCCTCACCTGCGCGGAGGGTCCGCTGGACCACGGCTGCAGGTGCCTCGACCGTAACGCCGAGGGCGCCGGCCTCCGACGGGGTATCGGACAGCAGGTTGGCCAGTTCACGCACCGGGGTGAAGCGCCATTCCTCTTCCCGGCCGTTGGGCAGGGCGAAATCGGCCACGTCGTGGCTGGTGAGCCTCTCGGCGCGGGAGGCCATGACCTGTGTGCCGTGGCTGTGGTGGCGGTCCACCTTGGAGGCGACGAGGTGCTCGCCCTCCTCGGTGAAACCGGCGATCGACGGTGCGCCGACGCGCGCCTTTTCGGTAGTTGCTTCGGCAGTCATTAACCGACGGATCCTTCCATCTGGAGTTCGATGAGGCGGTTCAGCTCGAGGGCGTATTCCATGGGCAGTTCGCGGGCGATCGGCTCAATGAAGCCGCGCACGATCATGGCCATGGCCTCGTCCTCGGGCATGCCGCGGGACATGAGGTAGAACAGCTGTTCCTCGCTGACGCGGGAAACGGTGGCCTCGTGTCCCAGCTGGACATCGTCCTCGCGGATGTCGATGTACGGGTAGGTGTCAGACCGGGAAATGGTGTCCACCAGGAGGGCGTCGCAGCGCACGGTGTTGGCCGAGTGCTTGGCTCCTTCCCGGATCTGGACCAGGCCGCGGTAGGCGGCGCGGCCGCCGCCACGGGCAACGGACTTGGAGATGATCGAGCTCTTGGTGTTCGGCGCAATGTGCACCATCTTGGAACCGGTGTCCTGGTGCTGGCCCTCGCCGGCGAAGGCAATGGACAGGGTCTCGCCCTTGGCCCCTTCGCCTACAAGGTACACGGCCGGGTACTTCATGGTGACCTTGGAGCCGATGTTTCCATCGATCCACTCCATGGTGGCGCCTGCTTCGCAGACGGCACGCTTGGTCACCAGGTTGTAGACGTTGTTCGACCAGTTCTGGATGGTGGTGTACCGGACGCGGGCGCCCTTCTTGACGATGATCTCCACCACGGCGGAGTGCAGCGAGTCGGAGGTGTAGATCGGCGCTGTGCAGCCTTCGATGTAGTGGACGTAGGAGTCCTCGTCGGCGATGATCAGCGTGCGTTCGAACTGACCCATGTTTTCCGTGTTGATGCGGAAGTAGGCCTGCAGAGGGATCTCCACGTGGACGCCCTTGGGGACGTACACGAACGAGCCGCCGGACCAGACGGAGGTGTTCAGCGAGGCGAACTTGTTGTCGCCCACCGGGATGACGGTGCCGAAGTACTCCTGGAAGATCTCCGGGTGTTCCTTCAGCGCGGTGTCGGTGTCCAGGAAGATGACACCCTGCCGCTCAAGGTCCTCCCGCAGCTGGTGGTAAACAACCTCAGACTCGTACTGGGCGGCAACACCCGAAACAAGGCGCTGCTTTTCGGCCTCGGGGATGCCCAGCTTGTCATACGTGTTCTTGATGTCCTCGGGCAGGTCCTCCCAGGTGGCAGCCTGCTTCTCGGTGGAGCGCACGAAGTACTTGATGTTGTCGAAGTCGATGCCGGAGAGGTCCGCGCCCCAGGTGGGCATGGGCTTGCGGTCGAAATACTTCAGGCCCTTCAGGCGCAGGTCGAGCATCCATTCCGGCTCGCTCTTCTTCGCCGAAATGTCCCGGACTACCTCTTCGTTGAGCCCACGGCGGGCGTTGGCGCCGACATCGTTCTTGTCGGCCCAGCCGTACTCGTAGTTGCCGATGCCGTGGAGCTCGGGATTCTTTTCCAGAATCTCCGAGATCACAGTGTTTTCGGCGACTGCTTTCTCTGATAGTTGGTCCGTCATCACGGCCTTTCTTGCTGATGGTTGATTACTTCGTCCAGGCTGGCGGGGGCTGCCGCCGGCACCGTGGCCGGTTTGGCAGGCAGCCTGCCTGTAGGAATATGTGTGGTGCAGACGTGGCCGCCGCGGGCCAGCGTGGAGAGGCGGCGGACGTCAACGCCCACCAGCCTAGAAAAGACTTCGGTCTCGACGTCGCAGAACACCGGGAAGCGGGCGGCGAGCTGCTGGATGGGGCAGTGGCCCTGGCAGAGCTGCACGCTGGAAAGCGCCGCGGGCAGCGGTGCCTTTGCCTCGATGGACGCAGCGGAAGCCACGAAGTTGTCGCGGGTCAGCGCCGCTGCGAGTGCGGTGGCGCGGTCCCGGATGTCCGGGCCGGCCTGCTCGATTTCGGGTGCGTAGCGCCGCTCCATATCCGCGAACCGTTCTTCGGCGAAGGCGCGCACCGCGTCGGGGCCGGCTACCTTTTGCAGCTGCTGGAGCGCAAGGGCGGCGATGTCCAGGTAGTCGTTGCCCAGGCTGGACTGGCCCTGGGAGCTGAGGACGTAACGGCGTGCGGGGCGGCCGGCACCCGTTCCCGGCTTGGCGAGGCGCTTGACCTCGATGACTCCGGCCCGGGAAAGGTGGTCCAAATGGCGCCGGACAGCGGCCGGGGTAAACCCCAGCATGTCCCCCAGCTCGGCCGCGCTGACGGGACCGTGTTCCAGGACGGCAGCGAGGACCCGGTCCCGGGTGCGCTCGTCAGCGTCTGCCACAGGACCGGCTGCAGCGGGTCCCGGCCCGGCAACAGGCACAGCGGTAGCGTTGGTCATGGAATACACAACACAATCATGTCGTAATTTAGTCCTGCACTCCAGTAAGGGCAGGCTGACCTTGGCTCCGCACGGAATATGACTTCCTGCAGTTTCCCGGCGCTCCGCCCAACCCCGCCGGACGGCACGGAATACTACATCCCGTAGAATACTGTGGTGCGATCCCCCCAGTCCCCCGTCCTGTCCATCCATGGGCTCATCAAGGACGTAGGCCCCCTGTCCAGCCTGGACGGAAAGATGCTCAGGGTTGTCAGCGGCGTCTCCCTCACCGCGGAGCGCGGGCAGGTGACCGCGTTGCTGGGCGCAAACGGAGCCGGCAAGACGACCACCCTGGAATGCGCGCAGGGCCTGCAGAAACGTACCGGCGGCAGCATTTCCCTGCTGGGCCGGGACCCCGCCACGGCCGGTGCTGACCTGCGCTCCCGCGTCGGGGTGATGCTGCAGGACGGCGGGCTCCCGCCGTCGGCACGGCCCATCCCGTTGTTGCGGCATATCGCCGGCCTGTACGCCCGCCCCTGGCCGTTGGAAGACCTGGTGGGCAGGCTGGGCATCGATGCCTTCAGCCGGACCAGCGTCCGCCGGCTTTCCGGCGGCCAGAAGCAGCGCCTGGCACTCGCCGCAGCCTTGATCGGCAGGCCGGAAGTCCTCTTCCTGGATGAACCCAGCGCCGGACTGGACCCGCAGTCCCGGCAGCTGGTGTTCGACCTGATTGCCGAGCTGCGCGACGGCGGCATGGGAATCATCCTGACCACCCATCTGATGGACGACGCCCAGCGCCTTGCGGACTACGTGTACATCATTGACGGCGGCCGCAACGTCGCCGAAGGCACCGTCCATGAGCTGCTGCAGCGCAACCCGGTGGCGGACCAGGCCGGCGAGCACGTCCGGACCCTTGTGTTCGAGGCACCCGCCGGGCTGGACCTGGCTGCGGTGCTGCCGGACGACGTCGACGTCTCCGAGGCCCGCGCCGGCAGCTACGCCGTCACCGGCGCCCTCACACCCCGCCATTTGTCCACCCTGGCCCAGTGGTGGGAAGCAAAGGGCATCATGCCGGCATCGATGAGCCTCCAGGCGCGTAGCCTTGAAGACGTCTTTCTGGACATCTCAGGAAAGGACATCCGATGAGTACCGCAGCGATCCGGGAGACGCAGAAGCCCGCGTCCCTGCCGCGCCGCGTCCTCCTGCAGGGCAAATACGAGGCACTGACAATGCTGCGGAACGGCGAGCAGCTGATCCTGGCCGTGGTGTTGCCGCTGATGGCACTGGTCGGCCTGACGGTGACGCCCTTCCTCGACGGTATGGGCTCGAGCCGCATCAATGTGGCTGTCCCGGGGATCCTCGCTCTGTGTGCCATGTCCACGGCTTTCACCGGGCAGGGCATCGCCACCGGCTTCGACCGCCGCTACGGGGTGCTGCGTTTCCTGTCCACGACACCCCTGGGCCGCGGCGGCCTGATTGCCGGGAAGGTTCTCTCGGTCCTGGCCGTCCTGTGCCTCCAGGTGGTAGTGGTGGGCCTGGTCGCCCTGGTGCTGGGCTGGCAGCCGACGGCGTCGGGCTGGCTCCCCGGGCTAGCCCTGCTTGCGCTGGGTGCAGCGGCATTCACCGCACTGGGGCTGCTGGTGGCCGGTACCGTCCGGCCGGAAGCGACGCTGGCGATTACCAACCTGCTGTGGATCCTCCTGGGAGCCATGGGCGGCATCGTCATCCCGGCCGAAAGGTTGCCCGCCGCGGCGCAGGCCGTGGTCCATTTCCTGCCTTCCGGCGCCCTCGGGGAATCGATGCGCGCCGCTTTCCTGGGCGGGGCCGTGAACGGCGGCGCCGCCCTGATCCTGCTGCTCTGGACCGTCATTGCCGGAGCCGCAGCCATCCGTTGGTTCAAGTGGAATTGAGATAATCGTGACCACGGCTTCACGCCTTCCCCAGATTGCCGGCCGCCTGGCGTCGCGGCTTCCCCGTACGGTGGACGTCCGCATCCGCCGCCTCGCCGTTGCCTCCCTGATCGGCCAGACGCTTTTGGTGGTCACGGGCGGGGCTGTCCGCCTGACGGCGTCAGGCCTTGGCTGCCCCACCTGGCCCCGCTGCACCTCGGACTCGATCGTGAACACCCCCGAGATGGGCATCCATGGCTTCATCGAGTTCGGCAACCGGCTCCTGACCTTCGCGCTGGCCGCCGTGGCCGCGCTCATGCTGGTCTACTTGTGGAACCTGCGCAAGGAACGCAAGGACCTCTTCCTGCTGGCCCTCGGGCTGCTCGCCAGCATCCCGGCGCAGGCGGTCATCGGCGGCGTCACCGTGCTCACCAACCTCAATCCGTGGGTGGTGGGCCTCCACTTCCTGGTGTCGATGGCCCTGGTGGTGTTCTCAACCCTGCTGGTGAACCGAGCCTTCGGCCGGACCGGCCGTTTCCCGGCGGCCCGGCCGGCCGTCCTGCCCGCGGCCCTGCGCCCGGTGACTGCCGCCGTCGCCCTCTTCTCTGCCGTGGCCGTCATGCTCGGCGTGGTGGTGACTGGAGCCGGTCCGCACGCGGGTGACGCAGATGCTCCCCGGAACGACCTCGACTGGGACTTGTTCTCCCACATCCACGCAGTGCCTGCCTACCTGGTTACCGCGGGAACGGTGGTGGCGCTGGTGCTGGTCATCCGGCGGCGCATTACCGGCCCCTTCCGGACGGCGGTCCTGATGCTCCTGGGAGTCACCGTCCTCCAGGCCATCATCGGGTTTACGCAGTATTACAACGGTATTCCCGCGTTGCTGGTGGCGGCCCACATGCTCGGTGCCGCGCTGCTGATGGCTGCATCGACGAACGCCTGGGACATCGCCTGTTCAAGCACGGCCAAGTAAGTTCAGGCACCGCCACGCAGGAGGCGCCCCGGTCCCTTTGTGGACCGGGGCGCCTTTCCTTTATTGGCGGGCCTTGGCGCAGGTACCCGGACTAGCCGGACGCCAGGGCGTCGTCCTGCAACCTGGCCCCGAGCGCCGGGTAGAGGTCCGCTATGCCGTCCGGCGTCACTTCGAGGACCCGTGCGGTGGCAATGTCGTAGAACAGGCCGGTTGCCTGGACCTGCCCGCCGGCCAGGGCGGGCCCCGCGTGCGGATGGTTGTGGAGCTTGCCCAGCTGCACGGCCACATTGACCATCGCCAACTGGTCCACCGTGCTGTAGCCCGCGGCGGCGGCCTGCTTCCCCACCGGGTGGCCAGCCAGCAGTTCGGCATGGCTTTGCCGGGAGTGGCCCAGCCAGCGCCCGAACGACGGGCCCAGGGAGGCGTGGTCCGCGCCGTCCGCCTCGGCGATCAGCGCCTTCATGGCGCCACAGTTTGAATGCCCGCAGATCACCAGCGACTTCACGCCCAGGCCATTGACGGCGAAGGACAGGGCCGAGTCGATCGAGGCATCCTGGCCCTGGTTGCACACCACGTTGCCGATGTTCCGCAGGGTGAGCAGATCGCCCGGACCGCTGCTGGTGATCAGGTTGGGGTTAACGCGGGAGTCGACGCAGGCCACAAACAGGCTGTCCGGATTCTGTGCCTCGGCCAGGTCGTGCACCAGCGGGCGCACCTGGTCCGCGAAGCGGCGGTGATACTTGTTGATCCCCTGCAGCAGGGATTCCTTCCGGGGCGGAAGCGGCAGCTCGCTGGTTTCTCCGCGCCGGGGCGATTGGTGCGCCGCGTCCCGGAACAGGGTGTTTCCGTGCTCTTCGAGGTTCACGGTGCCGCCCGTGGCCTGGTGCTGGACCCGCCAGGCCAGCAGGGCTTCGCGGAACGAATGGTCCACGTAGTCCGCATTCAGCTCCACCACGACGTCCACGGCGGCGGGGATGGACTGCAGCGTCCCGTTCAGCCGCGGCAGCGCGAAAAAGCTGCAGGATCCTGCAACGGTCACCCGCCAGGGCGACGACATAGTGGCGGGAGAATGGGCTTGGATCGGGGCGCGCAGGACCCGCCACAGCACGCACGCGGCGGCCAGGGCAAGCCCGATCATGACGCCCTCCAGCAGGTTCAGGAAGACAACGCATGCAAGGGTCACGGCGTAGATCGGGAGGTCACCTGTCCGCAGGCTGGTGCGGATATCCGCCACCTTGATCAGGCGCGCGCCGATGACCACCAGCAGGCCGGCGAGGACGGCCAGCGGGATGAGCTGGATCAGCCCGGCGAAGAGCGCCGAGAAGGCAAGGACCCACACGCCGTGCAGCACGGCGGAGGTCCGGGTGGCTGCGCCGGCTTCCACGTTGGTGGCGCTGCGGACGATGACCCCCGTGACGGGAAGGCCGCCCAGTGATCCGGAGACGATGTTTGCGGCGCCCTGGCCGACGAGTTCCTTGTTGAGGTTGGTGCGCGGGCCGGTGTGCATTTTGTCCACTGCAACCGCGGAAAGGAGGGACTCGATGCTCGCGATCAGGGCCATGGTCAGGACTGCGAAGGCGAAGGCCCGCCAGTTTCCGTCGGGAAGCTGCGGCAGCGCGATCGCATCGAAGATCGAGCCGTCGAGGGAGATCCGTTCCACCCCCGGGGCAAAGGCGACCGCCAACGCGGTACCGGCGGCAACTGCCGCCAGCGGGCCCGGCACCCGGCGGACAATGGGGGGAAGGAACCGCCAGCACAGCAGGATCACGATGACCGCCAGGCCCAGCAGGGCCGCATGCAGTTCCAGGTTGGTGATGGCGGCAGGCAGTCCTGCGAGGTTCTCAAGCGCAGAGCCCGCAGGCTCCGATCCCAGTAGTACGTGGAGCTGCTGCAGGATGATGGTGACGCCGATGCCGGCGAGCATGGCCTTGACCACCACGGGGGAAACGGCCAGGGCTGCCCGGCCGACGCGGCTTATACCCAGCAGCAGCTGCACGACGCCGGCGGCCACGGTGATGGCGCACGTCACCTGCCAGCCGAACTCCTGCACCAGGCCGGCCACGACGACGGTCAGCCCGGCGGCGGGTCCACTCACCTGGAGCGGTGAGCCGCCAAGGCTGCCGGCCACAATGCCGCCGATGGCGGCGGCGATCAATCCTGCCATGATCGGGGCGCCGGAGGCAGCCGCGATGCCAAGCGAGAGCGGGAGCGCCACGAGGAACACCACCAGGGAAGCGGGGACGTCGGCGCCGAGGTGGGAGGCAAATCCGGGGAGACCGGGTTTTTTCCGGACCGGGTTCCCGTTTCCGCCCGGTGGACTGTGGCTGGGCGTGGGGACGGCTGAGGGACGGGCTTCCATGGGCTGTTTCCTTTGCTTGCGGGAAGGGTCCGTTCCACCGTAAGCAGGTTGTCATGTTTAATGACAGTTAACGTGACAGATAGGACAAGCATGTCATATCGTTCACCGAGGCAACGAAACCTGTGGTTTGCGGCCCACGCGCAGCATGCGAACAAAGAAGGCGGCCCCCACCTTGAGGTGGCGGCCGCCTGCGGCTTAATGGGGCGGTTTGGCTAGCCGCCCGCCACTGCACTTCCGACGAACGGGTCCACAGCGAGGGCGATGAAGAGCAGCGTCAGGTAGCTGATGGAACCGTGGAACACCTTCATGGCGCGCTTGTCGGGAATATCCTCCCGGTGGGCGCGGGAGTACAGCGCATGGGACTCGTAAAGGAACCAGGCGCCCGCGATGACAGCAGTTGCCGTGTACACCCAGCCCGCCCCGCCGGCCGGGATCATCAGCAGGGATGAGGCCACCATGGCCCAGGCGTAAAGGACCACCTGGACGGACACCACCTTTGCCCCGGCGATGGCCCCGAGCATGGGGACGTTGGCGTTCCGGTAGTCCTCGCCGTACCGCATCGACAGGGGCCAGTAGTGCGGGGGCGTCCAGAGGAAGATCACCAGGAACAGGATGACGGCGGGCCATTCGACGGAGTTCGTTACGGCGGCCCAGGCAATCAGTACCGGGAAGCAGCCTGCGGCGCCGCCCCACACGATGTTCTGCGCCGTGCGGCGCTTGAGGATCATGGTGTAGATGACGACGTAGAAGAAGATAGCGCCCAGTCCCAGCCATGCCGAGAGCGGATTGGCGCCGAACCAGAGGATCACGATCGCCGCCGCACCCAGCAGCCAGGAGAAGACCAATGCTTCCCGCGGGGTGACTTCACCCGTGACGAGCGGCCGGTTTTCCGTCCGGTGCATCAGCTTGTCGATATCCCGGTCGATGTAACAGTTGAACGCTCCCGCGCTGCCGGCGGCGAAAGCCCCGCCCACCAGGGTGGCAAGGATCAGCCCGATGGAAGGGAAGCCCCGCTCCGCGTAGATCATCGTGGGAAGCGTGCTGACCAGGAGAAGTTCGATCACGCGCGGCTTGGTGAGGGCGAGATACGCCTTGGCCTTACGGGCAAACCCGATGCCGGAGGCCCGGGATGCGTTCAGCGGCGTATCTGTTGTGCTCACGGTGGCAGTCACCCGTTCTGTGTGGCAGTTGAGGCTGCAGGGCAGCTCCGGTCTTGCGGCCCGGACCCGGGCACGGCACTCAGGGATGGAAAAGCGCCAGGTGCGTGCAACAGCCGGGACACTCCGGGTGGCGATAGTGATGCGCACCCGGCGTTGGCCTCCAAATATCATACCGCGCCGCAAGCACTTCCCCTGCCCCGCAATATGCGCAATTGATTGCTCGCAGGCCCATTCGAGCAGATTAAGTCACCGCGCCGGAATAGTGATTCACAAAAGGGGAAATTGCGTCCAAAACGTGAGATTTGCGGCGCCCGAAGGATGGATAAGAGCTAAGCTGTCACCAGATCAGCACGCAGCAAGAAAGCGGTGGAAAACGCATTCCCGTTGCTGTCCGTGACTGAATGCAAGGATCAACGTTTCGATGGTGAACGGCTGGTACACACCGCAGCGGGCGCCAAGCAGAGCACCCTTGACCGGATCCGGTGTACCACCCACGCCAGCACAGAGAGGGGCCCGGTTTTCGTGCCACATTTGGAAGAGCAAGAACTGTCATGGACCAGCTTGGACCAGCGAGCCGTGGACACCATCCGTGTCCTGGCCGCGGACGCCGTCGAGAAGGTGGGCAACGGCCACCCCGGAACTGCCATGAGCCTGGCACCCGCCGCTTACCTTCTCTTCCAGAAGCTGATGCGCCACGACCCGCGGGATCCGCAATGGCTTGGCCGTGACCGGTTCATCCTGTCCCCCGGCCACACCTCCCTGACGCTTTACATCCAGCTCTTCCTCTCAGGCTACGGGCTGGAACTGAAGGACCTCGAGGCGCTGCGCACCTGGGGTTCACTCACCCCGGGACACCCGGAGTACAAGCACACCGCCGGCGTGGAGATCACCACCGGCCCGCTCGGCCAGGGACTCGCGTCCTCGGTCGGATTCGCCTACTCCCAGCGCCGCCAGCGTGGCCTGTTCGACGCCGATGCGCCGGCCAGCGAGTCGCCGTTCGACCACACCATTTGGGTCATCGCGTCCGACGGCGATCTCCAGGAAGGCGTCACGGCGGAGGCTTCGTCGCTGGCCGGCCACCAGGAACTGGGCAACCTCGTGGTGATCTATGACGAGAACCACATCTCCATCGAGGACGATACCGACATCGCATTCACCGAGGATGTCCTGAAGCGCTACGAAGCCTACGGCTGGCACACCCAGCGCGTGGACTGGACCCGGACCGGCGAATACAAGGAAGACGTCCAGGAGCTCTACAGTGCCCTGCTCGCCGCCAAGGCCGAGACCTCCAGGCCGTCCATCATTTCGCTGCGCACCATCATCGGCTACCCGGCCCCCAAGAAGCAGAACACCGGCAAGATCCACGGCTCCGCCCTCGGCGCCGACGAGGTTGCCGCGCTGAAGGAGGTGCTGGGCTTCGACCCCGCGAAGTCCTTCGAGGTGGACCAGGAAGTCCTGGACCATGCACGCGCAGTGGTGGAACGTGGCGCGGCCGAACACAAGGAATGGGAAGAATCCTTCAACGCCTGGCAGGCAGCCAACCCCGAGGGCGCCGCCCTCCTGCAGCGCATCGAAGCGCAGGAACTTCCTGCCGACGTCGACGCCGCGCTGCCGGTCTTCCCGGCCGGCAAGGATGTCTCCACCCGCGCAGCCTCCGGCAAGGTCCTGAACGCCCTCGGCCCGGTCCTGCCCGAGCTGTGGGGCGGCTCAGCCGACCTCGCAGAGTCCAACAACACCACCATCGAAGGTTCCCCGTCCTTCGTGCCGGCCTCCAAGCAGACCGGTGCCTGGTCCGGGAACCCGTACGGCCGGGTGCTGCACTTTGGTATCCGTGAGCACGCCGCGGCATCAATCGTGAACGGCATCAGCCTGGCCGGCAACACCCGCGCGTTCTCCGGTACGTTCCTGATCTTCAGCGACTACCAGCGCCCCGCCATCCGCCTGGGCGCCCTGATGGGTGTCCCGTCCCTGTACGTATGGACGCACGACTCCATCGGCCTGGGCGAGGACGGCCCCACCCACCAGCCAGTGGAACAGCTCGCTTCACTGCGCGCCATCGTGGGCCTGGACGTCGTCCGCCCCGGCGATGCCAACGAAGTGGCAGCCGCCTGGAAGACCATGCTGGAAAACCACACCAACCCCGCAGGCATCGTCCTGACCCGCCAGAACATCCCCACGTGGGAACGCGGCGAGGGCGACGCCGACGGCGACACTTTCGCGTCGACCGCAGGCGTGGCGAAGGGCGGCTACGTGCTGGCCGAAGCATCGAAGGACGGCGCCACGGTGCCGGCCGACGTGATCCTGATCGCCACCGGCTCGGAAGTCCAGCTGGCCGTCCAGGCCCGCGAAGCGCTGCAGGCCGACGGCATCGCGGCCCGCGTGGTATCCATGCCCTGCGTTGAATGGTTCAAGAAGCAGGACGCCGCCTACCGCGAATCGGTCCTGCCCGCGGCAGTCAAGGCACGCGTGTCCGTCGAAGCCGGGCTGGCCCTTAGCTGGCGCGAATTCGTTGGCGACGCAGGCCGCTCCATCAGCCTTGAGCACTATGGCGCTTCCGCGGACTACAAGCGCCTCTTCCAGGAGTTCGGCATCACGGCGGAAGCAGTGGCCGCCGCCGCCAAGGACTCCCTCGCCGGCCTGCAGGCCTGAAACCTAAACTTTTAGGAGATAGAACAATGACAACTCCCACCCAGCAGCTCTCCGACGCCGGTGTTTCCATCTGGCTCGACGACCTCTCCCGCGGACGCCTGGAAACCGGCACCCTCCGCAAGCTCATCGAAGAAAAGAACGTGGTTGGCGTGACCACCAACCCCTCCATCTTCCACGCGGCCATCACGTCGGGCACCGACTACGACCACATCATCGCCGCCAAGGCGGCAGAGGGCGCCAGCGTGGAGGACACGATCTTCGAGATCACCACCACCGACGTCGCCGATGCCTGCGACCTGTTCGCGCCCGTCGCCGCCGCCACCCGGGGAATCGATGGCCGGGTCTCCATCGAGGTCGACCCTCGGCTTGCCTGGGACACCGCCGGGACCATCGCCGAGGCCAAGCACCTCTACCAGCGCGTCAACAAGGCCAACGTCCACATTAAGATCCCTGCAACCGTCGAGGGCCTCGAAGCCATCACGGCCACGCTGGCAGAGGGCATCAGCGTCAACGTCACGCTGATCTTCTCCCTGGAGCGCTACCGGGCAGTCATCAACGCCTTCCAGGCCGGTCTGGAGCAGGCCAAGGAAAACGGGCACGATCTTTCAAAGATCCACTCGGTTGCATCCTTCTTCGTTTCGCGCGTTGACACCGAGATCGACAAGCGCCTCGACAAGATCGGCACCGAAGAAGCCAAGGCCCTCAAAGGCAAGGCCGGCCTCGCCAACGCGCGCCTGGCCTACCAGGTCTACGAGGAGCTCTTTGCCACCGAACGCTGGGGCCTGCTGGCCGACGCCGGCGCACTCCCCCAGCGCCCCCTGTGGGCCTCCACCGGTGTTAAGGACCCGGCCTACCCGGACACCCTGTACGTCACCGAACTCGTGGCCCCCGGCGTCGTGAACACCATGCCGGAAAAGACGCTCGATGCCACCTTCGACCACGGCGTGGTCACCGGCGACACCGTCTCCGGCACCTACGAGGAGGCAAACGCAACCCTGGACGCCCTGGAGAAGCTCGGAGTCTCCTACAATGACGTCGTCGCACTCCTTGAAACCGAAGGCCTGGACAAGTTCGTGGCCAGCTGGAAGGAACTCCTGGCCGACGTCGAAGGCGCCCTCGCTTCTGCACGAAAGGCTTCCTAACACCTATGAGCACTCTCAGCTACGACGCCACCGGCGCTGCACAGCACGCGCTTGAACAGCACCTTCCCGGCCTGGTCCAGGACCGGGTCGCCACCCGGATCTTCGCGAAGGACCACACGTTGTGGGGTCCGGACGCCGAATCCGAGTCAGCGGTCCGCCTGGGCTGGGTGGAGGCCGCCACCGTTTCACAGCCCCTGGTCAAGGACATCCTGGAACTCCGGGACGCGCTGCGCTCCGAGGGCGTGACACGGATCGTGCTTTGCGGCATGGGCGGGTCCTCGCTGGCCCCCGAGGTCATCGCAGGCACGGCAGGCGTCGAGCTGACTGTGCTGGACAGCACGGACCCGGACCAGGTCCGTGCCGCCCTCGCCGACCGGCTGGCCCACACGGCCATTGTGGTGTCGTCCAAGTCCGGCTCCACCCTGGAAACGGACTCCCAGCGCCGGATCTTCGAGCAGGCCTTCACCGAGGCCGGCGTGGACGCCAAGAGCCGGATCATCATCGTGACCGATCCCGGCTCACCGTTGGACAAGGCTTCCCGGGAGGCCGGCTACCGGGCGGTCTTCAACGCCGATCCCAATGTCGGTGGCCGCTACTCGGCCCTGACGGCGTTTGGCCTGGTCCCCTCCGGCCTGGCCGGCGTAGACATCCAGGCTTTCCTGGACGAGGCGGAGGAAGCCGCCGAAATCCTCAACGACGATGCCGCGGACAACATCGGGCTGGCTTTGGGTGCCACCCTGGGCGGAACCAGCCCGCTGCGGAACAAGATCGTCATCGCAGAGGACGGCTCCGGCATCGTTGGATTCGCCGACTGGGCTGAACAGCTCATCGCTGAATCCACCGGCAAGCTCGGCACGGGCATCCTTCCGGTGGTCGCAGGTCCTCAGGCCCCGGAGGTAACGTCCGGCGCTCCCGACGTGCTGGTGGTCCGGCTCGTGGCAGCCGATGCCGACATCGAACTCGGCGAGAACCAGGCAGCCATTGCCGGCGGCCTCGCCACCCAGATGATGGTGTGGGAATTCGCCACCGCCGTGGCGGGCCGCCTGCTGGGGATCAACCCCTTCGACCAGCCCGACGTCGAAGCCGCCAAGGTAGCGGCACGCGGGTTGCTGGACGCCCAGCCGGAACCCACTCCGGCAGCGTTCGTCGACGGCGCCATCGAGGTGCGCGGCGGCGACTGGCTCGGCGACGCAGCAACGGCGGAAGGTGCCGTCAAGGCACTCCTCGGCACCTTGGCGTCCGACAGCTACCTGAGTGTGCAGGCGTACTTTGACCGGTTGGCTTTCGCAGGACTCGAAGGCATCCGCGACGACCTGGCAGCTGCCACCGGCCGCCCGGTGACCTTCGGCTGGGGCCCGCGGTTCCTGCACTCCACCGGTCAGTTCCACAAGGGTGGCCCCGCCATCGGAGTGTTCCTCCAGGTCACTGCCACCCCGGCGGAGGACCTGGGCATCCCGGACCGGCCGTTCACCTTTGGTGAGCTCATCGCTGCCCAGGCTGCAGGCGACGCCCAGGTCCTGGGTGGGCACGGCCGTCCCGTGCTGCGCCTCCACCTCACCGACCGTGCCGCCGGCGTGGCACAGCTGCAGGACATCGTCGCTGCACTGTCCACCCGCGCATCCGCAACCGAAAGCTAAGGCACAAAAGCAACCATGCCAGAAACTGAATACGGCCGGAAAGGCACGGGCCGCGGGCGCAATCCGCTGCGCGATCCGCGCGACCGCCGTTTGAACCGGATCGCCGGTCCGTCCTCGTTGGTTCTTTTCGGGGTCACGGGCGATCTTGCCCGCAAGAAGCTCATGCCTGCGGTCTACGACCTCGCCAACCGTGGCCTGTTGCCGCCCAGTTTCGCCTTGGTGGGTTTCGCCCGCCGGGAATGGGACAAGGAGGATTTCGCCGCGGAGGTGAAGGCCTCGGTGCAGGCACACGCCCGGACCCCGTTTGATGAGGCAGTGTGGAATCAGCTCTCCGAGGGCATCAGGTTTGTCCAGGGCGAGTTCGACGACGACGCGGCCTTTGAGCGGCTGGGCGAAACGATCAAGGAACTCGACGATGTCCGGGGCACCCGGGGGAACCACGCGTTTTACCTGTCGATCCCGCCGAAGGCGTTCGAGCAGGTCTGCCGTCAGCTGTCCAAGCACGGCCTCGCCCAGGCCGACGGGGACAAGTGGCGCCGGGTGGTGATTGAGAAGCCGTTCGGCCATGACCTGGAATCGGCCCGGCAGCTCAATGACATTGTTGAATCGGTGTTCCCGCCGGATGCGGTGTTCCGGATTGACCATTACCTGGGCAAGGAAACGGTGCAGAACATCCTGGCGTTGCGGTTCGCAAACCAGTTGTTCGAGCCGTTGTGGAACGCGAACTACGTGGACCATGTCCAGATCACCATGGCCGAGGACATCGGCACCGGTGGCCGGGCGGGTTACTACGACGGTGTCGGTGCGGCACGCGACGTGATCCAGAACCACCTGCTGCAGCTGCTTGCGCTGACCGCGATGGAGGAACCGATCTCGTTCAACGCCGATGACCTGCGGGCGGAGAAGGAAAAAGTCCTTGCAGCGGTAAAGCTTCCGGAGGATTTGTCGACACATTCGGCGCGGGGGCAGTTCACGGGCGGCTGGCAGGGCGGCGAGCAGGTCCTGGGCTACCTGGAAGAAGAAGGCATTCCCGCCGATTCGACCACGGAGACCTATGCCGCGGTGCGGGTGGACATCCACACCCGCCGCTGGTCCGGGGTGCCGTTCTACCTGCGTGCGGGCAAGCGCCTGGGCCGGCGGGTCACCGAGATCGCGGTGGTGTTCAAGCGCGCACCTAACCTGCTGTTCACCGATCACGGTGAGGACGATTTCGGGCAGAACGCCGTAGTCATCCGGGTCCAGCCCGATGAGGGCGTGACGATCCGGTTTGGGTCCAAGGTCCCCGGCACGCAGATGGAAGTCCGCGATGTGACCATGGACTTCGGGTACGGGCACTCGTTCACCGAATCCTCCCCTGAGGCGTACGAGCGGTTGATCCTGGACGTGCTGCTGGGTGAGCCGCCGCTGTTTCCCCGGCACGAGGAAGTGGAGCTGTCCTGGAAGATCCTTGACCCGTTCGAGGAATACTGGGCATCACTGTCCGAACAGCCCGAACCCTACGCCCCCGGCTCCTGGGGCCCGGCCAGCGCGGATGAGTTGCTGGCCCGTGACGGACGAACCTGGAGAAGGCCATGATCGTAAACCTGCCGGATACCACCACCTCGAAGGTGTCCAAGAAGCTCATGTCCCTGCGCGAGCAGGGCGGGGTGATCGCCTTGGGCAGGGTCCTGACCCTCGTTGTGGTGACCAAGTCCGGGCTGGAGGAAGAAGCGATCGAGGCCGCCAACGACGCGTCCCGGGAACACCCCTGCCGGATCATCGTGCTCGCCGACGCCGGGAAGGACGCCCAGGACCGGCTGGACGCACAGATCCGGGTCGGCGGGGACGCCGGCGCGTCCGAGGTCATCGTGCTGCGCGGCTACGGCCAACTCGCGCACGAATCCGAGTCGCTGGTGGCGGCACTGCTGCTCCCGGACGCTCCGATTGTGGCCTGGTGGCCGCACGGCGCCCCCGAGAACGCCTGCGAAACATCCATCGGCGCGATCGCGCACCGCCGCATCACCGACTCGGCGAACGAACCCGACCCGCAGGCTGCCCTGGAGCGGATCCACCAAACCTACAAGGCCGGGGACACCGACCTCGCCTGGACGCGCCTGACCAACTGGCGCATCCAGCTCGCAGCTGCCCTCGACGAAGTGGACTCTTCGCCGGTGACCGCGGTAGCTGTCGAAGGCGCTTCGGACTCACCCTCCACCATCCTGCTGGCGGCCTGGCTCACCCTGACCCTGGACGCCCCGGTGACCATCGTCGCGGACCCGGCCGGGACGGGCATCCGCCGTGTCCGCCTCAGCCGTCCCGGCGGTGACGTCCAGCTGTTCCGCCCGGGACTTTCCATCGCCGAACTCACCCAGCCGGGCCAACCCGCCCAACGGATCTCGCTCCCGCGCCGCAGCCTCCGCGACTGCCTCGCCGAAGAACTCCGCCGCCTGGACCCCGACGAAGTATTTGGCGAAGTGATTACTATTGGACTGCCACGTACCAATCTAAGGAGCGTCCGACCCAGTGAGCGTTGACCCACGAGTAAGTATCCATCCTGATTCGTCCGTCCTCATGGCCGCCATAGCGGCACGCCTGATCACCAAGCTCGTTGATGTCCAGGACAAGTACGGCGAAGCCACGGTGGTGCTCACCGGGGGAACCGTGGGAATCGGCACGTTGAAAGCTGTCGCGGACTCCCCGGCAGCGCCCGCCGTCGACTGGTCCAAGGTCAACTTCTGGTGGGGTGACGAACGCTTCGTCGGTTCCGCGGATCCGGAGCGGAATACCAAGCAGGCCTTCGACGCATTGCTCTCGCACATTCCGGTGGACCCGGAACGGGTCCACTCGCCGGGTTCGTCCGATGAGTTCGGCACGCCGGAGGAAGCGGCTGAGGACTATGCGCGCCAGCTTCGCGGTGCCGCAGCAGCCGAGCACGCAGCCGACATGTCCGACGACAGGCCCGAGGAGCCATCCGCACTCCCCCGCCTGGACGTCGTCCTGCTGGGTGTGGGCCCTGACGCCCACATTGCTTCGCTGTTCCCTGAGCAGGCCGGAGTCCGCGAGAAGGAGCGCACGGTGGTGGGTGTGCGGAATTCGCCCAAGCCGCCCCCGCTGCGCATCTCCCTGACCCTGCCTGCCATCAACACGGCAGCGGAGGTCTGGATGGTTGTGGCCGGCGAGGACAAGGCAGGAGCCGTGGGACTCGCCCTGGCCGGGGCAAATCCGGTGCAGGTGCCCGCGTCCGGGCCGCGTGGAACGTCCCGCACATTGTGGCTTATCGACGAAAACGCGGCGTCACGTGTCCCCGAGCAACTGGTCCGGAAGGACGCCGCGGGCGCGTAGCTTCTCCAGCGCTCCGGCCAGGACGTCCTCGGCGTCCTGGCCGGAGCGCCGTTCTTTAACGTACTCAAGATGGCTCTTATAGCCGTCCTCAAACGGGTCGTCCGCTACCGCCTGGCCGTCCCTGGACGCGGGCGCGCCGCAGCGCCGGCAGTCCCAGATGCGGGGAATCTGCTCCTCCGGCATCTTCAGGAACACCGGCTGGGTCTCATGGCCCTTGGCACACCAGTAGGACACCCGGATCCGCGGGAGGGACCCCGGGGATAAGTCGTTGGACTGCAGGCTCGAACCGGAGCCTGCAACCACCCCGGCCCGGGTGCCCCGAAAGCCTGATGACGGATGGACCATGGAAACGCCTCCCTCGAACCCGTGACCGGAGCCCTGCAGCTTAAACCCAAAAAACTGTGGCTGCCGGGTGAACCGACAGCCACAGTTTAGGGGCAGGGGCCGCGTGGCGGGAGTGCCACTGGACCCTATTCAGCGAATTCGTTACGAGTCAGCAGTACCGCTGAACCGCATGATCAGGCCGAGTGCGATGATTACTATGCCCCAGGTGACGCCCAGGACGATGGTGAAGCGGTTCAGGTTGCGTTCTGCCACGCCCGAAGAGCTGAGCCCTGAACTCATGCCGCCACCGAACATGTCGGACAGCCCGCCGCCGCGTCCCTTGTGCAGGAGGATCAGCAGCGTCAGCAGGAGGCTGGTGATCCCCAGGAGGATCTGCAGAATGACATGAAGAACGTCCACGACGGCCTTTCGGAAGTTGGAATTGCGGGAGGGTGTACCGGTGGCAGACTAGTCCGCCACCAAGTGGCTCTCGAACCTTACAATATTAGCAAACTCGGCGGGGTCAAGGCTGGCACCGCCCACCAGGACGCCGTCCACGTCACGCTCCTGCAGGATGGCCGCAGCATTGTTGGCCTTGACCGAACCGCCGTAGAGCAGGCGCGTCTTGGCCGCCACATCAGCGCCAAACAGCTTTTCCAGCTCGGCGCGGATGGCGGCGCACATTTCCTGGGCGTCCTCCGGTCCTGCCACTTCGCCGGTGCCGATGGCCCAAACGGGTTCGTAGGCTACCACCAGTTCAGCGGCCTGCTCGTTGGTGAGCCCGGCCACGCCGGCGCGGAGTTGCTGCAGCGTGTGCTCAACGTGGGTCCCGGCCTGGCGGATTTCCAGTCCCTCGCCGACGCAGAGGACAGGGGTGACGCCGTGCTTGAAGGCCGCCTTGACCTTGGCGTTGAGGACGTCGTCTGACTCGTTGTGGATGGTGCGGCGTTCGCTGTGGCCCACCAGGACGTACTTGCATCCCAGCTTGTTCAGGAACTGCCCGGAAATGTCGCCGGTGTACGCCCCCGAATCGAATTGCGACAGGTCCTGCCCACCGTAGGCGATCTCCAAGTCGTCGCCCTGGACCAGGGTCTGGACGCCGCGGAGGTCGGTGAACGGCGGGAAGACCGCAACCTCAACGCGGCTGTAGTCGTGCTTGGCGTCGGACAGCGTCCAGGCCAGCTTCTGCAGCAGGGTGATACCCTGCACGTGGTCCATGTTCATTTTCCAGTTGCCCGCAATGAAGGGCTTGCGGTCGAAGGCGCCGTTCGTTGACGTAGTCACGTGATCTCCAAAAGTTCTTGATATGTGTTCGGCCGGCAGGCTGCCGCGGGCAACCTGCCGGCCGGAGGACTGCGAAGTCCGGTACTGCGGGACAGCAGCGGTGGTTCTACCGGTCCAGGACGCTGAGGCCGGGGAGTTCCTTGCCTTCGAGGTATTCCAGGCTGGCGCCGCCACCGGTGGAAATGTGTCCGAACTGGTCATCGCTGAATCCCAGGGTGCGGACTGCGGCAGCCGAATCGCCGCCGCCCACCACTGTGAATCCGTCGGTTTCCGTCAGGGCCTGCGCGATGGCACGGGTGCCTGCAGAGAACGCCTCGAATTCGAAGACACCCATCGGGCCGTTCCAGAAGACCGTACGCGCTCCCTTTATCCGCTCTGCGAAGGCCGCAGCGGTATCCGGTCCAATGTCCAGGCCGATGCCTTGGGCACCAAAGGTGCTGCCCTCGATGGCGTCGGCAGGCACTGTCTCATGCGCGGCGTCGGCAGCGAACTTCTCCGCTACCACCACGTCCGTGGGAACCACGAATTCGGTTCCGGCGTCAGCCGCGCGCTTCAGGTAGTCCTTGACCACAGGGATCTGGTCTTCTTCAAGGAGGCTTGAGCCAACCTTGTGACCGGCTGCCGCCAGGAACGTGAAGAGCATGCCGCCGCCCACCAGGATGGTGTCAGCCTTGCCAATCAGGTTGTCGATCACTGCAAGCTTGTCCGAGACCTTGGAACCGCCCAGAACCACCACGTAGGGACGCTGGGTGTCGGCGGTCAGCTTCCGCAGGACCTCCACCTCGGTGTGCACCAGGTCGCCCTGGTACGACGGGAGCCGCGTGGCGACGTCGTAGACGCTCGCGTGCTTGCGGTGGACGGCGCCGAAGGCGTCGTCCACGTAAGCGCCGTTGCTGCCGGTGAGGGCCACCAGCTCGTCAGCGAAGGCACCGCGTTCAGCGTCATCCTTGCTGGTCTCGCGGGCGTCGAAACGGACGTTCTCGAGGACAAGGGCTTCACCGTCCCGCAAGGACGCCGCAGCTGCCTTGGCGGCGTCACCGACGGTGTCGGCGGCCAGGGTGGCCTTGAAGCCGGCAAGTTCGGCGAGGCGGTCCACTGCAGGGCGCAGGGAGTATTTGTCCTCCGGGGCGCCCTTGGGGCGTCCGAGGTGGGCTGTTACCAGCACGCGGGCACCGGCGTCCGTGAGCTTTGCCAGCACTGGGAGCGAGGCCTTGATGCGGCCATCGTCAGTGACTGTAGAGCCGTCGAGCGGCACATTCAGGTCACTTCGAACCAGAATGTACCGCCCGCGGACACCTTCAGCGATCAGTTCGTTGAGGGTGTGTGATGTCATGTGTCTAACCCTAGCCCAGCTTGGCTGCCACAAGCTCCGTGAGGTCGACGAGGCGGTTGGAGTAGCCCCATTCGTTGTCATACCAGGAAACAACCTTGACCTGGTTGCCAATAACCTTGGTGAGGCCGGCATCGAAGATCGAGGAAGCAGGGTCACCAACGATGTCGGAGGACACGATGGGCTCCTCCGTGTAGGTCAGGAAACCCTGCAGCGCGTCGGACTCGGAGGCACGCTTGAGCGCTGCATTGACTTCCTCCACGGTGGTTTCGCGGGAGACGGTAACGGTGAGGTCGGTGGCAGAGCCCGTGGGGACGGGGACGCGGATGGCGTAGCCGTCCAGCTTGCCCTTCAGTTCGGGAAGCACCAGGCCAATGGCCTTGGCGGCACCCGTGGAGGTGGGAACCATGTTGATGGCGGCAGCACGGGCACGGCGCAGGTCCTTGTGGGGGCCGTCCTGGAGGTTCTGGTCCGCAGTGTAGGCGTGCACGGTGGTCATGAGGCCACGCTCGATGCCGAACTCGTCGTTGACCACCTTGGCCAGCGGGCCGAGGCAGTTGGTGGTGCAGGACGCGTTGGAAATGATGTTGTGCTTGGCGTTGTCGTAGAGGTCGTGGTTGACGCCCATCACGATGGTGATGTCCTCGTCCGAGGCGGGGGCGGAGATCAGGACCTTCTTGGCGCCGGCATCGATGTGCTTCCTGGCGTCGGCTGCCTTGGTGAAGAAACCGGTGGATTCTATGACGATGTCAACGCCCAGTTCACCCCAGGGGAGGTTGGCCGGATCGCGTTCCGCCAGGACCTTGACCACATTGCCGTTGACGACGATGTTGCCGTCCTTGACCTCGATGGTTTCCTTCAGCCGGCCACCGACGGAGTCGTACTTGAAAAGGTGGGCCAGCGCTTCGGGGCTGGTGAGGTCGTTGACGGCAACGATCTCCAGGTCCGCACCCTGGGCCAGTGCTGCGCGGAAGTAGTTGCGGCCAATGCGGCCGAAGCCGTTGATACCAATACGGGTCGTCACTTTTACAGTCTCCTTGGTGCTCTGAAAAGCACTACTAGTTGAGCGGGCGTTCAAGCCAACTAACAGATCCCGCACGCCATTGGGCAGAGATGATTTACACGGAGGGCGACCAGCCTCATTGCTGAAGGCTAACCGCCTTCCGTGACCTATCTTACGTTTAACTGGGTCCGCCCCCGCAAGTGCGGGGGCGGACGGTCCACATCCCGGCCGGTTTAAGTCAGAATGTGAAGTTTGTTACAGCTGTGTATAACGCCGGTCACTACGGGAGGGTGATCAGGCCCGTGGCGTTGGCGCGTGCTGCCTCGAAGCGCTGGGCGACGTCCGCCCAGTTGACGATGTTCCAGAACGCCTTGACGTAGTCAGCCTTGACGTTGACGTAGTCCAGGTAGAAAGCGTGCTCCCACATGTCGAGCATCAGCAGCGGGGTGGTGCCGAGCGCCACGTTGCCCTGCTGGTCGTAGAGCTGCTCGATGACCAGGTTCCCACCGATGGGTTCGTAGGCCAGGAAGCCCCAGCCCGAGCCCTGCAGGCCGAGGGCGGCAGCGGAGAACTGCGCGCGGAAGGCATCGAAGGAGCCGAAGGCGTCGTCGATTGCGGCGGCCAGTTCGCCCTCGGGCTTGTCGCCGCCGTCCGGGGAGAGGTTCTTCCAGAACACCGAGTGGTTGATGTGGCCGCCGGTGTGGAACGCCAGGTCCTTGGAGAGCCGGTTGATGTTGGCGAAGTCGCCCTTTTCACGTGCCTCGGCCAGCTGGGCCAGTGCGTTGTTGGCGCCTGCCACGTAGGTGGCGTGGTGCTTGCTGTGGTGCAGCTCCATGATCCGCGCAGAGATGTGCGGTTCGAGGGCGGCGTAATCGTAGCTGAGTTCCGGCAATACGTACTCGGTCACAAAATCCTCCAATATCGTGGACCAGGAAGGCCCGGTTGGTAACTCTCGGATTGTGCATCCGGGCAGCTGGTGCCCGGAATTATTTCTGATTCTATGGGGCGCCTACTCGTCCAGCATTTCAGGCGTCACATTGGCGTCCGTTCCGGGAATGCCCAGGTCAAGTGCACGCTTGTCCGCCATGGCCAGCAGGCGGCGGATCCGGCCCGCGATCGCATCCTTGGTCATCACGGGGTCGGCCAGCCGGCCCAGCTCGTCAAGGCTTGCCTGCTTGTGCGCCACCCGCAGCTCACCGGCGTACTTGAGGTGGTCGGGGACGTCGTCGCCGAGGATTTCCAGGGCACGTTCGACCCTTGCGCCGGCGGCGACGGCTGCCTGCGCGGAACGGCGCAGGTTGGCGTCGTCGAAGTTGGCGAGCCGGTTGGCCGTGGCACGGACTTCCTTGCGCATGCGGCGTTCTTCCCAGACCATCAACGCGTCGTGGGCGCCCATCCGGGTCAGCAGCGCCGCGATGGTGTCGCCGTCGCGGATGACCACGCGGTCCACTCCCCTGACCTCACGCGCCTTGGCCTGGATGTCCAGGCGGCGGGCCGCCCCGACCAGTGCGAGGGCCGATTCGGGCCCCGGGCAGGTGACCTCCAGCGAGGACGACCGTCCCGGTTCCGTCAGTGAGCCGTGGGCCAGGAACGCCCCGCGCCATACGGCTTCGGCATCGGCCGCCGAGCCGTTGACGACGGCGGACGGCAGCCCCCGCACCGGGCGGCCCCGGCCGTCCAGCAGGCCGGTCTGCCGGGCCAGTGCTTCGCCGTCGCGGACCACGCGGACCACGTAGCGGCTGGCGCGGCGCAGTCCACCGGCCGAGACCACGATGATTTCGCTCTGGTGTCCGTAGACTTCGGCGATGGCGGCGCGGAGCCGGCGGGCCGTGGACGCCAGGTCCACTTCCGCTTCGATGACGATCCGGCCGGAGATGATGTGCAGTCCCCCGGCGAACCGGAGCATGGCGGAGACTTCCGCCTTGCGCACTGATGACTTCTTGATGTCCAGACGGGACAGTTCTTCTTTGACTGATGCTGTCAGTGCCATGGCACCTTCCTAACTGTTCCCAAAAATGTCCTGGTACGCCGTGGCCAGCCGCAGTGGCTCGTGGACTGGGCGGCGTCCCGACGCCCCTACTTTACCCAAGACCACCTCCGCTCCAATCATGGCGGCGGCCTTCTCGAACTCCTGCCGGTCGGGTACTGAAGCGGGATCGGCGAGGACCACGTCCACGCTGAACTCCGGAGCGTAGCGCCGGAGGACGTGGAGATGGTCGGCGGCGCTCATGCCCGACGTTTCTTTGGTATCGGTGGCAAGGTTCATGGTCAGGCAGCGCTTGGCCGGCGTGCTGCACAGTGCCTGGCGCATCTCGGGCAGCAGCAGGTGCGGCAGGACCGAGGTGTACCAGGACCCCGGGCCCAGGACCACCCAGTCCGCCAGCTCGATCGCCGTCAAGGCTTCAGGGCAGGCCGGCGCGGCGGGGGGCAGGAGCCGGACCTCCTCCAGCGATCCGGCCACTGCGCAGCGGGCCTGGCCGCGGAGGGTCTGCAGGGCTGTCCCGCCGTCCGGGGCGGTAACCCTGACGTCGCCTTCGATGGTCAGCGGGACGGTGGACATGGGCAGGACCTGGCCACGGGCGCCCAGCAGCGCACCGGCCCATTTGAGCCCAGCGACGGCGTCACCGAGCAGCTCCCACAGCGTAACGATCAGCAGGTTGCCCATGGCGTGCTCATCCAGGGAGCCGCCGGGGCCCTTCCCGGCGCGGAACCGGTGCTGCATGACGTCGCGCCAGGTGCGTCCCCAGTCGGTGTCGTCGCAGAGCGCGGACAAAGCCATGCGCAGGTCTCCCGGCGGGAGGACGCCGTACTCTTCGCGCAGGCGCCCGGACGAGCCGCCGTCGTCCGCTACCGTGACGATAGCCGTGAGCTCGGAGGTGAGCAGGCGCAGTGCCGACAGTGAGGCCGCCAGGCCGTGCCCGCCACCCAGGGCCACGACGTTGGGACCCTTGTCCTGCTGGCCCGAGCCCTTACCAGCGGCCGGCGGCACCAGGGGCAGGGCTCCGGTGAACAGTGCCATTACTCTCGGCCCAGATCCCGGTGCGCGGTAGTCACCGTGACCCGCGGGTACTGTGCGAGCTTCTTTGAAAGTTCCACTGCGACAGCAACGGAGCGGTGCTTGCCGCCGGTGCAGCCGACGGCGATGGTGGCGTAGTGCTTGTTCTCCCGGCGGTACCCCTCCAGGACGGGTTCCAGGGCGAGGACGTAGCGGTCCACGAAGTTCTTGACTCCCTCGGCCTCCAGGACGTAGTCGCTGACATCCTTGTCCAGGCCCGTCTGCGGACGGAGCTGCGGCACCCAGTGCGGGTTGGGGATGAACCTGACGTCGGCAACATAGTTCGCATCCACCGGGAGCCCGTACTTGAAGCCAAAGCTCATGACGTTGAGCCGCAGCGCCACCGGGCCGGTTTCACTGAACAGTTCCGTGATGGCGGTGGCCAGCCCGTGGACGTTGTAGTTGGAGGTATCGAGGACGACGTCGGAGCTGTCGCGCAGTTCCTGCAGCAGCTCGCGTTCGGCTGCGATGCCGTCCAGGATCCGGCCGCCGCCCTGGAGGGGGTGCGGCCGGCGGCCCTGTTCGAACCGCCGGACCAGGACGTTGTCGCTGGCGTCGAGGAACAGGACGCGGAAAGTGACGCCGCTGGCTGCGAGGGCGCCCAGCGCCGCCCGGATGTCCGCAAACAGGCCTTTGCTGCGGACATCGATGACCACTGCCAGCCGGGGAATCGACTGCGGGGCGTGGGAGACGAGCTCGGCGAGCGTGCCAAGCATCTGCGGGGGCAGGTTCTCTACGACGTACCAGCCGTGGTCCTCCAGCGCGTCCGCGGCGGTGCTTCGTCCGGCGCCGGACATCCCGGTGACCACCAGCAGTTCCGCTTCGAGCGGCTTGACGGGCTCCAGCCCGTCGTGGCCTCCGGATTCCGCCGTCGTGTCTGCCATGAAGCCTGCCCCGTTTCCTCGTTGTCCTGCCGGTCCCCGCGATGGCAGGGCCCGCCCTTTACCCTAGCTAAGTTTCCATGATTTCGCCGGTCGCCATGTTGATCGCGGGCACCGTCACGGCCTCGGGACCCTCTGCGGCAAAATGGCTGACGATGGCCCCGGCCAGGGCAGGGCCAATGCCCTTCGCCTCGGCGAGCTCCTCCGCAGTGGCTGCCTTCACGCCCTTGACCGATCCGAAGTGTGCCAGCAGGGCCTTGCGCTTGGAGGCGCCAAGGCCTGGGACGGCGTCCAGCGCGGACACCGTCATGGCCTTGCCGCGCTTCTGCCGGTGGAACGTGATGGCGAAGCGGTGTGCCTCGTCTCGGATCCGCTGGAGCAGGTACAGGCCTTGGGATGTACGGGGCAGGATCACCGGGAAGTCGCTGTCCGGAAGCCACACTTCCTCGAGCCGCTTGGCCAGGCCCACCACGTACACATCATCGATGCCCAGGTCCTTCAGGGCGCGGGCCGCTGCGTTAACCTGCGGCTGGCCGCCATCCACCACCACCAGGTTGGGCGGGTAGGCGAACTTGGCCTTGGGCGCCGGAGTGGTGGTGTCCAGGGCAGCAGTGCCCGGTGCCGGGTCCTGGCCGTCAGCTTCCAGTACCGCTTCGTCCACCTGCGCCGACTTGTCCTGCAGGTAGTGGCGGAACCTGCGGGTCAGGACGTCATGCATGGCGGCAGTGTCGTCGGCGGCCGCGGCGCCGGTGATGGAGAACTTGCGGTAGTCGGACTTCTTCGGCAGTCCGTCCTCGACCACCACCATGGAGGCCACCACATTGGTGCCCTGGACGTGGGAGACGTCGAAACATTCTATCCGGAGCAGGGGGACGGGGAGGTCCAGGGCTTCCTGCAGCTCCTGCAGGGCCTGCGACCTGACGGTGATGTCCCCGGCGCGGCGTGTCTTGTGGAGCTTGAGTGCATGTTCGGCGTTTTCGCGGACCGTGGACATCAGCGCCGCCTTGTCCCCGCGCTGGGGCACCCGGATGTCCACTTTGGCCCCGCGGATCCCGGCCAGCCAGGTGGCCAGGTCTTCCAGGTTGCTCGGCGCTACCGGAACCAGGACCTCGCGGGGCAGCCGGCCGTGCGTGTCGCCGTCCTCCCCGTAGACCTGCTGCAGCAGGTGCTCCACCAGGTCCGGAGTGGTGAAGTCTTCCACCTTTTCCACCACCCAGCCCCGCTGGCCGCGGATCCTGCCGCCGCGGACGTGGAACACCTGGACAGCAACCTCCAGCTCATCCTCGTGCAGGGCGAAGACGTCGGCGTCGGTGTCCTCGGACAGCACCACGGCATTGCGTTCGAATACCTTCCGCAGCGCGGTGATGTCGTCGCGCAGCCGGGCGGCGTGCTCGTAGTCGAGCTTCGCCACGGCGTCGGACATCTGCTTTTCCAGCTTGTTGATGAATCTCTTGGCCTCGCCGCCCATGAAGGCACAGAAATCATCGGCCAGGGCCCGGTGGTCCTCTGGCGAAATCCGTCCAACGCAGGGCGCGGAACACTTGTCGATGTAGCCCAGCAGGCATGGCCGCCCGCTGGCCTGGGCGCGTTTGAAGACGCCGGCGCTGCAGCTCCTGACGGGGAAGACCCGGAGCAGGGTGTCCATGGTTTCCCGGATGGCGCCGGCGGTGTAGGGGCCGAAGTAGCGGGTTCCCTTCCGTTTGTCCCCCCGCATGACCTGCACCCGGGGGTACTTCTCACTCATGGTCACGGCAAGGTAGGGATAGGTCTTGTCGTCCCGGAACACCACGTTGAAGCGCGGCTTGAATTCCTTGATCCAGGTGTATTCGAGCTGCAGCGACTCAAGCTCGCTGCCCACCACGGTCCACTCCACGCTGCTGGCCGCATGGACCATCGCATAGGTTTTCGGCAGCAGCCCGGCCGGATTGGCGAAGTAGGAGTTCAGGCGGGACCGGAGGCTCTTGGCCTTGCCCACGTAGATAACCCGGCCGTGCGGATCACGGAACCGGTACACGCCCGGGTTGGTGGGGATTTCACCAGTCTTGGGCCGGTAACTTGCTGGATTTGCCACCTATCAAGTCTACTGAGTCCAGCCGGGTGTCCTTGCCGGCCGGCGCATCCGCACCGGCCGGGCAGCCCGGAGCGCCGGACTACTCTGCTGACTTGCTCTGGTTGTAGCTGGCGGACCGCTCCTGTCCGCTGAGGGCGGCGATCGCGTCCATGATCCGGTCCGTGACCTCACGGCGGGCCGGCAGCGAGTGGTCCGGTCCCGTCTTGTCGAAGTACAGCGGCTCCCCCACCTTCATGGTGAAGTGCTGGGGCCGGACGCCCTTTTCCCCGGCGCGCTGGAGCTTCTCGGTCCCAATCAGGCCAACGGGAATCACGGGGGCCCCGGTGGTGAGGGCGAGCCAGCCGACGCCGGTGCGGCCACGGTACAGGATGCCGTCCCGGGAGCGGGTCCCTTCGGGGTAGATGCCGATTCCGCGTCCGGCCTCGAGGATGTCGAGCAGGGTCTTCAGCGCCTGGACGCTGGCGGCTTGTTCGCCGCGCTCGACGGGAATGGAGCCCACGGACTCGAAAAAGGCTTTCATGACCCTGCCCTTGACACCGCCCGTGGTGAAGTACTCGGCCTTGGCGAAGAAAGCCACCGGACGGGGCATCAGCGCCTGGACGATCACGCTGTCGAAGAAGGAGAGGTGGTTGGGCGCCACGATAAAGGGGCCGTCGGACGGAACGTTTTCAAGTCCGACGACGGTGGGCCGGCAAGTGCCGCCGATCAGGTTGCGCGTGGTCCAGCGGACGGCATCAAACATTTCCATCGTTGCCCACCCCGCTCATGGCCGATGTGTGGACAGCCTGCAGCTTCTCAATGACCGCCACCAGCTCATCCCCCGTGCTGACGACGGCCACGGATCCGGCTTCCTCCAGTTCGCCGTCCGGGGCGAATCCCCAGACAACGCCGATGCAGTCTAGCCCGTTGGCGATGGCTCCGGACACGTCCTGGGCGCGGTCGCCCACCATGATGGCGTGCTGGGTATCGAGGTTTCGCAGGGCAGCGGCGATGATCTGGGTCTTTCCCAGCGGAACGCCTTCCACGGCTGTCTCGTCATCAGCCGAGCCATGGATGCCGTGGAAAAAGCCGTCGATGCCGTGGTGCGCCAGCACTTTGCGTGCCAGCGGCTGGGGCTTCTGGGTTGCCACCGCGACGGGCCGGCCTGCCTCAGCAAAGGACTCGAGGATACCGCGGATGCCCGGGTACAGCCGGCTCTGGGCAATACCTTTGGCGACGTAGTACTCGCGGTAGAGCCGGACCACCTCGTCAAGGTGTTCCGCCGGGACGTTGGCCACGTTAAGCAGGGAGTCGCTCAACTTGGGGCCGATCATCGCATCGAGCAGGTCCTGGCCGGGAACCGGGAGCCCCAGCCCGCGGAGGGCTGAGGCAATCCCCTCGGTTATTCCACCGGCGGGATCGACAAGAGTGCCGTCCAGGTCAAAGATCACGGGCACTGTTGTTGAAGTCACCGGGTTAGTTTCTCATGACAGCAGGAGTGCCTGAAACTCGCATTCCCGTTGCGGAATACTTCGCTGTGGTTTCGTCCGGTCAGCCGAGTATTTCTGCCAGGAATTTGCCGGTGTGGCTGGTGGTGGACTTGGCCACCTGCTCCGGCGTTCCTGCCGCAACGATCTGGCCGCCGCCGGAACCGCCATCCGGTCCGAGGTCAACCAGCCAGTCGGCGCTCTTGATGACATCGAGGTTGTGTTCGATGGTAATCACCGTGTTGCCCTTGTCGACCAGTCCCTGCAGAACCATGAGCAGCTTCCGGATGTCCTCGAAGTGCAGGCCCGTGGTGGGCTCGTCCAGGACATAGATGCTGCGGCCGTTGGACCGCTTCTGAAGTTCTGCTGCGAGCTTGACGCGCTGCGCCTCACCGCCGGAGAGGGTGGTGGCCGGCTGGCCCAGCCGCACGTAGCCCAGTCCCACATCCACCAGGGTGTTCAGGTGGCGTGCGATGGGTGAGAAGGCGGCGAAGAATTCGGCACCTTCCTCGATGGGCATGTTGAGGACATCGGCGATGGTCTTGCCCTTGTAGTGAACTTCCAGGGTTTCCCGGTTGTAGCGGGCTCCGTGGCACACTTCGCACGGGACATACACGTCCGGCAGGAAGTTCATCTCGATCTTCAGGGTGCCGTCACCCGAGCATGCCTCGCAGCGGCCGCCCTTGACGTTGAAAGAGAACCGGCCAGGAAGGTAGCCGCGTACCTTTGCCTCGGTGGTCTCGGCGAAAAGCTTGCGGATGTTGTCAAAAACGCCCGTGTACGTGGCCGGGTTGGAGCGCGGGGTGCGGCCGATGGGGCTCTGGTCCACGTGGACCACCTTGTCCAGGTGCTCCAGGCCATGGATTGTCTTGTGCCGCCCGGCCACCTGCTTGGCACCGTTCAGCTTGTTAGCCAGCACCTTGTAGAGGATCTCGTTGACCAGGGTTGACTTGCCCGAACCGCTGACGCCGGTCACCGCAGTGAACAGTCCCAGCGGGAAGGCGGCGTCAACGTTGACAAGGTTGTTCTCCCGCGCGCCTACCACCTTGATCTCGCGCTTCTTGTCGTACTTCCGGCGTTTCTTCGGTACCTCGATGGCCTTGCGGCCGGAAAGGTAGTCGCCAGTCAGCGAGTCCCGGTTGTCCAGCAGTTCCTTGTAGGTGCCGGAATGGACTACCTGGCCGCCGTGTTCCCCGGCGCCGGGCCCAATGTCCACGATCCAGTCGGCCACGTGGATGGTGTCTTCGTCGTGCTCGACGACGATGAGGGTGTTTCCCATGTCGCGGAGCCGTGTCAGGGTTTCGATGAGGCGGCGGTTGTCCCGCTGGTGCAGGCCGATGGAGGGCTCATCGAGAACGTAGAGGACGCCCACCAGTCCCGAGCCGATCTGGGTGGCGAGCCGGATGCGCTGTGCCTCGCCGCCGGAGAGGGTCGCGGACGGACGCTCGAGGTTGAGGTACTCCAGGCCGACGTCCAGGAGGAAAGTCAGGCGGGCCTGGATCTCCTTGAGGACCTGGTGGGCGATCTGGGCTTCGCGTCCGGTCAGCACCAGGTTGTTCAGGAACTCCGCACAGTCCCGCATGGGAAGGGCGGCGACCTCGGCGATGGACTTGCCGTTGATCAATACCGACAGGGATGCCGGGTTGAGGCGTGCGCCGTTGCAGGCAGGGCAGGGAACCTGCCGCATGTATTCCTCGTACCGGTCGCGGGCCCAGTCGGAATCAGTCTCGCCGTGCTTGCGGTGGACGTATTGGATGGCACCTTCGAAGCCGGTGCTGTACTTGCGTTCGCGGCCAAAGCGGTTGCGGTACTGCACAACCACCTTGTGGTCCTTGCCGTGCAGGACGGTCTGCCGCACGTCCTTGCCCAGCTTCTCCCACGGCGTGGTCATGGAGAAGCCGACTTCCTTGGCCAGGCCTTCCAGGAGCCGGTTCCAGTATTCGGTGGTGGCAGTGCCCAGCGACCACGGGGCGATGGCACCCTCCGAGAGGGACAGTTCAGGGTTGGGAACGATGAGTTCCTCATCCACTTCCAGCCGGGTGCCGATTCCGCTGCAGGCAGCACAGGCGCCGAAGGGGTTGTTGAACGAGAAGGAGCGGGGCTCGATCTCGTCGATGGCGAGGGGGTGCTCATTGGGGCAGGCAAGATTTTCCGAGAATGCCCGGATGCGTTCCGGCGCGTCTGCTTCAACGTCCACGAATTCGGCGAGGACGCGGCCTTCGGCCAGGCCCAGGGCGGTCTCGATGGAATCGGTGAGCCGCTGGCTGATCCCGTCCTTGACCACGAGTCGGTCCACCACCACCTCGATGGTGTGCTTGAACTGCTTGCCCAGCTTGGGCGGATCGCTCAACTGGACGAGGTTGCCGTCGACGCGCGCCCGGGAGTAGCCCTTGGCGCTGAGTTCCTTGAAGAGGTCCACGAACTCGCCCTTGCGTCCGCGGACCACCGGCGCCAGGACCTGGAAACGGGTGCCCTGGTCGAGTTCCAGGAGCTGGTCCACGATCTGCTGCGGGGTCTGCTTGGAGACCGGCTCACCGCAAACGGGGCAATGCGGCCTGCCGACGCGGGCCCACAGCAGGCGCATGTAGTCGTAGATCTCGGTGATGGTGCCCACCGTGGACCGCGGGTTCTTGCTGGTGGATTTCTGGTCGATCGAAACCGCCGGGGACAGGCCCTCGATGAAATCGACGTCGGGCTTGTCCACCTGGCCAAGGAACTGGCGCGCGTAGGCGGACAACGATTCGACGTAGCGCCGCTGGCCCTCCGCGAAGATGGTGTCGAACGCCAGCGAGGACTTGCCGGAACCGGAGAGGCCGGTGAAGACGATCATGGCGTCGCGCGGCAGGTCGAGGTCCACGTTGCGCAGGTTGTGCTCCCGCGCGCCCTTCACCACGAGGCGGGAGAGGTCCGGCCGCTGCGGGGCAGCAGAAGGGACGGCAAGGGAAGTGGAGGGGGCAGGGGTTTCTTCAGCTAAGGCTTTAGGCACCCCATAATGCTAATCGAAAACTTTTTCGAACACTGACGGTTCCGCCCTCAGGGAACATCGTAAGCGGCGGCCAGCAGCTTCACGGCTTCGGCGAAGCTGGCACCCCGGGATTTGGCGACGGCGGCGTACGCGGCGGCCGCTTGCGAGAGGTCCCCGAGCCGCTCGTCCCGGGCCGAAACCACTGTCCCGTGCCGGCCCCGGGTGGCCACGACGCCGGCAGCCTCCAGTTCCTTGTATGCCCTGGCGACGGTGTGCGGGGCGACGTCGAGTTTCTCTGCGAGGGCGCGGACGGCGGGGAGCCTGGTGCCGGGCGCCAGCGCACCGTTGTCCGCCAGGTGGATCACCTGGAGACGTAGTTGTTCGAACAGCGCCACGCTGCTGGCAGGGTTGGGACGCCAGGATCCTGGAAACCCGTCCGGGGTCACAGGCCGCCCTCCAGGACCTCGTTGCGGCCGTCCCGTTCGGCGAACTGGGCGTCGTAAAGCTTCGCGTAGTAACTGTCGGCGCCGAGCAGGCTTTCGTGCGTGCCCTGTTCGACGATGCGTCCGTGGTCCATGACGAGAATTAGATCAGCGTTCCGGATGGTGGACAAACGGTGGGCGATCATGAAGCTGGTCCGCCCGTCACGCAGACGCTGCATCGCCTGGCGGATGAGCAGTTCCGTCCTGGAGTCAACGGAACTGGTTGCCTCGTCCAGCACCAGGACGGCGCGCCCGGCCAGCTGTGCCCTGGCGATGGTAAGGAGTTGCCGCTGGCCCTGGCTGAGTGGCTCCCCTCCGTTTTCCAGCACCGTGGCATAGCCGTGCGGCAGGGACCTGATGAAGCGGTCGGCGTGGGTGGCTTCCGCGGCTGCGACAATCGCCGCGTCCGGCGCTCCGGGCAGTCCGTAGGCGATGTTTTCCCGGATACTGCCGTCGAAGAGCCAGGAATCCTGGAGGACCACACCGAAGTGGGCCCGCAACTGGTCGCGCGGTATTGCCGCGATGTCCCGGCCCCCCATGGTGATGGTGCCGGATGCGGGTTCCAGGAAGCGCATCAGGAGGTTCACCACGGTGCTCTTGCCTGCACCGGTGTGTCCCACGATCGCCACCGCCTGGCCGGGCTCCACGGCGAAGGTGAGGTTGCGCACGGCGGGCACAGCCCCTGGGTAGCCGAACGTGACGTCGTCGAAGACTATGCGGCCGCCGGCCGGGGCGCCGGTGCCCTGGCCGGCGTGCTCCGGGGCGTCCTCGCCCGCGTCCAGGAGCACGAAAACCCTTGCCGCCGATGCAGCACAGGACTGCATCACGTTCAGCAGGCCGCCGATCTGTCCGACGGGCTGGCTGAACAACCGGCTGAACTGGATGAACGCCTGGACTCCGCCGATGGTCATGGCTCCAGCGATGATCTGCAGGGCCCCCACCACCGCGACCAGGATGTAGTTGAGGTTGGACATGAGCACCATCAGCGGCTGGACCACCCCGGCCGCATACTGCGCCTTGGTAGCAACCAGCGCCAGGCGTCGGCTGCTGCGGCTGAAGACGTCCGCCGCGTGTTCCTGGCGGCCGAAGGCTTTGATGACTTCATGGCCGCTGATGAATTCCTCGACGTGGCTGTTCAGTTCGCCGGTCTCGGTCCACTGCCGCGCGAAGTGCTCCTGGGACCGCCGGGCCACCAGGACGGTGATCAGCGTGGAGACGGGGACAGTGGCAATGGCGATGGCCGCGAGCAGCGGCGAGATCCACAGCATCATGGCCAGCGAGCCGCACAGCATCAGGACGGACACGATGAGCTGTGTCAGGACCTGGTTCAGTGCTTGGGCGATGTTGTCGATGTCGTTGGTGGCACGGCTCAGCACGTCCCCGCGGGACCTTCCCCGGAAGTAAGTGGACGGGAGTCGGTGCAGCTTTTCCTCCACGGACGCGCGCAGCCCGTACATGAGCCCCTGCACGGCCCGCGCGGTCAACGCCCCCTGCATCCAGTTGAACAGGGATGCGAACACGTACATCAGGGCCACCGCTGCCAGCAGGACTCCGAGTCGCTGGTCGAGGCTGCCCTGCAGGACGCCGGCCACCACTTCGTCGGTGGCGTCACCCAGGTACTTTGGTGCTGCCACGTTGAGGACAGCGAAGGCGCAAGTGGCTCCAACGGCCCCGAGCATCTGCAGCCGGAAGGGCACCAGGAGGCCAAAGAGCCTGCGCGCAGTCGGCCAGAACCTGTACTCCTTTTCCTTGGCTTCCGGCTCCCCTGCCGTCACAGGGTGCCGTCCAGCGCGAGCTGTGATTCGGCAATTTCCCGGTAGGTGGCCGACGTTTCCAGCAGCTCGCGGTGGGTGCCCTGGGCAACGAGGCGGCCGTCGTCCAGCACCAGGATGAGGTCTGCGCCTGCCACGGCCGAGATGCGTTCGGACACGATGATGACGGTTGCATCGGCAAGCGCCCCATCCAGGGCGCGCCGCAACCTGGTATCCGTGTCGTAGTCCAGGGCCGAGAAGCTGTCGTCGAAAAGGTAGACGGGCGCCTTCCGCACCAAGGCCCGGGCGATGCACAGCCGTTGCCGCTGGCCGCCGGAAAGGCTGGCTCCACCCTGTCCGACAGGGGTGGCAAGCCCCAGTGGAAGGTCTCCCATGAACCGCATGGCCTGCGCCAACTCCAGTGCCGCCCAGAGCTCGTGGTCGGGGGCTGCGGGGGCTGCCATCCTCAGGTTGTCGGCGATCGTCCCGGTAAACAGGTGGGAATGCTGGGGCACCATGGCCATGGCTGCGCGGAGCTGGTCCAGGGACAGGTTCCGGACGTCGTGGCCGGCCAGGGTGACGCTGCCCTCGGTGGGGTCGAGGAAACGGGGGATCAGGTTCAGCAGCGTTGTCTTGCCACTTCCGGTGGAGCCGACAATTGCGGTGGTGGTGCCGGCAGCGGCGGTAAAACTGATCTCCGCAAGCACGGGGGCCTCAGCTCCCGGATAGGCGAAGCCGACGCCCTGGAAAGACACAGCAGCCGGCTGAATTGTGTCCACCCGGGGCTGCGCGCCGGCCGCGGCCGAGCTGCTGACGGACGGCTCCGTATCCAGCACTGCCTGGATGCGTTCGGCGCAAGCGGAGGCCCGCGGCGCCGTCATCAGCACATACATTGACATCATGATGGCCAGCAGGATCTGCATGATGTAGGCGATGAAAGCCGTGAGGGCGCCGAGGTTCATCAACCCCGCCTGGATGCGGTGGCCGCCGAACCACACCACGGCCACCGAGCTGATGTTGACCACCAGCATGATCATGGGCAGCATTCCGGCTACCAGAAGCGCCGACCGCAGATTGTTGGCGGTCAGCCGGGCGTTGGTGTCCGCAAACCGCCGCATTTCATGGCCCTGGCGGACAAAGGACCGGATCACATCCGTCCCGATGATCTGTTCGCGCAGGATGCCGCCTGACCGGTCCAGCAGGTCCTGCCCCTCCCGGTAGAGCGGGATGAGGCGCCGGACTATCGAGTACATGATCAGCAGGAGCAGCGGAACAATGACGATTACCACCGCGGACAGGGCCGCATCCTGCTGGACGGCCAGGACGATCCCGCCGATTCCCATGGCCGGCCCGGCGAAGAGCATGGTGAAGACCAGCAGCGCGAACGCTTGGATCTGTTGGACGTCGTTCGTGGCGCGGGTGGTCAGGCTGTGGGTTCCGAACAGGGCCACATCCTGCGAGGAGAAGGACTGGATCCGGTTGAAGATGTCCGCCCGCAATCGGTGCCCGATCTTCATCGCAACAAGCGCGCCGACATAGCAGGCAGCAATGGCGGCTGCCGCCTGCACCACCGCGATGGCAGCCATGAGCGCACCCAGCCGGGAGATCACCTGGGGTTGGCCGGCCACGATCCCGTCATCGATGATGGCCGCGTTCACGGTGGGCAGCAGCAGGTTGGCCGCTGCCTGGACCAGTTGGAGGACGATGATCGCCCATACGTGCCCGCGTTGGCCGGCAAGCTGCCGCCTCATGAGTCCGACCAGCAAAATACCCCCTGTACATGCCTACGGCCGACCAGGGGCCAGCGGCTTGACCCCTGAACTACAGTCGCCATTGTAAGCCAGATCACTTTCAGCTGCTGTCACACGCTGTGACTGGTCCGAAAACACGTTGGGAGGGCCGGTGCTAACCCCTCTTCCGGCCCACGGCGAAGATCCGCCTGAAGGGGAAGACCGTGCCGTGGGGTCCGCTCGGATAAGCTTCCCGCAGGGCCGCCGCGTACTCGGATTCAAAGCGCCCGGCATCCTCGCTTCCGAGGACGCCCATGACCGGGCGCAGTGCGGTGCCGCGGACCCACTCGAGTACGGGGTCGGGCCCCTGCAGGACCTGCTGGTAACTGGTTTCCCAGGCATCCGCGGCGTAGCCGGCGTCGAGCAGGATGTTCAGGTAGTCCCCCGGCTCCCCCACGGTTTCCCCGCCCCGCAGCACGCCGCCCAGCTTGCCTGACCAGCGGTCAGACGCTGCGAGCTCCCGCATCAGGGAATGTGACGGGGCGTTGAAGTTTCCGGGCACCTGCAGGGCAAACCAGGCTCCCGGCCGGAGGGCGTCCAGCCACCGGCGCATCAGATCCCGGTGGCCGGGCACCCACTGCAGGGCTGCGTTGCTGACCACGACGTCCGTCTCCCCGGTGGGCATCCAGGTTGCGATGTCCGCCTGTTCAAAGGACAGGCCCGGAACGACCTCTGCCAGCCTGGCCGCGCGTGCCAGCATCTCGGCAGACGAGTCCAGTCCAACCACCTGGGCTTCGGGCCACCGTTCGGCCAGGGACGCGGTCAGGTTCCCCGGACCGCAGCCGAGGTCAACGACCCGTGCGGGACGGTCGGCATGGATCCGGCCGGTGAGGTCGAAGAACGGCCTGTTCCGGTGGTCATCGAACTGGACGTACTTTGCGGGGTCCCATTTCATGAATTCTCCAGGTTCTAGCATGCACACGGGCAAGGCGAAGCCTAACCCTCCCGGAGCGCCCTATGCGGCCGCAACGTGGCACTAAGGTTGAAGTCAATGAAACTCGTTGACCAGCTGAGCGATCTGTCCGTCCCCAACGCCGCCGTCGACCCCGACGCCCTGTACAGCCGCTTTGTGGACTGGACCGAGTCCCGGGGGCTGTCCCTGTACCCGGCACAGGACGAGGCGATCATGGAGCTGGCAACCGGGGCCAACGTCATCCTGGCCACTCCGACGGGATCCGGTAAGTCGCTGGTGGCTATCGCCGCGCACTTCCAGGCCATGGCCCAGGGCCGGCGAAGCTACTACACCGCGCCCATCAAGGCGTTGGTGTCCGAAAAGTTCTTTGCGCTCTGCGACATCTTCGGCGCGGAGAACGTCGGCATGATCACCGGTGATTCCGGGGTCAACCAGGATGCGCCCATCATCTGCTGCACCGCCGAGATCCTGGCCAACATCGCGCTGCGGGAGGGCTCCGCGGCGGAGCTGGGCGCGGTGGTCATGGATGAGTTCCATTTCTACTCCGACCCGCAGCGCGGCTGGGCCTGGCAGGTCCCGCTCCTGGAGCTTCCGCAGGCACAGTTCCTCCTGATGTCCGCAACCCTGGGTGACGTCAGCCGGTTCGAGGAGGGGCTCACGGCGCTCACGGGCCGCGCCACCACCACGGTGAGTTCCGTGGAGCGGCCCATTCCGCTGCACTACTACTACCACCAGACACCGGTCCACGAGACGCTGGAGGAACTGCTGTCCACCAGGCAGGTGCCGGCGTATGTGGTGCACTTCAGCCAGCTTGAGGCGATCGACCGCGCCCAGAACCTGATGAGCATCAACGTTTGCACCCGGGAGGAAAAGGACAAGATCGCGGACCTCATTGCCAATTTCCGGTTCGCCGCCGGATTTGGCAAGACGCTGAACCGGCTGGTGCGGCACGGAATCGGTGTACACCACGCCGGCATGCTGCCCAAGTACCGCCGGCTGGTGGAACAGCTGGCCCAGGCGGGACTCCTGAAGGTTATTTGCGGGACGGACACGCTGGGCGTGGGCATCAACGTCCCCATCCGCACCGTGCTGCTCACCGCCCTGAGCAAGTACGACGGCGTCCGCACCCGGCTGCTCAACTCACGCGAGTTCCACCAGATTGCGGGCCGTGCCGGCAGGGCGGGTTACGACACCGCCGGGACGGTGGTGGTCCAGGCGCCCGAGCACGTGATTGAAAACGTCAAGGCCATAGCGAAAGCCACGGCAAAATTCGGTGACGACCAGAAAAAGCTCCGCCAGGTGGTCAGGAAAAAGCCGCCCGAAGGTTTTGTGTCCTGGGGGGAGCCGACATTCAAACGGCTGGTGGAATCCGTCCCCGACCCACTGACGTCCAGCTTCACGGTGACGCACGCCATGCTGATGAACCTGATGGAACGGCCCGGCGACCCCTTCGCCGCCGCCCGGCGGCTGCTCACCGAAAACCATGAGCCGCGCTCCTCCCAGCTGCGGCTCATGAAGAAGGCGCTGGGAATCTACCGCGAACTCCTCGCCGCCGAAGTCATCGAGCGGATCCCGCCGGAGGAGCAGGGCCCGGATGGCCGCACAGTCCGCCTGACGGTACACCTGCAGCCCAACTTCGCCCTGAACCAGCCGCTCTCCCCCTTCGCCCTTGCCGCACTGGACCTCCTTGACCCGGAGTCGCCGTCGTACGCCCTGGACGTGGTGTCCGTCATCGAGGCGACCCTGGAGAAACCCCGGCAGATCCTCTCGGCGCAGCAGAAGAAGGCCCGCGGCGAAGCTGTGGCGGCCATGAAGGCCGACGGCATCGACTATGACCAGCGGATGGCCATGCTGGACGAGGTCACCTACCCCCGGCCGCTCGCGGAAATCCTTGGCGAGGCGTTCGAGGTATACCGGAAGGCCGCGCCATGGGTGGGCGACTTCGAGCTCGCCCCCAAGTCCGTGGTCCGGGATATGTACGAGCGGGCGATGAACTTCGGCGAATTCGTCCAGTTCTACGGACTGGCCAGGTCGGAGGGCATCGTGCTGCGGTACCTCGCGGACGCCTTCAAGGCACTCCGGCAGACGGTGCCGCAGGACATGCTTCGTGAGGACCTGGCGGACCTGACCGCCTGGCTCGGGGAATTGGTCCGGCAGGTGGACTCCAGCCTCCTCGACGAGTGGGAAGAGCTGGCGTCCGGTGTGATGCCCACGCCGCACGACGCTCCACCACCCCCGCCGCCGTCGCTGACCTCCAACATCCGCGCCTTCCGGGTCATGGTACGGAACGAGATGTTCCGCCGCGTGGAGCTGTTCGCCGATGAGGACGCCACTGCGTTGGGAGAGCTCGACGGCGCCTCGGGCTGGGGTGCCGAGCGCTGGGAGGATGCGCTGGATGACTACTTTGATGAACACGACGACATCGGGACGGGGCCGGACGCGCGTGGCCCCGGTCTGCTGATCATCACCGAAGAACGCGGGACCTGGAAGGTGCGCCAGATCTTCGACGACCCTGCCGGCAACCACGACTGGGGCATCTCGGCAGAGGTGGACCTGGCGGACTCCGACGCGACCGGAACGGCCGTGGTGAGGGTGACGGACGTGAACCGGCTCTAGCCCCCGGACTGGGCCGGTGCATGCGCTGCGGCGGGCGCGGCGGACCCGGCGGTAAGCTCGGACAATGAGTTCAATCCGCCCCGCAATCCTGCAAGACGTACCCGCCATCCTCCGGATGATCCACGAGCTGGCGCGTTACGAAAAGGAACCCGACGCCGTCCGGAACACCCCGGAAATGCTGGAGCAGGCCCTGTTCGGCGTGAACCCGCGCGTCTTTGCCACCATGGCCGAGGACAGTGCCGGCGCGGTGCAGGGCTTTGCGTTGTGGTTCCTGAACTATTCCACGTGGGAGGGCGTGCACGGGATCTACCTGGAAGACCTGTACGTCAGCCCCGCTGCCCGCGGCGAAGGGCACGGCAAGGCCCTCCTCCAGCACCTGGCGGCGATTGCCGTGGAGAAGGGCTACGCGCGGGTGGAATGGAGCGTGCTGGACTGGAATGAGCCCTCCATCAACTTCTACCGCAGCCTCGGCGCGCGGCCCATGGACGGTTGGACCACGTTCCGCCTGACGGGCGTGGCACTGGACCGTTTCGGCCAGGCAACCTCCGCTCCCGCTGCCGCCCATGGCTGACGTGCGCAGGGCATCAGCCCCCGCTGCGGGACATGAGGTCAGGGCGACGCACGAATTCCGCGGGATGCGCACGGTGGAGCACTATTTCACTGTCCCCCTGGACCATGCCGAGCCCGCCGGCGAGGCCATCACGGTTTTCGCCCGTGAGTACGTATCCGCCGCCCACACCCCGGAGGCCGCCGCGCAACTTCCCTGGCTCCTCTTCCTGCAGGGCGGCCCGGGCGGGCGCGGCAACCGGTTTGGCTCCCTGGGCGGCTGGAGCAAGGCCGCAGCGCAGGACTTCCGTATCCTGATGCTGGACCAGCGCGGCACCGGGCTCTCCACCCCCCTTGACCGCAACACCCTGCCCGGCCGTGGGACCGCCGCTGAACAAGCAGCATTCCTGGAGCACTTCCGCGCTGACTCGATCGTGGCGGACGCCGAGTTGATCCGCCACGCGCTGGGCTCGCCCGCCTGGACCGTTTACGGCCAGAGCTACGGCGGCTTCTGCGCCCTGACCTACCTGTCGTTTGCGCCGGAGGGACTGCAGGAGGTGCTGATCACCGGCGGGCTGGCGCCGCTCTCAGGCAGCGCGGATGACGTGTACCGGGCCACCTACCAGCGCGTCGCGGCCCGTAACGATGAGTACTTCACCTGGTATCCGGAGGACAGGGCTACGGTTGAGAGAATCGCCCGCCACCTCCGAAGCACCTCCGAATTCATGCCTGACGGGAGCCCGCTCACGGTGGGGCGGTTCCAGATGGCAGGCGCATTCCTGGGCGGCAACACCCGCGTGGACAGCCTCCATTACCTGCTGGAGGACGCGTTCGTGGAGACGTCCGGCGTCCCCCGGCTGTCGGACACTTTCCTGGAGCAGCTGCAGGGGGTGGTCTCACGACGGTCCAACCCGCTGTATGCGCTGATGCACGAGTCCATCTACGGCCAGGACCAGGCCACCAACTGGTCAGCCTGGCGGATCCTCGGCGAGAACCCCTGGTTCAGGCCTGACGCCGAACCACTGCTCCTGACCGGCGAAATGGTGTACCCGTGGTACTTCGAACAGGACCCCGCCCTGGAGCCGCTGCGGGAGGTGGCTGACCTGCTGGCAGCCAAGCAGGATTGGAAGCCGCTCTATGACCCCCGGGTGCTGGCGGCCAACACCGTTCCGGCCGCGGCGGCGGTATACACGGATGACATCTACGTGGACCGGGATCTGTCCCTGCGGACAGCAGCCGCCGTGAACGGGCTGCAGGTCTGGGAGACTGCCGACTTCCATCATGATGGGATCGCCGACGACGGTGAGCGGATTTTTGCCCGCCTGCTGGGCATGGCACGCTCAGGCGGCCGCCGACCGCCGGCGTGATGTCCGGGTGACGACGGCGGCACCCAGGACGGCTGCTCCGGCCAGTCCGCCGAGCAGGTTCAGGCCGAGGTAGCCGGCGTAGCCCAGGACCAGCCCGGACGCCGCCCCGCCTACGGCACCTGCTGCGCCCATCAGCATGTCGGACACGCCCTGCACGGCCACACGGACTTCCCTGCCGACGCTTTCGGCCAGCAGCGTGGAGCCGGAGATCGTCGCAGCAGACCAACCCACGCCCAGCAGGACCAGTCCCACCGCCACCGCGCCGGTTGAGGACTCCCCCAGGCCGGCCACCGCGACGGCGGCGATCAGCAGCATGAAGCCAATAATGATGGTCTCCAGCCTCCCCGCCCTGTCGGTCAGCCACCCCATCAACGGAGACAGCGCGAACATCCCGGCGATGTGCAGGGAGATGGTGAAACCGATGATGACCAGTACGTCGCCAGCGGCAATGTGGCCCGCGTGCTGGCCCGGCCCTTCCACCAGGTGCTGCAGGTGCAGTGGCGTCATGGACATGACCCCAACCATCACGGCGTGGGCTGCGACGACGGCCGAAACCGCGAGCAGCGCAGTCCGGGAACCGCGAATGGCATGCAGGCCGCGGCGAAGCGACCCCCGGCTGCGTGGCGCGGCTGCGGCCGGGCGTTCCCCTTCCCCGGGCACGGTTGGCACGATGGATGCTGCTGCAAGCTGGCGTGCCAGCAGGAGCGGGTCAGGCCGCAGGCCGGCGAACAGGAGCACCGTGGCGATGAGGAGGCCGGCCCCGGAGATCACGAACGGGCCCGCGATGGGAGGTAGGCCCAGGAGTGTTCCCACGACCGTTCCGGGCTGGATGAGGTTGGGTCCGGCGACGGCACCAACCGTCACCGCCCAGACCACGGTGGACAATGCCCGGCCGCGGTGTTCGGCGGAGGCCAGGTCCACGGCGGCAAACCTCGCCTGCAGGCTCGCTGCCGTGCCGATGCCAATGCCTGCCGACCCCAGGACCAGCAGGACGAAAAGCCCGGATACAACGGCCAGGACCATGAGGACTGCGCCGGCCAAGGCAGCCGAGAGGCCGGCCACCTGCCCAGCCCGCCGTCCACGGCGTTCAGCCAGCGAGGCCAACGGCAGGGCCGACGCCGCGGCACCCAGGGTCATCACGGTGGCCACCGAACCCGCCCAGGCGCTGGAACCCGAGAGTTCCACGGCCAGGATGGAGCCGATGGACACGGTTGATCCGGTCCCCAGCCCACCAAACACCTGGGCCAGGCTCAACAGCAGGACGGTTCGCCGCTGCACCCGTCGCGCGCCCGGATCCATCGGAATCGTGCGGACCATGGTTCGAGCATAGTCCTGCGTCTGCGCATCCCACAGGGGGTGCGGACCGATGCGTCCTGCGGAGGCTTAAACAGGTAATCCCGGCCGTGGGGCCGGGATTACCTGATGTAAAGAGGCGGGTGCGTGCCTACTCGGCGTCGCTGTGGCTCTTCCGGGCGTCCTCTTCGAGGCGCGGATCGATCTTGGCAGCCTGGGCCTTGGAGCTGAGCAGGCTGGCGATAACCGCCACGATGATGGTGCCCACAATCACTGCGAGCGAGACGAACGTGGGGATTTCAGGTGCCCACTCGATGTGGTGTCCGCCGTTGATGAAGGGAAGCTCGTTGACGTGCATGGCGTGCAGGACAAGCTTGACACCGATGAACGCCAGGATGAAGGACAGGGCGTGCTTGAGGTAAATGAGCCGGTTCATCAGGCCACCGAGCAGGAAGTAGAGCTGCCTCAGGCCCATCAGCGCGAAGAGGTTGGCGGTGAAGACAATGAAGGGGCTCTGGGTGAGGCCGAAGATCGCAGGGATGGAGTCCACTGCGAACAAGAGGTCAGTGAGGCCGATGGTGATGAAGACGATCACCATCGGAGTGAAGACCTTCCTGCCGTTGACCACGGTACGCAGCTTGCCGCCGTCGAACTTCTCCGACATCGGGATGACCTTGCGGATCTTCGCGATCAGCGGGTTCTCCCGGTCCTCTTCCTCTTCACCCTCGTCCTGGGCCTGCTTCCAGGCTGTCCACAGCAGGAACGCGCCGAAGATGTAGAACACCCAGCTGAACTGCTCGATCACGATGGCGCCGAGCATGATGAAGATGCCGCGCAGGATGAGCGCAATGATGATGCCCACCATCAACACTTCCTGCTGGTACTTCCGGGGCACGGAGAACCTGGCCATGATGATGATGAAGACGAACAGGTTGTCGATGCTGAGGCTGTACTCGGTTACCCAGCCTGCGACGAACTGGCTGCCAAATTCGGGCCCCGTAAATGCAAACATGGCCCCGGCGAATGCCAGGGCAAGGGTGACATAGAAGGTCACCCACAGGCCGGCTTCCTTCATGGACGGTTCGTGCGGCCGCCGCACCACCAGGAGAAGGTCAACAAGGAGAATCAGGCCGAGGACGGCAAATGAGCCAACCTCAAACCACAGGGGCAAATCGAGCACGGGAAAGCCTTTCGCAGGGTACACAAAATGGTGTAAGTCTCTCCGGCCAGCCTGTGCACTTTGTGCTGATGTGGCGGCCCGCTACGCCCGGCAGGGCAACTATGCCCTGCGTGTTGACGATCGTAGCGCTTGGGATACTCCCCTACGTCCTTTAACTGTACCCCAAGCCGGACACCCGCCCGCGGACGTCAGGCGTGCCCTGCCGCCTGCATCTGGCGCAGCTCCTTCTTCAGTTCGCTGACCTCATCGCGGATCCTTGCCGCCACCTCGAACTGCAGCTCCGCCGCGGCTCCATGCATCTGTTCGGTGAGCTGCCCGATCAGGCCCACCAGGTCCTCAGCCGGTGCGGCGGCCAGCCCGTCGGAACGGACCTGCGCAGCGCCCTTCCTGGCAGCGGCCTTGTTCGCCCCCGTGATGCCACGCTTGCCCTTGCCGTAGTCGAAGCTGCCCAGCAGCGCATCGGTATCGGCGTCTTCCTTGGCCAACTGGTCCGTGATGTCGGCGATCTTCTTCCGGAGCGGTTGCGGATCGACACCGTGTTCCTTGTTGTACGCCACCTGGATGGCGCGGCGGCGGTTGGTTTCGTCGATGGCGTTGGCCATGGAGTCGGTGATCCGGTCCGCATACATGTGCACCTGGCCGGAGACGTTGCGGGCGGCACGTCCGATGGTCTGGATCAGTGAGGTGGAGGAGCGCAGGAAGCCTTCCTTGTCCGCATCCAGGATGCTGACCAGGGACACCTCAGGAAGGTCCAGGCCCTCACGGAGGAGGTTGATGCCCACCAGGACATCGAAGGAACCCAGCCGCAGCTCGCGCAGGAGCTCCACGCGGCGCAGGGTGTCGACGTCCGAGTGCAGGTATTCGACTTTCACGCCGTGGCCCAGCAGGTAGTCGGTGAGGTCCTCCGCCATGCGTTTGGTCAGCGTGGTCACCAGGACGCGCTCATCCTTCTCCACCCGGGTCTTGATCTCGCCGAGGAGGTCATCGATCTGTCCCTTGGTGGGCTTGACCACCACCTCGGGGTCCACCAGGCCGGTGGGCCGGATGATCTGCTGGACGAAACCGTCCGCTTTGCCCAGTTCGTACTTGCCGGGGGTGGCTGACAGGTAAACGGTTTGGCCGACGCGTTCCAGGAACTCGTCCCACTTCAGCGGCCGGTTGTCCATGGCAGAAGGCAACCGGAACCCGAAGTCCACCAGGTTCCGCTTGCGCGACATGTCTCCTTCATACATGGCGCCGATCTGGGGGATCGTCACATGGGACTCGTCCACCACCAGCAGGAAGTCGTCCGGGAAGTAGTCGAGCAGGCAGTGCGGCGCGGTGCCGGGCCCGCGGCCGTCAATGTGCGCTGAGTAGTTCTCGATGCCGTTGCAGAAGCCCATCTGCTGCATCATTTCGAGGTCGTACGTGGTGCGCATCCGCAGCCGCTGGGCTTCGACGAGCTTGTTCTGGCTTTCCAGCACCTTGAGCCGGTCGGCCAGCTCATCCTCGATCCGCTTGATGGCCCGCGCCATCCGTTCCGGGCCGGCCACATAGTGGGAAGCCGGGAAGACGTACATCTCTTCCTCGTCCCGGATGACCTCGCCGGTGAGCGGATGGAGCGTGTGGATGTTCTCGATCTCGTCGCCGAAGAACTCGATCCGGATGGCCAGTTCCTCGTACATCGGAATGATTTCCACGGTATCGCCGCGGACCCGGAAAGTGCCGCGGTGGAAGTCGACATCGTTGCGGGCGTACTGCATGGAGACAAACTTGCGGAGGAGGTCGTCCCGGTTCATCTCGGCGCCCTTGCGCAGGGTGACCATCCCGGAAATGTACTCCTCCGGCGTTCCCAGGCCGTAGATGCAGGACACGGTGGCCACCACAATCACATCGCGGCGGGTCAGCAGCGCGTTGGTGGCGGAGTGCCGGAGCCGTTCAACCTCCTCGTTAATGGAGGAATCCTTCTCGATGAAGGTGTCCGTCTGCGCCACGTAGGCTTCTGGCTGGTAGTAGTCGTAGTAGGAGACGAAGTACTCCACCGCGTTGTTGGGCAGCAGTTCGCGGAATTCGTTGGCGAGCTGGGCGGCAAGGGTCTTGTTCTGCACCATGACCAGGGTTGGCCGCTGCACCTGCTCGATAAGCCAGGCGGTGGTGGCGCTCTTGCCGGTGCCGGTGGCACCGAGCAGCACAACGTCCTTCTCCCCGTTGTTGATGCGTTCGGTCAGCTCCGCGATGGCGGCCGGCTGGTCGCCCGCGGGCTTAAACTCGCTGATCACTTCGAAGGGCGCTACAACACGGTTGATCTCCTGCGCAAGGCTCATGAATCTAATTTACCGCCGGGCACCGACAGTGATGGGTCCAATCCGTTACGGGCGAACATCCGCCAGGCGTGGAGCGGGGTCAGGAACCGTACGACGGCGGTTCCCACCCGGTGGCCCTGGCCCACGCCGCCATCAGGGGCCAGGCGACGTCAGTGAACCACGGTTCCTTGGCCTCCGCGTAGGACCTGGTGCTGTCCGGGCCCGCGTGCTCCGCCGCAAGCTCCGCCTTGTGCGCTTCATAGAGGCTCCGGGCCGAGGGATCGCTCCGCAGCCAGTCGCGGAACATGAGCGCGTACCGCCATCCAGCCGAACCGTGCGCGCGCACGTGCACATTGACGGCGCGGCAGGGGTCTGCGTTGGCGTGGAACCGCTTCAACCATTCGCCCTGGTCCGGGGCGTTGGGCTTGGGAGTGTCGGCTTCGACGTCCCGTACCGCCGGAAAGCCTGCAGCGGACAGCAGTGGTGCGATCGCAGCGGCGACCGCAAGGTCCGGCACAGCCACCTGGAGGTCGATGACGTCCTTGGCGGAGAGGCCGGGAACAGCCGTGGATCCGATGTGGTCCACTGCCAAAATCTGCTCCGGGGCGGCCGCCGCAATCCGGGCCCCAATCCGGGCCGCCTGCTGCGCCCAGTCAGCCCGGTGCGGTTCCAGGACCGGGCCGCCATTCCGGGCGGCCCGTTGGCCCGCAGCCAGGTTGCGGGCGAAGGGGACCAGCCGCCCGTCCCAGAGCCGGTCCACCTGGACCAGCAGGTGCTGCACCGTACCGGAGTTGTCCAGGACGGCATCGGCAGCGGCCAGCCGGTCACCGCGCGTGGCCTGGGCGTCCATCCGGGCACGCGCTGCTTCCCTGGTCATTCCCCGGTGCTCGAGCATGCGCTGCAGCCGCACGTCGTCCGGTGCATCGACGACCACCACCAGATGGAAGCTGCTGCCCTGGCCCGTCTCCACCAGGAGGGGAATGTCCTGGACCACCACGGCGTCACCGGGCGCCGCGGCCGTGATGGCGGCGGCGCGGGCGCGCACCAGTGGGTGGACGATGGCGTTCAAGGCGGCGAGGCGCTCTGGATTGCCGAAGACCGCCGCGCCCAGACGGGCGCGGTCCAGCCGCCCGCCGTCGTCGAGCATCCCTGCCCCGAACTCCTCCGCGATGCGCTGCAACCCTTCAGTCCCGGGCTCCACAACTTCCCGGGCCAGCGCATCCGCGTCAACCAGCACGGCGCCGCGTTCCAACAAATGCGCGGCCACCACCGACTTCCCTGAGGCGATCCCGCCCGTCAACCCGATTCTCAGCACACCCCCACCCTACTTAGCCGCAGCTGCATCCGGTGCCAATGCGGATAGGCTGAAGGCATGACTGCAGGGGGTGCGGCAGCGGAGCCGCTGGTCCATATCGAGGATTTCCGGATGGATTTCGGTGACACCACCGTGATTCGGAACCTGTCCTTCGATGTCCAGGCAGGTGAGACATTCGGGTTCCTTGGCAGCAACGGTTCGGGAAAGACAACGACCCTCCGCGCCCTCCTGGGCATCTACCAGCCGACGTCCGGAGTTCTGCACATCGACGGAAAGCCCTTCGAACCCGGTGATGGGACCCGGCTGGGGTACCTTCCGGAAGAACGGGGCCTCTACAAGAAGGAACCTGTCCTGGATGTCATGGTGTATTTCGGCCGGCTCAAGGGCCTGGGCAAATCGCAGGCCCGCAGCTGGTCCCTGGCATACCTGGAACGCGTCCAGCTGGCGGACAAGGCAACCATGACCCTGGACAAACTCTCCAGCGGCCAGCAGCAGAAGGTGCAGCTCGGCGTCACCATCATGAACGACCCCGAACTCCTGATCCTGGACGAGCCTACAAAGGGATTCGACCCGGTAAACCGCCGCCTGCTGATGGACATCATCGAGGAACACAAGCGCGGCGGGGCAACGGTGATCATGGTCACCCACCAGATGGAGGAAGTGGAGCGCCTCTGCGACCGGGTGGTGCTGCTCAAGGACGGCACCTCCCGCGCCTATGGGACGGTAGCTGACGTCCAGGATCAATTCGGCGGCACGGTCTACCGTCTTTCCTATGCGGGAGACCAGGTCCTGCCCTCCTCAACGCTGTACGACGTGGTCCGGCAGGGAGGCGGCCGCGCTGAACTCGTCCCGCGGCCCGGCGGCAATGAAGCGGCAGTCCTTCGGGAGCTGGTAGCCGCTGGACTGCCGGTCAGCGGTTTTACCACCTCCAGGGTCTCCCTTGAGGAGATCTTTATCCAGGTATACGGCGAACAGCACGCGGCCGGAAGGGTTTGACCATGACGACGACACCGGCCAGGAAATCCTCCCCCAGCCGCCACAACCTCGGCACCGTGGTGGGCTTCGAGTTTGTCCGCACCACCAAAAAGCCGCGGTTCTGGATCGCGACCCTGGCTATTCCGGTGGTTATGGCCATCATCTTCGGGCTGCTCTTCATCGGCAACAGCTCAAGGAGCGCCTCCGCCGATGCGCAGAAAAACGCTGCCCTGGCATTCAGCTATACGGACAGGTCGGGAATCATCCCGGACCAGGTTGCCGCCGCAATGGGCGGCACCAGGGCGGACAGCTCCACCGACGGGGCCCGTGAGGTGAAGGAGGGACGCATCGAAGCCTTTTTCGCCTTCCCGGCCAATCCTGCCACGGAGGCAGTGAAGGTTTACGGTGCTGACAAGGGCGTATTCGACAACGGCAAATACGAGGCGGTCGCCAAACAGCTCCTGGCCCTGTCAGCGCAGGCCAAGATCGGTTCCGCAGCCATCACCGCGGCCTCCGGCGGCAACATCAAGGTGGAGACGGAAACCTATCGGGACGGCCAGGTCTCCGGCGGTTTCGGAGCCGCTGTGCCGCCCCTGATGTTCCTTGTGCTGTTTTACATCACGATCATCCTGCTCTCGAACCAGATGCTGAACAGCACCCTGGAAGAGAAGGAAAACCGGGTCACGGAGATGATCCTCACTACGCTGAATCCCACCACCCTGATCGTGGGCAAGATCATTTCCCTGCTGCTGGTTGGCCTGGTGCAGATTTCCGTGTTCCTGGCCCCAATCGTGGTTGGGTATGCCTTCTTCCGCGAGAGGCTCTCGCTTCCGGACATCGACCTGCGGGACATCGTCTTCGAACCGGGGCCGCTGCTGGTGGGGGCCCTGCTCCTGCTGGGCGGGTTCACTCTCTTCACCGCCGTACTGGGCGCGATTGGCGCAGTGATGCCGAACGCCAAGGAAGCCGGGGTCATCTTCGGTCCGCTGATGGCCCTCATTTTTGTGCCGTTCTATGCCATCAGCCTCATCCTCAGCGACCCGCACTCCCCCATTGTCCAGGTGTTCACGTATTTCCCCTTGTCGGCCCCGGTCACCGCGATGCTCCGTAACGGCTTCGGCACGCTCAGCCCGGTTGAATCGGTGATTACCATTGCCGAGCTGTTCATCGTGGGAATCCTGGTCATGCGCCTGGCCATTCATTTGTTCCGCTACGGCTCCATCCAATACACGGGGAAACTCTCCATCATGAGTACCTTCCATCGCCGTTCGGGCGAGGAACAACACCCGCCGGCACCCCATTAGACTGGGCCGGATGCAGGAGCAAGAGAGCCGGGCCACCTCCTACACCACGCTGGCAGCGGGCCGGGACGTCCGGAATGAACTTCAGGTCAAGCGCTCCAGGTTCATCACGGTCCTCCGGAGGGCGGGCACGGAAGACACAGCCCGTGATCTGGTGGCCGGCCTTAGCCGCGAGTTCCACGATGCCCGCCACCACTGCTCTGCATTCGTCATCGGGCCGGACCGGACCGTCCAGCGTTCGAGCGACGACGGCGAACCCGCCGGGACTGCCGGCATCCCCATGCTCGAGGCCCTGCTGAAAAGGGAAACCGCCACGGGGGTGGCCGACCTCAGCGACGTCAGTGCCGTCGTCGTCCGCTATTTCGGCGGCGTCCTGCTCGGCGCCGGCGGCCTGGTCCGGGCGTATTCGGAATCAATCTCGACAGCCTTGGACCTGGCGCCCCTCGTCCGGCGCAGCAGGCGCCGGATCTGTTCCACCGCCGTTCCGCACGCGGCAGCGGGGCGGCTGGAGAACGATCTGCGCGCCGCGGGTATGGTCATGGCTGACACCAGCTACCAGGACCGGCACGCGGTGCTGCGGATTGCGGTGGCTGACAACGCTGCCGCCATTGCTGCCGCGGCTGACCGGCTGCTCCAACTGACGGCAGGCGCCGCCGAGCTTACTCCCGACGGGACGGAATGGATCGATGAGCCCCTCGACTGATGTGACCCTGGCGGACGTGGATGAGGCAGTGGCTGACCGGCTGCTCCAACTGGCCAAACGCGACGCCTCCCCTGATGAAGTGGCGCCCCCGCTGGGCGGCCCTGGCTGGAACCTCGAGCGCACGGCCTGGTTCTACGGCTACCACCGCGCTGCAGCCGCCGGGTTGGACGGTCCTGCGGCGGAAAAGTCCTGGGCCGTCTTCAACGGTCCTTGCATTGCCGGCTCCGTCCGGCTCAAGCGCGACCCCACGGCCGGGATCCCCTCTGCGGAGACCGGCATCTGGCTTGGCCGGAGCTTCCGTTCCCAGGGGATCGGCGGTGCCGCCCTGGACCTCGTCCTGGCGGAGGCCCGCCGGGCAGGCCTGAAGCGCGTCACGGCGCGTACCCTGTCCGGGAACCTCAGCGCCCAGCGGCTGCTCACAGCAGCAGGCGCGGCACTGACGCACGACGACGACGGGACGGTCCTCGCCGTCGTCGACCTTTAGCGCGGTAGCGGGGAGCCGTCCGGACGGCGGCCAGGGCACCAGACGTCTGTTGCCCGGAATGCACGGCGGGCGCTTTAAAGCACAGTGGGCCCCCGCTTTCGCGGGGGCCCACTGTGTCAGCCCGGGAAGTCCGGGCGGCGGCAATTAGTTGCCGGTCAGCTTCTCACGCAGGGCAGCAAGTGCCTCGTCCGAAGCCAGGGTGCCGGCACCGGTGTCGGTGGCAGCAGGCTCGGAGGAGTAGCTGGTGGCGCCGGAATCGCTGTCACCGGACGTTGCAGCTGCAGCGTCGTCGGCAGCGTGCTGGGCAACCTGCTTCTTGTGTGCTTCCCAACGGGTCTGGGCGTCAGCGTACTGCTGCTCCCAGGCGGCGCGCTGGTTCTCGTAGCCCTCGAGCCATTCGTTGGACTCGGGGTCGAAGCCCTCGGGGTACTTGTAGTTGCCCTCTTCGTCGTACTCTGCGGCCATGCCGTACAGGGCGGGATCGAATTCGGTGCTGTCGGCGTCGACGCCCTCGTTGGCCTGCTTGAGGGACAGCGAGATACGGCGGCGCTCAAGGTCGATGTCGATGACCTTGACGAACAGCTCGTCACCAACGGAGACAACCTGCTCGGCCAGCTCAACGTGACGCACGGCGAGCTCGGAGATGTGGACCAGGCCTTCGATGCCGTCTTCGACGCGGACGAACGCACCGAACGGAACGAGCTTGGTGACCTTACCCGGAACAACCTGGCCGAGGGCGTGGGTGCGGGCGAAGGTCTGCCACGGATCTTCCTGCGTAGCCTTGAGCGACAGGGAGACGCGCTCGCGGTCCAGGTCGACCTCGAGAACCTCGACGGTGACTTCCTGGCCAACTTCGACAACCTCGGACGGGTGGTCGATGTGCTTCCAGGAGAGCTCGGAAACGTGGACGAGGCCGTCTACGCCGCCCAGGTCCACGAATGCACCGAAGTTGACGATGGAGGAAACGACGCCGGGACGGACCTGGCCCTTTTCCAGCTTGTTGAGGAACGTGGAGCGGACCTCGGACTGGGTCTGCTCGAGCCATGCACGGCGGGACAGCACAACGTTGTTGCGGTTCTTGTCCAGCTCGATGATCTTGGCTTCGATCTGCTGGCCGATGTACGGAGCAAGGTCGCGCACACGACGCATCTCGACGAGGGATGCGGGCAGGAAGCCACGCAGGCCGATGTCGAGGATAAGACCACCCTTGACGACCTCGATGACGGTACCGGTGACGACACCGTCTTCTTCCTTGACCTTCTCGATGTCGCCCCAGGCGCGCTCGTACTGAGCACGCTTCTTGGAGAGGATCAGGCGGCCTTCTTTGTCTTCCTTGGTGAGCACCAGGGCTTCGACCTGATCGCCAACGGAGACAACGTCCCCGGGATCAACGTCGTGCTTGATGGACAGCTCGCGGGAGGGGATGACACCTTCGGTCTTGTAACCGATGTCGAGCAGGACTTCATCGCGGTCGACCTTGACGACGGTACCTTCGACGAGGTCTCCGTCGTTGAAGTACTTGATGGTGGCGTCGACAGCTGCGAGGAAGTCCTCAGCGGTACCGATGTCGTTAATCGCGACTACGGGGGTACCGGGCTTCTCGGTGGAGGTGATGGTCATGTAGTAGGGGCTCCGTTGTGGATAGTTAGTCGGTCAGGCAAACCGGCGCGCCCGCCTTATGGAACGCAGGCGCGATTCTCGGTGAATCCGATGGATTCCCCGGGTCATCCTGATTTGTGGATTGCTTTCAATGCCGTCTTTAGGGGACAGCAAGCGCGTGCACGTGGTACACGCCCGTTTATTCTAGTCGCTGCCGGCAATGGGGGTCAAAGCGGGCGGGGAGCCGGGACGGGGCTCAGAAGTGGGTCAGGCAGTGCGTCGCCCGTTCCACCGCAAACATCTGCCGCGCCCGAAGGGCGGCCCCCGGCCGCAGCTCGCGGATGGCGCCGGCAGCCTTCAGGGTCACCGGGCACACACCACCGAGGAAGATCGAGGACAGCGCGGCGACCCCCAGTTCGAGATCGGCGGCGGTGCCCTCGGGGAGGCGTTCGACGGCGGCCTGGCCGCCCTCCACGGTCAGCGCAAAATTCCCAGGGGTGAGGCCGAGCGGATCATCGACGTTGAGGACCAGCCGGCCATCGGCCGGGTAGTGCCGCGCAGCGAGGGCACGCGGAACGTCGAGAATCCTGAGCCAGAGCATGTCGCGGCTGTCCGAGGCGTCGATGCAGCGGGGGTCAGCCAGGGCCCAGGCAAGGGGATCATCCACCGGGGCCTCGTTCCAGGTGACCCGTTCAACGAGGTCGATGGCCGCCAGGTACTGCCAGAGTTCGAGGTAGGCGTGGTCGGTGGCGGCCACAAGGTCCACCACTTCCACCGTGTAGGGGGTGGTGTCCCAGCCAAGGAACTTATAGGAGACGTAGCCGTCGATGGTTGCGTCCGGGCCGTAGTGCAGCGCCACCTTGATGGCGGGATCTTCCTTGCCGTCGCGTCCCAGCGACCCGGAGGCCAGGTGCCGGTACCATTCCTGCCGGCCGAGGGACCCGGGCGTGTGCCGGTGGACGCGTTCGAACACGGCGGGAGCCACGTCCAGCAGTGTTTTGGGGTCCGCCACTTCCACGGCGCCCGTGGCCGTGTGCCGCAGGGTGAACCGGCCCGTGGTGTCCACCTTCACGGTGCGCTCGAGGCTTGCGACGCCGTAGCCGAACCTGCCGTAAATGCTGCCCTCCGAGGCTGTCAGCGCTGCCATGGCGAGGCCGTCGTCCTTGGCAGCCTGGAGGTCTTCGGTCATCATGCGGCGCAGGAGGCCGCGCCGGCGGTGCGAAGTGCGGACGGTCACGGCCGTGACCATCTGCGTCTCCAGCATGCGGCCGAAACCAATGTTCAGGGTCTTGCGGAAGGTCCCGAACGTGGCAACGGGCACCTCGGCAGGCAGCGAGGACGGGGCCACGGGACCGGTCTGGTACGCCCCGGTGAAGATCCGGCCATCGACCTCGTAGGTGGCAAGGGACCGCTCCCGGTGTTCGGGCGTTCGGGTGGAGTCGTGGAAACCGAACCCAACGGCCTTGGCCCAGGTTTCGGCCTCCGCGTACCCTTCGTTGCCTTTGGACACGGCGGGAAAGCGCCGGATTTCATAGTTTCCGCTCAGATCACCCATTTACCCGAGCCTAGCCAATGGATCCGGCGCTTGACCAGCACAAACGCACCGGCCGCCTGCTGGGCCGGCGTGAAGCCTAGTGGCCGGCGTCGTACCAGCTGGGGCCGACGCCGATCTGCACTTCCAGCGGCACGCTGAGGTCGGCTGCGGCAGCCATCTGCTCGGTGACGAGTTTCTCGACGGTTGCGCGTTCACCGGCGGCCACTTCGAGGACCAGTTCATCGTGGACCTGGAGCAGCATCCGCGATTTCAGCCCCTGGGACTGCAGTTCGGCGTGGACGCCCAGCATGGCGCGTTTGATGATGTCGGCGGCGGACCCCTGGATGGGGCTGTTGAGCGCAATCCGCTCGGCGTTCTCGCGCAGCTGGCGGTCGGTGCTGGTGAGGTCCGGCAGGTAGCGGCGGCGGCCTTCAATGGTGGCGGTGTAGCCGTCCACCCTGGCCTGGTCCACTACTCCACGGAGGTAGTCCCGGACGGCGCCGAAGCGGTCGAAGTAGTCCTTCATGAGGGTGCGGGCCTCATCGACGGAGATCTCGAGCTGCTTGGACAGGCCAAAGGACGTCAGTCCGTAGGCCAGGCCGTAGGACATGGCCTTGACCTTTGAGCGCATGGCACTGGTGACTTGGTCCGTGGGGACGTGGAAGATATTGGAGCCGACGAACCGGTGCAGGTCCTCGCCGTCCTTGTAGGCCTGGATCAGGCCTGCGTCGCCGGAAAGGTGTGCCATGATGCGCATCTCGATCTGCGAGTAGTCAGCTGACAGCAGGCACTCGTACCCGTCGCTGACCACGAAGATGCCGCGCACGCGGCGGCCTTCCTCACTGCGGATGGGGATGTTCTGCAGGTTGGGGTTGTTGGACGAGATGCGGCCGGTAGCTGCCACGTTCTGGGCATAGGTGGTGTGGATCCGCCCGTCTTCGGCCACGGACTTCTTCAGCGACTCGATCATCTGCCGCAGCTTGGCGGCCTCCCGGTGCGCCATGAGCTGGACCAGGAACTCATGCCCGGTCTTCTCCAGCAGGTTCTTCAAGGACGCAGCATCGGTGGTGTAGCCGGACTTGATCTTCTTGGTCTTGGGGAGCTGGAGTTCGTCGAACAGGACGGTCTGCAACTGCTTGGGCGAGCCCAGGTTGACCTCGTGGCCGATTGCGGCGAATGCCTGTTCCTGGGCCTGGTCGATCACCCTGGCAAGGTCGGAAAGCTGGTCGTCCATCTTGTCCATGTCGATGGCAATACCGGCGAGTTCCATGTCCGCCAGGACGCGGCTGACCGGCAGCTCCAGGGTGGACAGGAGTTCCTCGGCGCGGCGGTCCTTGAGTTCATCCTCAAAGAAACGGCTCAGGGCCAGCACCACGGCGCCGGCCTGGACCAGGGCGTCGGCTGCCGCCGTGTCGTCGCCGTCGAAGGACAGCTCCAGTTGACCCGCTTTGGCCGTGGCGGCCGGTATGCCCACGTTGAGGTGGTGCTGGGCGAGTTCAGCCAGTTCGTACGTGCGCCGGTCCGGCTGGATCAGGTAGCCGGAGATGGAGGTGTCGTCCACGACGCCCTCCAGCTCCAGTCCTCGGGCCGAAAGTGCCTTGAGCGCGGCTTTGAAACCGTGGATCACCTTGGGCGCCCCGGGATCGCGCAGCCATGTGGCCAGCACGTTTTCGGTTTCAGCGTCCTGGCCGGCAAGGTCGACATAGACTGCCGCGTCCCCGCGGACAATTGCCACCCCTGCAGCGTCCTCCCCGATCCGGCCGGGCACGAGGTCGACGGCCAGCGCTGACCGCTGCCCGGTGCCGCCGGCCAGGAACGCGGCCAGCTCCGCGGCACCGGCAGGGGTGCTGTAATTCGGGGTTTCGATGCTTTCGCGCTCCGCGGCGGGGGTGTCTGCGTCGCCGTACAGGGCAAATAACCGGCCGCGGATGGCCTTGAACTCGAGCTGGTCGAAGAGGTCCTCGATGGCGGCCTGGTCAGGGCGTGGCTGGTAGAGGTCGTCGAGGGTGACGGGGAGCTCGAGGTCGGTGTGGAGCTGGTTCAGCCGGCGGTTGCGCTTGACGGCGTCAACATTCTCCCGCAGGGCATCGCCCACTTTGCCGCCGATCGAATCGAGGTGTTCCAGGACGCCTTCGAGGCCGCCGTAGAGGTTGATCCACTTGGCTGCGGTCTTGGGTCCGACCCCGGGAACACCGGGAAGGTTGTCCGCCGTCTCCCCCACCAGGGCGGCGAGGTCGGAGTAGCGCCCCGGACTGACAAAATACTTCGCCTCGATGGCGGCAGCATCCATCCGCGGGATGTCGCTGACCCCCTTGCGCGGGTACAGCACGAAGACGTTGTCCGTGATGAGCTGGAACGCGTCCCGGTCTCCGGAAACGAGCAAAACCTCGAACCCGGCTTTCTCGCCCATGGCAGCCAGGGTGGCCAGGATGTCGTCGGCCTCGTAGCCCGGCATCTTGATGGTCTTTATGCCCCAGGCCTCCATGACTTGGCCGATGAGGTCGATTTGGCCGCTCATTTCACGGGGGGTTTCGTTCCGGCCGCCCTTGTACTCGCTGTACTCGGTCTTGCGGTGGGTGGATTCGTCGGAGACGTCGAACGCGACCGCGATGTGGGTGGGCTGCTGCTCCTTGATGAGGTTGATCAGCATCGAGGTGAAGCCGTGGATGGCGTTGGTGTGCTGGCCGTTGGAGGTGGAGAACTTGTCCGCCGGCAGCGCGAAGAAGGCACGGAAGGCCATCGAGTGGCCATCAAGGACCAGCAGCCGCGGCTGGCTGGTGATGGGGACCACCGGCGCTTCGGTGGCTGAAACAGACCCGCCGGCGGCGGGGGCGGCGCTCGTCACTGCAGGCTTTGGGGCGTCGGCGGGGCGCTGCCCGGCAGCCCCCTCATCGATGGCCTGGGACGGGAAGGGAGCCGGTTTGGTTGTTTCACTCACAGGTGCCAGCCTAGTTGCCATGACAGACAATTTCACGCCGGGCCCTTTCGCCAAAGAGCTGGCGGCCGCCGGGATCCCCGACCATATGCATGACTGGCTGGGCGCCTTCGGGGTCGGTGCCCTGGTGGTCAAGATGGGGATCCATTTCCTGGAGATGAGCCCGGAACGCACCGTTGCCACCATGCCGGTGGAAGGCAACACGCAGGTGGCCGGAATCCTGCACGGCGGCGCGCACGTGGTCCTCGCCGAAACCCTGGGCTCCTTCGCCTCCGGCATGCACGCGGGGCCGGGACGCCACGCCGTCGGAATCGAAGTCAACGCCACGCATCACCGGTCCATCGCTACGGGCCTGGTGACGGGCACCTGCACGGCGGTCCATTTGGGCCGGACCCTGGCCACCCACGAAATCGTCATGACCGACGCCCAGGGCCGGCGCCTCTCAACGGCGCGGATCACCAACCTGCTGCGGGACAACGCCGGCTGACGCGCGCGGCCTCAGGACTGCCGGCCGGCCGCCGGGTGAAGAAGGTACCGCAACTCCACGATCCCCCGGCCCAGGGTGCGTGAGGCAGCCAACTCCAGTGGCGGCGTCGGGCCCTTCATGGGCAGCAGCCGCTTTCCCTCCCCCAGCACCACCGGTATGACGGAGAGGATGATCTCGTCCAGCAGGCCGGCGTCGGCGAACTGGGCCGCCAGCTTGCCGCCGCCCACCACCCAGATGTTCCGGCCACGGGCCGCCTGGCGGAAGTCTGCCGTGAATTCCCGCACGTCCCCGCGCACGAAGGTGATGTCTGCCCCGTCCGGTGCCCGGTGTTCATGGTGGGTGAAGACATAGCAGGGCGTACCGTCGTACGGCCAGGTACCGGGTTCATGCTCCATCAGCCAGGCGTAGGTTTCCCCGCCCATGACAATGCAGCCCACACCGGCCATGAAGTCGTTGTAACTGTCGGTCCCGCCGTCGAAACCGTCGAACTGCAGCAGCCAGTCGAGATCGTCCGTGAGTGTGGCAATGAAGCCGTCGAGGGACGCGGCCACAAAGTATTGGATGCGCGGCATGGCCCCAGCCTAGCCAGCAGGCCCTGCTGGGCCAACAGGCCGGCCAATGGTGTGCGCCCCCAGCCCCGGGGCTGCTACTTGGTGAAGTACGGGATGATCAGGTACAGCCCGAGAAGCACAGCCACCCCGCACAGCCCGAAGCACAGGTACGCGATGGAGCGCTTGACCCCGGGGGACGCCTGCTGGGCATCGCCGGCGATGGCGGTGAACCGGACCCCAAGCGAGTAGAGGGTCACCACAATTGCCGCGGACACGAGCGTGGTGCCTGCAACGGTCAGGAGTTCCAACCACTTCATCGCTGATTCTCCTTGGAGTTGTTGGCTTTGGCGTCAGCCTGCGCCTTGGCTTTTGCTTCCGCCCGGGCGCGCGCCAGGGCCTTCTTCTTGGCGAACCGGACGGCCTGGCCGGCCTCCTCGACCTCGACGGCGTTCTGGTGGCTCACGGAGGACTTGCGGGAGTAGAAGAACATGAACAGGACCGCCGCGGTGCCGGCGATCGCGGCGATGAGGACACCAACGACGCCGGTCTTCACCAGCAGCGCGGTCAGGGCGCCGACGACGCCGGCGGCCGGCAATGTGAAGAGCCACCCCAGCGCGATCTTGCCCACCATGTTCCAGCGGACGGTGGTGCCGCGGCGTCCCATGCCGGAGCCGATCACGGAACCGGAAGCCACCTGCGTGGTGGAGAGGGCAAAGCCGAGGTGCGAGGAGGCAAGGATGGCAGAGGCGGTGCTGGTTTCGGCGGCGAAGCCCTGCGCGGGTTTGACCTCGGTCAGGCCCGAGCCCATGGTGCGGATGATCCGCCAGCCGCCGGCATAGGTTCCGATGGCGATGGCAAGGGCGCAGGCGGTGATCACCCAGAGTTGGGGGCCGGAGCCGGGCGTCTGGCTGCCGGCAGCGATCAGCACCAGCGTGATGATGCCCATGGTCTTCTGTGCGTCATTGGTGCCGTGGGCCAGCGCCACCAGGCTGGAGGTAAAGACCTGGCCGGTACGGAAGCCACCGCGTTTCTGGGTGAGCTTGGACCCCGTCTCGGGATCCTGGCGTGCGGTGAGGGCGTAGGCCAGGCGGGTGCATACGTAGGCGGCAAGCCCTGCAATAACGGGGGCGAAGACCGCGGGCAGGATGACCTTCTGCAGCAGGCTCTCAAAGTTGACCGAGTTGAAGCCCGCTCCTACGACAGCGGCGCCGATCAGTCCGCCGAAGAGGGCATGCGAGGAACTGGAGGGCAGGCCCTTCAACCACGTGACCATGTTCCACAGAACGGCCCCCATCAGCCCGGCAAAGATGATTTCGGGAGTGATCTGCACGCCTCCGGACCCCTCGCGGATGATGCCGCCGGAAACGGTCTTGGCCACCTCCGTGGACAGGAAAGCACCCACCAGGTTCAGGACGGCTGCCAGGGCCACTGCTGTCCGGGGCTTGATGGCACCCGTTGCGATGGGCGTAGCCATGGCGTTCGCGGTGTCGTGGAAGCCGTTCGTGAAGTCGAAAAATAGTGCCAGTCCAATGACCAGCGCCACCATGAAGGTGATATCCACCTGTTGCCCAATCTGCAGAGTCGACGTTCAGCAGTTTCTCGTACCAGGCTGCCGTGGACAGCATAGTTCACCAGCTGTTTGCGTGGAATGACTTGTGTTGTTGGCACAACCGGTGGGAAACCTTATCGATCGTACGCGTCCACGGCATGAGGTCAAAACACGGGTCGGGCCAGAAATGCGTGGATCCGGTCGAGTTCCGCGGGCGTGATTCCGTGCCGTGGGTGGGGTGAGACCGTGAGGATGCGCCGGCCCAGGAAACCTGCCCATCGTTGCGCTTCGGCCTCGAATGCGAGCTGGTCGTCCACCCAGGCGACCGCCCTCGGCCCGGTTTCTTCGACGTCGTCCTGGATGGCGCGGAGTTTCCACCAGCCAGTCCCGCCGGCTGCGCCGTCTGCGGCCAGGTACGGCCAGCCGCCGCCCGTGAGTCCGATGGCGGGGCATAGGTATTGGGGCGCGAGTTCCTCCCAGCTGGTGAGCCAGACGCACCGCAGTCCCGGCATCAGGGCCAGGGAGTTCAGCCCTGCCACGAGCTCGGCCGCGAAGGCTACGGGCAGCAACCCGGCGTCGGCGTGCTGCCAGGAGGAACCCCAGCCGGTGGTCCCTTCGGGGCTGAACGGACAGATGACTCCGTCGACGTCCAGATAGAGGGTGCACTCCATCCCGCAGCCCCGGGCAGCCTCAGCCGCCGTGGAGCTGCGCGGCCCGGGGACCGGCGTCCAGTTCCGGGGCGAGTTTCTCCTCGAGTGCTGCGAGGGTAACGTCCGGCAGTGCTATGAGGCCGTCCAGCTCGCGCCGTACCCGTTTGTAGGCTGCCTGCCGTTCGGCGGGAGTGGCTGCCGAGTTCTCCGCGATCATGAGCAGTTTGCGGGCTGTGGCAAGGCGTTCACGTTCGGGTCCACTGAATTTGCTGTCCCTGATGCGGCGCGCTTCACGCTCGGCCACGTCCAGGGCCACGGCGAAGTTGTTGACCGCCTGCCGGTACGCGTCCAGACCGGACACGGACCGCAGGTCTTCGGCGTTCGCTGGACGCTGCCCGTCGGCTTCCCGTTTGGCGCGAAGGAAGGCCACGGTGAGGGGTTCGCGGACGTCGGTCATGAGGGGGAAGTCGATGAGTTTGCCCACGTCGAGCTCATACTCCAGCCAACGGCGGTTGGTGGCATCGTGCGTGGCCATCAGCGCGCCCACCTCCGCCGTCGACGCCTTCTCGGCTTCCACCGCCTGGTTCTTGAGGGCATGGAGTTCAACCCGGCGCCGGTGGCGGCGCTCCGCCGAACGCCGCCAGCCACCTGCCCACCGGCCGGCAAAAGCCATCAGAGGAAACACCATCCACCATTTATCGGACAGGAACTCCATCAAGGACCTCACGCCTTAATCCTCGCAGTCCGGGGGCGTGGCCTCAAGAAGCACCGGTAAGATCCGCGGGCAACCGGGCCGGCACCCCTCCAGCCGCTACCGCCGGGTGGTCACGGTGCCGCGGTTGCCTGCCCCGAGTTGACGTTCACCAGCCATGAGACGCCGAACCGGTCCGTGCACATGCCAAAGACGTCACCCCACGGCGCCTTCTCCATGGGGACTGTCACCGCTCCCCCGTCGCCGCTGAGCTTTTCGTAGTAGCCGCGAAGTTCCGCCTCGTTGTCGCCGCTCAGGGATACCGAAATGGCAGATCCTGCGTGGTACTCCATGCTGTTCGGGGTGTCAGCGCCCATGAGCACCAAGCCCTGGGTGGTGGTCAACATGCCGTGCATGATCTTCTCCGCTTCCGCGGGATCCTCGCTGGCTTGGAAGTCGCCGAAAGTGCTTAGCGTCAGTTCGCCGCCAAACACGGATTGGTAGAAGTTCATGGCATCGCGTGCATTATCGCGGAAGCTCAGGTAGGGATTGAGGATCGTGGGCATGTTGGGATCTCCTTCACAGTGCCGAAAGTTGCTGGGCCCGAAACCCGGGGCAGACAACATCCTGCCCGATCAGGGTGAGGACCGGTAGGGGGAACGGTCCCCTGTCCGGCCTGCCGCATGGTGCGGTGGGGGCCCGGGGAACGTAGGCTCGGGGCATGGCCAGATTTTTCGATGTTCATCCCCACGACCCGCAGCCCCGCGCCATTGCCCAGGCGGTGAAGATCATCCGCGACGGCGGCCTGATCGCCTACCCCACGGACTCCTGCTACGCCTTGGGTGCGCAGATGGGAAACCGGGAAGCCCTGGACCGGATCAGGAGCATCCGGCACCTGGACGACAAGCACCACTTCACGCTGGTCTGCCGGGATTTCGCGCAGTTGGGCCAGTTCGTGAACATCGGCAACGACGTCTTCCGCAGCATCAAGGCGGTGACACCCGGCAGCTACACCTTTATCCTGCCCGCCACCAAGGAGGTTCCCAAGCGGCTGCTGCACCCCAAGAAGAAGACCGTGGGCGTGCGCATCCCTGACAACCGGGTGGTCCAGGCGCTGCTGGCCGAACTGGGTGAGCCGTTGCTCTCCAGCACGCTGCTGCTGCCGGACGAGGAGGAGCCGCTGACGGTGGGCTGGGAGATCAAGGAGCGCCTTGACCATCAGGTCGATGCCGTGATTGATGCCGGGGACTGCGGTGCCGAGCCCACCACGGTGGTCGACTTCTCCAGCGGTGTGGCCGAGGTTGTCCGCCGTGGCATGGGCGACCCCTCCCGCTTCGAATAAACCTGCCTCTGATAATCCCGGGCCGCACCTGCGCTCCCGGGGCACTTTGGCGGGGCCGCCGTCGTAATTTCCGACGGCGCCCGGCGTGTCCGTGCCAAAGTGCCCCGTTTTGGAGGGCGCGGGTCAGTCGTTGTTGGCGTCAGTCTGCTTTTTCGCGCGGCTCGGCTGCACCCGGGGCGGTTCGCCGGGCATCTTGGGATAGTCCGGCGGAAACGGCATCTCGCCCAGGCCCGCCTTGGTGTCGCGGTCCCACCAGTCGAGCAGCGTGCCGATGGAGCCGGGGTTCCCGCCAAACCGGGACCAGGGGTCACCAACGGTCTTCAACCTGTCCGGGACGGTGAGGACAGTGAAGTCCTTGGGATCAACGGTTTCGAGTTCATCCCAGGTGAGGGGGCAGGATACCGGGGCGTGCGGAAGGGCCCGCGGGCTATAGGCGCCGGCGATGGTGCGGTCCCGGTTGGCCTGGTTGAAGTCCAGGAAGACCCGCTGACCGCGTTCCTCCTTCCACCACGCCGTGGTTACCTTGTCCGGCATGCGCCGTTCGACCTCCCGGGCGGCGGCGATGACTGCGTGCCGGACGTCCAGGAATTCGTGCACGGGTTCGATTGGCGCGTAGACATGCAGTCCCCGGTTTCCGGAGGTCTTGATGAACGATTCCAGCCCTGCCTCCGACAGGACGTCCTTGAGCACCAGGGCGGCCGGCACGGCGTCGCCAAAGTCGGTTCCGGGCTGTGGGTCAAGATCGATGCGCAACTGGTCCGGATTGTCGGTGTTCCCGGCGCGGGACGGCCAGGGGTGGAAGACCACGGTGTTCATTTGCACGGCCCAGACGGCGGCCGCCGGCTCGTCGAGGACCAGCTGGGGATGGGACCGGGCACTGGGGTACACCACCTTCACGGACCGGACGAAGTCCGGCGTTCCCCTCGGCGGGTTCTTGGAGAAGAACATCTCGCCCTCGATGTTGTCCGAGTACCGTTGGAGCGACACGGGGCGGTCCCCGTTGGCGGCGATGAACGCCTCCCCGACGTCGCAGATGTACCGTGCGAGGTCGAGCTTGGTCAGGCCCAGGTCGGGCCAGAGGACCCGGTTGGGGCTGGAGATGCGCATCTCACGCCCGCCGTTGGGACCCGGGACGGTAATGGTGGTTTGTTCGCTCGCCATGGGGACAACGTACACCCCGCCGCGCGGACGCTGGACCATTTGTCCCGCTGGTCCGGCATGATGGTCCCATGCCCGCAACCGATCAGCAGCTGACCATTCCCGTGGGCGATGGCACAGTGTCGGCCGCCTACGGCCGTCCCGGCAAACCTTCACCCCACGCACCCACCGTCGTGGTGGCTCATGGTGCCGGCGCCGGTATGGAGCACCCGTTTCTTCTCGGCTTCACCGATGCGCTCAACGTCCTGGGCCTCGCCACGCTCCGGTTCAACTTTCCGTACCGGGAAGCGGGCCGCAAGTTCCCGGACCGGCCTCCGGTGGCCATCGCCACCTGGCGGGCTGTGATGGATGCCGCGGCGAATCAGGCTGCCCTGCGCGGCGACACCGGCCCTTTGGTGGCCTGCGGCAAGTCATTCGGCGGCCGGATGGCGTCAATGGCCGTCGCGGCGGGAATGCCGGCGGCCGGCCTGGTCTATCTGGGATATCCACTCCATCCGCCCGGCAAACCAGACAAGCTGCGTGACGAACACTTGTATGGGTTGGCCACTCCGATGCTGTTCCTGCAGGGAACCCGGGACACGTTTGCCACGCCGCACATCCTCGAGGATGTAGTCTCCCGCATCGGCCGCAACGCCGTCCTGCAGTGGGTCGAGGGCGAGGACCACTCGTTTGCGGTTGCTGGTCACAAACGGCCGGCAGGCGAAGTCGGAGCGTCACTGGCCGTGCCGGTGGCTGGATTCATCAGTTCCCTGGAGTGACCGCGTCCAGTCCTGCCAGCCTGGCCAGGTCCACGCGGTTGCCTGCACCGGTCTTCCTCAGCATGTTGGAGATGTGCGAGCTGACGGTCTTTTCGCTGATGACCAGGGCGCTCGCGATTTCGCTGTAGGTCTTGCCGGCAACCACGAATTCGAGAATGACCTGTTCCCGCGGAGTGAGTCCGGGCAGGTGTGCCCGCTTAACGCCAACGGCCGGCAGGGGGTCAGCGGCGATGTGGGCGTGTACTGCGAGCCGCTCCAGGGCTTCCTGTTCGGGAGCGGACCGGAGTTCACGTGCCAATGCCAGGCCGCGCCGCAGGAGCGCTGGGGCCCGGTGCCGCCCCGACTGGCCCTGGAGCAGCATCGCTTCGACGGCCCGCCTGCAGCAGTAGGCTTCCTCCCAGGGCAGGTTTCCGGCGTTGAAGGCGTCGGCTGCAAGGACCCAGGACCCACCAATCCCGGGTACCCGCCGGACCCTGCCCAGTTCGGCCTCATACAACAGCGAAAAGGCCGTGGTCTGGCGCCGGTACAGGTCGGTATGGGAACCGGATTCGAAAAGCCCGGAAGGAAACCGCTCCTTCAGCTGTCGGGCCTCGGCAACGAATCCGTCCGGCGGGAAGCCGGTGTCCCTGGCCTGTTGGGCCAGGTCGGCCAAGGCGCGGGCGGCCAGCGGGAGCAGCCATTCACACATGGTCGGTGGTGGGCCGGGCCGCATGGCACCCGCCAGCGCGGATTCGTAGGACATCCGGAAATGCCCGACGGCGGATTCCACCTGCGCCCGGACGGCGGCGAAGCTGAGGTTCACGAATGCGCCACTGTCCGTATTGATTTCCTCCGCCCTCGCCAGGTGGGCTGCGGCCTCGGCGCCCCGGCCCTGCAGGAGGGCAAGCCGGGCTGCCGTGAGCCGCCCGCTGACGTCTCCCATAGGGCCGGGATCGAGGCTTATTGCGATCCTCAACGCCTCCTGGGTCGCCCGCCAGTTTCCCACCACCAGGTGGCTGGCGGCTTCGTCCGCCGCGAGCTTGGCCACATACGTGTGCGGGCCGCCACAGGCAGCCAGCTCCAGCCTGCCCGCGTGCATGAGGTCCGCGTAGAGGGCGCTGGTCCAGGCCTCCTGGGCATTCCCCAGCCAGCTGATGGCGTGAACGTAACCCCAGAAATCGTGCGCCTTGAGCGCTTCCGCGGCGCCCTGGCGGGCAAGCTGGGCCGCCCTGTCCGGCAGATCGGCGCGGACGGCCACCATGGCGGATGCGGTGAGCGCGTAGGACAATGCCCGGGGGTGCCCGGCCCGCCGCGCCGCTTCCAGGGAACTGGCCGCTGCCGCCGGCCCTCCCGGAAGGCCGTTCCATTGGCATGCATAGGAAAACTCTGCCAGGGCGAAGGCATGCTGCCAGCTTTCCGGCGCAGCCCCGGACAGCCTCACCGCTTCGGTGACACCGTCCATGGCATAGAACTCCTGCCCCGTGGAATATCGCAGGTGGGTGCGGCGGATCAGCAGCTCCGCAGCGGCCAGGGGTTCCGCCGACAGGTCCATCCCTGCCAGCAGTGCATCCACTGCCTCAAGTTCAGCTGCAAAAGCCCCCGTTGTCTGGGCAGTCGCCCGGATCCGGTCCCATAGCTCCCGCTGCGCCCTTTCTTCCCCGGACACCTGATGGTGAAGCGACGCCGCCCGCTGGAGCATGCGGAGCCTCTCGGCTGCGGAACCCGAAGCGTTCAGCGGATCGCCGGCTGCCAGGGCCCATCGATAGGCGGCGGGGCTGTTCCCGGCGAAATAGTAGTGGTCCGCGATGACGGCCGGAAGTTGGGGGTCCGGATCCGTGCTTGCCTGCAACTCATACATAGAGGCGAACGCGGCGTGCCGGATCTTCCGTTCGTCCGCGGACACATCCAGCTCCAGCACCTCGGCAATCAAGGGGTGGAACCAGTAGGTGCCGTTCGGGCCCAGATCGAGGATGCCGCGGGCGGATGCTGCCTGCAGAAACAGCGGCACCCGGGTGCTGTCCTGCAACTTATCGCACGTTGCCACGGCAGCCAATTCGTGCTCCGTCACTGCCCGGCCGGCCACCGCCAGAAGGCGGGTCAGGTTACGGGCACCCTGCGGCAAGCCACGCCAGGACCGAAGCACCGCCTGCCTGAGGTCGCCGTGGAGCCCCTGGGGAAGTTCGGCCGCACCGGCCGGAAGGCCGCCCACCAGCAGGGCCGTGAAGTAGGGATTGCCGGCGGTCCGGCCAAACACGTCCGTCACAAGGGACTGCGGCGGCGGTGCCCCCAGGATGCCTGCTATCTGGGACTCCGTCGCCGGCCTGTCCAGCGGGCCGAGATCCAGCATTCGGACCTGTGACAGCCGCCGGACGTCCGCCAGCCACGTCTGCAGGGGGTGGCTTTCGCCGAGTTCGCCCGCCCTCAGGGTGCAGATGATTCCCAGGCGCCGCTCGGACGGGCCGCCCGCGAGGTACATGAGGACGTCCAGTGTGTCCTGGTCCACACAATGCAGGTCATCGATGACCAGGAAGACCGGAGTAGTGGCGCTGGCCGAGGTCAGCCAGTCGTCCACCAGCAGGGGCACGTTCCCGGCGTACCCGCCGTCCATTGCCGCGGAGAACGGAACGGCGGGCGTATAGGACGGGGCGGAACGCAAGGCTGACCGCAGGCCAAGGTAGGGAACGGTCACATCGCCCAAGGGCAGGGCGGCACCGCGAAGGATTACGTCGCCGGGCCCCGCGGCAGCGCACGCAGCCTGGACCAGCGCCGTCTTGCCGACGCCGGCATCCCCGGAAACAACCGCGGTCTGCGCGGTGCCACTCCGAACGGCGTCCATCATGTCGGTGAGCGCCGCAAGCTCCTGGTCGCGCCCCACCAGGGAGGGGCCACCAGTGTTCTTGCCGGCCACCATCACAGCGTCCCACCACAGTCGGCCGGCAGTACAGGGGTGGCCTGCCACAAAGATGAGGAGTAGGGATCCCCCTTCTGAGGGTGCATACCGGATGTGGGGGGAAGGAGGACAGCGGAGAGTGTGGGTGTCAGTCCAACAATGAGCCAAGGAGGCCGGATCATGACTGCCATACTCCGTTCACCGCGACGCACCCAGGGCGTTGCCGCCCTACTCTTCGTAGCCGCGCTGTTCACTGCCGGGCCAGCGTTCGGATTCCCGGACGAGGCCACGGGGCCGAGCTTTGTGCCGTGCCCGCTGGAGCGGATCGGATCACAACTGGTGCGCTGCGACAACCTGACCGGCGCCGGTGTTGAGGCACCGTCCTGGATCCCCGAGCAGCCGTAGCGCGGGGGCAGGCGCCACAGCACGGCTATTTGCGGTGTTTGGTGCGCGCGGTGGCGGGCGCCGACCACGGGTCTTCGGGCCACGGGTGCTTGGGGTAACGGCCCCGCATTTCCCCACGCACCTGGCCGTAGGGACCGGCCCAGAACGAGGTCAGGTCAGCCGTTACGGCGAGGGGCCGGCGGGCCGGTGACAGCAGGTGGAACAGGACCGGGACACGGCCGTCCACCAGCCGCGGGGACTCGGCCAGCCCGAAGCACTCCTGGAGCTTCACCGCAACGACAGGGGCGGCGCCGGCGTCGCCCGGATCCGGGTACTCGATCCGGATCCGGGAGCCGCTGGGGACCTCAAGGATTTCGGGCGCGAGCACATCCAGCCTGGCGGCTTCCGGCCACGGCATAAGGCGGCCCAAGGGGTTGGCCAGGTCGATTGAGCCCACTGGTTTCCCGGCTGCAAGCTCCTCAAGCTCCGGGCCAAGCCATTCGTCCAGCCTGTCCAGCAGGGCCGGGTCCGACACATCCGGCCAGGGCTCTCCCGCCTCCCTGTGCAGGAAGTCAAGCCTGCGCCGCAAGGAGGTCGCCGCCGCCGACCAGTTCAGCGCCGCCAACCCCTCGGACTGGAGCGCGGCCGCCACGGCCATTCTTCCCTGCGCGGCGGTGGGGCGTGCCGGTGCTGTCGACAGGTTGATGGAGCCCAGCCGCCTGGTCCTGCGCGCGCTCAGCCGGCCCCCCACGAACACGGCGTCCACGGTGTCGGCCAGCAGGTGCGAGGCCGCCGCGGCGGCCGTGGCGGCCGTCACGGGTGCGGCAGCACGGATCACAGCGCCGGTGCCCGCAGCATCCCGGCCCGAAGCCCTCGCCACTTCAGCCACTGCGAGCCATTCGTGGTCTGACAGGGTGCTGCCTGCGGGCAGGCCGGCCCGGGTACCGGAGGCCAGCAGGTATTGCCCCGCGTCCGCACTGCCGGCTACGCGCCGGGCCACGCGGTCGGGGAAGGCAAGGGCAACGACAGCGCCCACAGCTTCAGGGCCGCTGGTGGTTGCCGGAATGGTCGAGGCCCCCGCTCCCTGCCGCCGCGCCACGGCAGCAAGCCGGCTGGATTCCTCCGCCCAGCGCCGCCCTGCGGTGCCCTTGTCCGCGCGGAGCTGGGCAAGCAGCCGGGGCAGGTCTCCGCCGGGAGCGCGGTGGTCCCCGGTGAGCGCGGCCACCACCTCGGCGGCCAGCGGGCGTCCGGTGGAGGTTCCGCCGTCGAGCAATGCCCGGGCCAGCCGGGGATCGGCAGGGATGGCGGCCAAGGCGCGGCCAGCGGCCGTCACCTGCCCTTCCCCCGTCACCGCACCCAGCTCCCTGAGTACCTCGACGGCGTCGTCCATGGACCCGCGGGGCGGTGCGTCCGGCAGCTCAAGGCCCTTTCCGCCGGGCGCACCCCAGCATGCCAGGGTGAGGGCAGCGCCGGCCAGGTCCGCCACGTTGATTTCCGGCGTGACGTGGGCGGGGGCTGCCCCATAGGCCTGTTGCGAGTAGCAGCGGACCACCAGGCCCGGGCCCTGGCGGGCGGCCCGGCCGGCCCTTTGGTCCGCGGACGCCCGGGAACACGAAATCGTCACCAGCCCGCTCATGCCGCGGCCTGAGTCCCGCCGCGGTTCCCGGGCCAGCCCGGAGTCCACCACCAGCCGGACGCCGGGCACCGTCAAGGATGATTCGGCAAGATCGGTGGAGACGATGATCCGCGGGGCGTCGCCGGGGCGCCGGCCCGCGACGGCCCGGTCCTGCTCCGCCGCTGCCACCTGGCCGTGCAGTTCCAGCACATCCACGGCACTGCCCAGCAGGCCGCGGAGGGACGCCGCAACCCGTGAGACCTCCCGGGCGCCCGGCAGGAACACAAGCGCATCCACGGCGCTGTCTCTTCCCAGGGCACGGACGTGGGCGTCCGCGGCGGCCTCGGCAACATGGTCAAGGAAGGCGGGCGTCACTCCCCTTGCGTCCAGCCGCGCGGCAGGAGCCGGGAGCCACTGGACTTCCAGCGGATAATTTACCGCCGGGCAGCCGACGACGGGGGCCGGGGACCCGTCGTCGGGATCGCGGAGCAGCGCTGCGAACCGGGTTGCATCCAGCGTTGCGGACATGGCCACCAGCGTGAGGTCGCCGCGGAGCGCACGGACCTCCGCCAGCAGGCCGGCCAGCAGGTCAGTTTCAAGGCCGCGTTCGTGCACTTCGTCCAGGACGACGGCGGCCGTCCCGTCAAGGCCAGGGTCCGCCAGCAGGCGGCGGAGCAGGATGCCCGGGGTGACGAATTCAACCAGGGTGCCGGGGCCGGCCTGGCGTTCCCCGCGGACCGTGTAACCAACGCGGCCGCCCATACCTGTTCCGTCGAGGGCGGCGAGGCGGCGGGCGGCGGACCGGGCAGCGACACGCCGGGGCTGCGTGACGATGACGCGGCCGTCACCGGCATGCAGATTTGCGAGCAGCGGCGGGACGAGCGTGGTCTTGCCTGTCCCCGGGGGCGCCTGGACAACAACGGCGCCCCTGGCCAAGGCCCGCTGGAGTGCCGGCAGGGAGGCTTCGAACGCGAGCCCGGCACTGGTGGCAGAAAGATTGAAGGTGCCGGCGGCAGGGCTGCCGTCAGGAGGAATCATCCGTCCATTCTGCCTTGGCCTGGGCCGAATTCTCCGACCGGGTCAGGGTTTGCCCTGGCCCTTGGCCTTGCCGCTGGCTTCCTTGGCGGTGTCCGATCGCTTTGAACCGGGCGCGTCCTTGGCGGCGGCGGGTGCGGGTGCAGCCGCCGGAACTACCGGTTCCGCGGCGGCGGGCCCTTCCTGGGAGGTGTCAGCCAGCGCCGGCGCCACGGGGGTGTCCTGCTCCACGGCGGGTGCGGACGCGGATGCTGCTGCAACCTGCGTGGCGATATCTGCCCGAACAGCAGAGAGGGCTTCCTCGATGCCGCGGTAGCGGGTGGCCGAAATCCGGCCTGCGGAGGCGGCTTCACCGAGATCCTTCTCGAGCGCCTGCAGGGCGGCGAGTGCGCCGTCCATCCTGTTTTCCGACGCCGCCTGGCTGATGCTCAGCACGCGGATCTGGAAACCGCGCAGGACATTGCCGTCCGTACCGCCCGGCTGGGCTCCTGCCGCTCCTGCGACGAGGGCGCACGCGACCACGGCGCCGCAGAGAACCAGCAGGGCGCGGACCGGGCGGCGGGGTGCTGGAGTGGACGCTGCGGCCACCGCGGGCCCCGCCGGCTTCAGGTCAGGCGGCATGCCTGCCCCGAAGCGGGACGGCAGGTGCGGACCGTACGGGCAGGACTGTGACCGGGGCCGCGTCAACGGAAGGCACGGGCACCGGCACCATGGTTCCGTGTGCCGGCTGGGTGGGCCGTGCCATGAGGAATCGGGCGGCCGTCCGCATGGCGTTGGCGATCATCAGTCCAATTCCTACTCCGAGCAGAACGTGGCCGGCGAGGTAGTGCCGGGCCGCGCCCGGGCCGTCCAGTGCGGCCACTGCCGCCCCCCCCACGGTCAGCATCAGTGACAGGGCCGTACCGAAAATTGCGCCCATGGCTCCTGCTCCCATCCACTTTAATCAGCAAGCTTACTAGTATTGCTCAGTAAGCTTACTACCACGTGGGCGCGGCGCAAGGGTGCGGTTTTGCGGAACCCGCTTCAGCGGGCGGCTTCGAGCAGGTGGCCCAACGGCTCAAGACCTGCATAGGCGCCCCTGAAAAAGAGCAATGGTTCGGCGTCCTGGCGGGCATGGAGGTGCCGCACGGCCGCCACCACGATGGTGTGGTCGCCGCCGTCATACTCTGCGTGCAGGTCGCAGTCGATCCAGGCGAGCGCATTGTCCAGCACCGGATTGCCCAGCGGAGAGGATGCGTGTTCCACGCCGGCAAATTTGTCCGCCCCGGAGCGGGCGAACTGTCCGGCGAGGTGCCGGTGTTCCGCGGGGAGGATGTTGATGGTGAATGAACCGGCCTTCCGCAGCACGGGCCAGGTGGTTGACGTGCGGGACGGGCTGAACGTTACGAGCGGAGGGTCCAGCGACAGTGCCGCAAAGGACTGGCAGGTGAAGCCTGCCGGCCCGTCAGGGGTGGAACCGGTGACTACGGTCAGGCCGCTGGCGAATGTTCCGAAAATATCCCGAAGCCGGCGGGGAGCAAGATCTGATGTGACTGTCATGGAGGGCCCTCTCGTCTGGATCGTTACCCCACCAAACCATCACCAAACCGGGCCACCAAAGCCTTCCGAAACACGCCGACCCGGACCGCAACGAAAGGTCACGCCCGGACATCCGGCGTCATCGGCATCCCGCCGGCCGCGGGCTACGCCCGCCGGTCCAGCGCGGCGAGGAGCCGGCGGACCGAGCCGCCCAGATTCCAGTCGATGGCCAGTTGCTCGAGTTCGGAGCGCCGGTCGCCGGTCACCGGCTGCAGCAGCGCGCCTGCCTGTTCAAGGGTGGGCAGATTGAGGTCCCGCACCAGGCGGACGACGGCGGGGGCTGCTTGGAGGTACGCCGCGGCGGCGGAAAGCTTGGCCCGGACGGGACCGGACACCCCGCCGTCGTCCGCTTCCGCCGCCTCCAGCAGCCGTTCCAGAGTGCCGTACTTGAGCAGCAGCGACGCGGCCGTCTTCTCCCCGATCCCGGCCACGCCGGGCAAGCCGTCGGAGGCATCGCCGCGCAGCGTGGCATAGTCCGCGTACTGCTGCGGCAGGACTTTGTACTTGGCCACGACGGTCTCTTCCACGATGACCTCGAGGTTCTTCATGCCGCGGGCGGTGTATATCACGCGCACCCCGCGGGCGTCGTCGCACACCTGGAAGAGGTCACGGTCTCCCGTGACCACGTCCACCGGCAGGCTGGCGTGGCTGGCGTAGGTGCCCACGACGTCGTCGGCCTCGTGCCCGGCCGCGCCCACAATGGCGATGCCCGCCAGCTCCAGCGCCCGGCGGATCATGGGCAGCTGCGCTTCCAGGCCCTCAGGCACCACTTCGACGTCCGTGCCGCCGGGTACGGCCCGGGCCACCCGGTGCGCTTTGTAGGTGGGGACCAGGTCCACCCGCCATTGCGGCCGCCAGTCGTCATCCCAACAGGCCACGAGGTGGGAGGCCTGGTAGTCCGTGCTGAGGCGGGCGATCATGTCCAGCAACCCGCGGACGGCGTTGACCGGCGTCCCGTCAGGGCGGCGGATGGTGTCCGGCAGCCCGTAGAAGGCGCGGAAGTACAGGGAGGCAGTGTCGAGCAGCATGAGGCGCTGGGGCATACCTCGATCCTCACACGGAATTGGTCCGCAGCGCAGGAGCCGTGACTCCGGCCGTGGCGCCTAGAAGGACTGCGTGCTGAATCCCAGCCCCAGCAGGCCACGTCCCGACTGCTCCAGGATGGCGTCGATGCCCAGGGTGGGGTGGTTCAGGAGCACGCCGATGTCCCGCTGGATGCGCTGGAGCGGGTGCGTGAGCCGGTGCACGCTGCCGCCTGAGCCGCCCACCGCCAGCCGGACCGCCTCCTGCGAGGCCTCGGCGCTGAGGGCGAGGGAGAGCCGGAACGAGGCGTGCTGATCCTCAGCCAATGCGGGAGCAGCCTGCCCCTCCGGGGGCAGTACGGACAGGGCCGCCTGCCACTGCAGTTGTGCCGCAGCCAAGGCCCCGGCCGCCCGGGCGTAGCGCGCCTGGGCAAGGGTTGAATCCGCCTGCCGCGTTTCGATGCCGTTCTTTTGCCTTGGCACCAGGAGCTGCTCCCGGAAAAGTTCCATGGCGTACTCGGCGGATCCCAGGGCCGCAGCGGGCGCCACGAGATTCAGGAGCATGGCCATGGGTGCGTGGATGAGCGCGTCCTGGTGGATCAGGCTGCCGGGGTTCTCCGGGCTGCTGAGCAGTGCCCATTCCGCCACGCGATGGTCCGGAACAAAGAGTCCGTCGGCATGGAGGTCATTGCTGCCGGTTCCCCGCAGCCCGTCGGTGTGCCAGGCGTCGAGCAGTTCAAGGTCGGCTACAGGAACCAGCGCCTGCAGCCGCGCACCGTTGAGCTGCACGGCCAGCAGGGCCCACCGCGAGTGCATCACACCCGAGGCGAAACTCCAGTGGCCCGAAATGGCGTAGCCGCCCGGTACCTTCCGCGCCATTCCCACGGGGGCACTCGTCGCGGCGGCAAGGGGTACCTGGCCGCCCGCAAAGACCTCCTCCTGCACCGCGCGGGGCCAACGGGCCAGCATCCAGGCGTGTTCGGCAAGGTGGCCGGCAGTCCAGGCGGTGGAGGCGCATCCCCTGGCAAGGACCCGGACAACTTCAGCATAGGTGCGCGCACCCAGCCCATACCCGCCCACAGCGGCGGGCGCCAGGATGCGGAAGACGCCGGCCTCCTGCAGCTCCTGTACCGTCAACTCCGGCAGCCGGCGTAGCCTGTCGGCCTCTTCCGCCCTGGCGCGCAGCCCCGGAACCAGCGCGGCGACCCGGGCCGGCATGTCCGGCAGGCCCGCCACGGTCCCGGCAGCGGGCTGCACGGAATGGTCAACGGCGCGGCCAAGTTCCAGCGTATGGCCGGTGCGGTCGCGCTTGGCGGCAAGGTAGCGGGAGTTGGCCTCCGAAAGGTGGATGCCGGTGGGAACCTGCTGCTGGACATTAATTCCCAGTGCAACCAGCTGGTTGGCCTTGTCCGGGTTGTTGCTGAGCAGCCGAACCGTGGTGGCGCCAAGGGTGTTGAGCATTTGGGCTGCCGCCGTGTAATCGCGCTCGTCCTCACCATGCCCCAGGGCGAGGTTCGCGTCATAGGTATCAAGGCCCCGGTCCTGCAGCGCATAGGCATCAAGTTTGGAATACAGGCCGATGCCCCTGCCTTCCTGCCGGAGGTAGAGAAGGAAACCCCCGGTGGCGGCAATGCTTTCGACGGCTTCCCGGAGCTGTGGTCCGCAGTCGCAACGTTCGCTGCCGAAGACGTCACCCGTCATGCACTCGCTGTGCAGCCGGACCAGCGGGGCCCCGCTGCCGGCGCCGCCGGCCCCGGAGCCCTGTCCCAGCAGCGACTGTTCCCAGGGTCCAAGGGCGAGCAGCAGGTGTTCCCTGCCGTCCGCCAGGCCGTGAAAGGTGAGGACCTCCGCCGTCGTGCCATAGCCGTCAGGAAATCGCAGCGGCACGGTGACGCTGGTGCGGACTGTAGCCAAGGGGAGGGAACCCGGCGGCGGGGCTGCATGGGTGGCGACGGTCAAAAGAGCCTCCGGGATCGCGGGCAGTGGATACTTGAAACTTGAACTTAAAGGTAGCCCAATTTACTTCAACCTTCAAGCATTTTCTGCGCATCACTGTTTCCGGGTGCCCGGCGGCCCGGTGAGCACCGTGGGTACGTACTCGAGAAGCTGGAGCCTGCCGTCGAACGTCCTGCTCTGCACCATCTCCAGCCGGACATCAGGGTAGCCATCGTAGATCCGCTCCCGGCCGGTGGCCCCGGTGATCACAGGGAAGATCACCAGCCGGAACCTGTCCACGAGACCGGCCGCCAGCAACGACCGGGCCAGGCTGATGCTTCCCAGGGTACTCAGCGGCCCTTTTTGCGTGCGCTTCAGTTCGCGGACCGCCTCAACCGCGTCCCCGGTGACCAAGGTCGAGTTCGGCCAGTCCAGCGGCGCGTGCAACGAGGAGGAGAAAACGAATTTCGGCACGGCGGACAGCCCGGTGAGACTGGCGCCCTCCTCCTCGGAGAAACCGGACCGGTCTGCCGCGGCCTGCGCAGACATTCCGTACATCAGCCGGTAAGTGTTCGCCCCCAGGAGGAAGGTGTACTCCTTTGCCGACTCCTGGCCGAGCCACGCCAGGTATTCCGGCCCTTCCAGTCCCCACCACCCGGGCCACCCCTCGGCGGAGGCATACCCGTCCAGGGAGATGATCAGGTCCACCATCAGTGTCGCTGGTGACATTTCAGCTGGTGCGGCGCCCATGGCTGCCTCCTCAGGACTGATCGGCATCGATGTGCCGGCCATGTTATGCCCGACCGGACGGGACGTACAAGGGTGCCGCCTCCCCTTTCATCAGCCCTTCCACAGGCGTAGCGTCTATCCCGCCGGAGGCATCGCAGCCGTCAAAGGAGCGGACATGGCCGGGTGGAATTCAGACACAGCGGCGGGGCCGGTGGGCGCGGGAACCGTCACCTTGGTGGAAGGCTCATGTTTTTGCATCTCCGCCGCCAACGGGGACATCCACCCGGACCTGCCCCACGGCGTATTCCATGAGGACACCCGCATCCTGTCCGGATGGAGTATGACGGTGAACGGCTCGCCGCTCGAACCACTGACGGCGGAAACGAAGGAACCCTACCGGGCACTGTTCATCGGCCGCGTTCCCCGGGCCGACGGGTACGCGGACAGCCCTTTGATCGTGGAGCGCCTGCGTGAAGTGGCAGCCGGAGTGGTCGAGGAAATCACCATCCGCAACTACTCGGGCCTTCCCGTCGCCTGCAACGTTTCCGTCGGCGTCGATTCGGACTTTGCCGACCTGTTCGAGGTGAAGGAAGCAAGGGTCCAGCGGCGCTGGGACGTCACCCGCGGAGCCGACGGCGATTCGCTGATCATCAGTGCGGCCTGGCAGGACCTGCGGAAGGCCGTCCTGGTCAGGGGCCGTGGCGCCGTCGCCTCCGCCGGCGCGTTGGCATACCATGCCGTGGTTCCCGGCTACGGCCAGTGGTCCACGAGGCTGAGCGTGGCACCCGCAGGACAGGACAACGTTTGGCGCCCGGCCGGGCACGGGCTCTCCCCGAGTGACCGGCGGCACCAGGAATGGGTTGCCAAAATCCCCAGACTGCAGATGACGAACCGTTCCATTGAACGGACGCTGCGGCGCAGTTATGACGATCTCGGCGCTCTCCGGATCGAAGACCCCGAGCATCCGGAACGGATCGTGGTGGCAGCCGGCGCCCCCTGGTTCATGACCCTGTTCGGTCGTGACTCGCTGTGGGCTTCGGAAATGGCCCTTCCCGTGGACCCGTCCCTGGCCTTGGGCACCCTGCAGACGCTGGCGGACCGGCAAGGCACGGTGGTTGACCCGATGAGCGAGGAGGAACCCGGCAAGATCCTGCATGAAGTCCGGCTGGGGGTGTCTTCGGGGCTGGCGCTCGGCGGCAAATCTGTCTACTACGGCAGCGTGGATGCCACCCCGCAGTTTGTCATGACCCTGGCCTCGGTAAGCCGCTGGGGCTCCGGCAAGGACACCATTGCCGCCCTCCTTCCCAACGCCGACCGCGCCCTGGACTGGGTCAGGAACTACGGCGACAAAGACGGCGATGGGTTCGTTGAGTACCAGCGCCTCAACGACCAGCCCCTCATCAACCAGGGATGGAAGGACTCCTGGGACGGGATCAATTTTGCGGACGGAACCATCGCCGAACCGCCCATCGCGCTGTGCGAGGTGCAGGCGCTCGTCTACTCAGCGCTCCTGTCCCGGGCATGGATGGCATTTGATGCCGGGGATGCACCCCTGGCAGCCCGGCTCACCGCCGAGGCGGCAGGGTTGAAGGAACGGTTCAACGAGGAATTCTGGCTGCCGGACCGCGGCTACTTTGCAGTTGCCCTGGACGGAAGCAAACGGCCGGTTGATGCCTGCGCATCAAATATGGGGCAGTGCCTGTGGCGTGGCATCGTTGACGACGACAAGGTGCCGCTTGTAGCTGAACGGCTGATGTCTCCGGAAATGTTCAGCGGCTGGGGTGTCCGGACCCTTGCCTCCAATATGGGCGCCTACAACCCGGCCAGCTACCACAACGGTTCCGTATGGCCGCACGACAACGCCATCATCGCGGCGGGACTCATGCGGTACGGATTCGTCGATGAGGCCCAGCGCATCGCCACCGCACTGCTTGAAGCCGCTGACTTTTCCGGCGGCCGGCTTCCGGAGCTGTTCTGCGGCTTCAGCCGGGAGCAGGTTGCCCAGCCGGTGCCCTACCCCACGGCATGCTCCCCGCAGGCCTGGGCGGCCACCACGCCGATCATGCTGATTACCTGCCTGATGCGGTATGACGCCCACGTCTCCCGAGGCGGTTTCTGGATGGATCCGGCCCTGCCCCAGTCCTACGGGAACCTGCACATCACCAACGCACCCCTGGCCGGCGGCCGCATCACTATCGACATCACTGGCAGCGAAGCCGCGGTGCAGGGCTTGCCCGCGGGCCTGACGTTCCACCGCGAACACCGTCCCTGGCTGACCGAACTCATCTCGCAGGCCGGGCTCGATGGGAGAAATCAAAGCTCCCATCCGGCGTCGCCATAGAAGCTGCGGACGTGGGCGCGCAGGTACTCCCCCACCACCGCCGCACCAAGGTCGCCCACCTCCGGGGCGACAACACGGCCCTCCACGCGCCGGGCCATCCGCTGGATAAACCGCTCCAGGCCGGGGTCGCTTCCCAGGCGGAAGAAGGTGGCCTGGACGCCGGCGCGGCCAAGGCGGTCCAGCTCGGCAACCGTCGCGCGGATGGTCTCTGCGTCCGGAGGCCAGTTGAACCAGGAGTCCCCGTCCGGCAGGAGGTGCGCCGTTGGCTCGCCGTCCGTGACGATCAGCAGGACCGACTGCATGGATGGGTGACGGCGGAAAAAACGTCCGGCGAGGAGCAGGCCGTGGTGCAGGTTGGTTCCCTGTTCGCGGAAGGCCGGCAGGGCCGTGAGTTCCCCGATGTCCATGGACTGGGCGTAGCGGCCGAAAGTGATGAGTTCGAGGCGGTCACCGCGGAAGCGGGTGGAGACCAGGTGGTGCAGTGCCAGCGCGGTCCGCTTCATGGGAACCCACCGCCCTTCTGCAGCCATGGAGAAGGAGACGTCCACCAGCAGGGCAACCGCGGCCTGGGTCCTGGCCTCCGTCTCCGAGACTTCGATATCGCCCACCGCGAGGCGCAGGCCACGGGCCGGGTCCCCGCCGTCGGCCATGGTGCGCCGGATGGCGTTGGTCATGGTGCGGGTGACGTCCCACGGTTCGGCGTCCCCGAACTCCCACTGCCGGCTGGATCCTGTCTGTTCTCCGGCGGCACCTGCCATCCTGGTGTCACGGCTTCCCTGCCTGCCGGAGAGTTGCTTGGCGGCGTCGCGCAGCAGCGACTTCCCCAACCGCCGCATGGCTTGTGGCGACAGCCTGAGGTCACCGTCGGCGCCACGGCGAAGGTAGCCGCCCTCCTGCATTGCCCGTTCGATCTCCGCCAGGGTACGGGCGCTCACCGCGGCGTTCTCGCCCAGCTGCCGGGCCAGGGCGTCGAGGTCCAGGTCATCGAGCGTGGAACCGTTGTACGACTGGGACAGCTGCTCCGACAGTTCGTCGAGTTCGGCGATGTCCTGCAGCACACCGGTGCCGTCGCCCAGTCCCAGGCCCTCCTGCCCTTCGAACCGTTCCGATCCCGACCAGTCCTCCCCCGGACGCAGGGCCTGGAGGCTGGCATCGAGTTCGCTGAGCTGGGCCATCAGCCCGGGCGACCCAAAGGCCTGGGCGGACAGCCGCATCAACTCATCGCGCTGTTCCGGGGACATGGACTGCAGGAGGCGCTGGGCCGCGGCTGCGCGCTGGGCCAGGGCGTCCACCAGTTCCTCCACGGACTGCGGGTCCTCAGGAAAGAACTGGCCGTGTTTGGCCATGAACTCCTGGAAGTCGGCCTGGGTATCTTCCCCGCGACGGTGTTTTGCCAGCAGTTCGTTGAGGTCCCGGAGCATGTCATTCACGGCCGCCCGGTCATCATCGGTGGCGCTCTCCAGCGCTTGCTTCATGCCGGCGAAGCGTTGGTCCAGGATTTCGCGGCCCAGCAGGTCCTTGATCCGGTCGTAAGCTTCCCTGGCTGTGCTCGACTGCCAGTCGTAGGATGCCAGGTCATTGACAGCCGCCGCCGTGGAGGACGGCAGGTTCTCCAGCTGCATCTCGCGGAAGGCGCGGTCCGTGTCGTCCATCATGGCGTCCCGCGCCAGCTGCTTGCGTTCCTCCAGCACGGCCGTGTCCAGGAGTTTCTTCACCTCGTCCAGGGTGCCGTCCAGCCGGTGGCGCCCCAGCAGCTCGCGCCGCCGCTGCTGCACCCGCCGGGCAAGGTCGTCCAGGCCGTCCCGGTCGCGTCCGCCGCGCCGCAGGAACTCCTGCAGGGCGTGCCGCGGCGAGTACCCTGCCATGACGTCTTCGGCGACGGCGTCCAGGGCCTCGGCCAGGTCGACGGGCGGGGCCAGCGGATCCGGACCGCCGGCATACCGGCCGTACCTGGCGGACCTCTTGTGGATGGCCATGGTGCCTCCTGTGCCTAGCCGTAGATGGTTTCCTCGTCGTCGGACTCCTTGGAGATCCGCCGGCCGAGGTACAGCCCTTCAAGGGCCAGTTCGACGGCGGCGGCCCGCTGTCCGTCGTTGGCCGCACCCAGGCGGCGCCCAATTTCGTCATACAGGCCGGATCCGTTCAGCGACGGGAGGTTGCCCAGGAACTCCCGTGCCGTGACCTGTTCGCCGGTGGTGACGGTGCGGTGCCCATCCAGGGCCGCCACGAGGGGGCCCATGTCCAGGCCCTGGAAGTGGGCCCGGACAGCTTCAGCGGTGGCGGTCCGGAGGAGGTGGTCCAGGATCCCCTCCTCCCGTCCTTCCTCGCCGGATTCGAACTCGATTTTGCCCGTCAGCACCTCCACGGCGGGCTCAAGGTCGATGATCCGGGCTACTGCCTGGTCCTCGCCCCGCAGGCTGGCCCGGCGCAGGGCCGCTGCCGCCACCGTTTCTGCCCCGGCAATGGCGAACCGTGCCGACACGCCGGAGGCCTGGTTGATGGCAGGGGACTGCCGCAGCGCCCGGGTGTAGCGGGCCAGGATTTCAAGGATGAACGGCGGGACGTCGGCCACCAGCCGCCCTTCCTGCCGGATGACCGCTACTTCGTCTTCCAGCTCAATCGGGTAGTGGGTGCGGATTTCCGCACCGAAGCGGTCCTTCAGCGGCGTGATGATCCGGCCACGGTTGGTGTAATCCTCCGGGTTGGCAGAGGCCACCACCAGCACGTCCAGCGGAAGCCGCAGGACGTAGCCGCGGATCTGGATATCGCGTTCCTCCATGACGTTCAGCATGGCCACCTGGATGCGTTCAGCGAGGTCGGGGAGCTCGTTGATGGCAATTATGCCGCGGTTGGAGCGTGGGATCAGCCCGTAATGGATGGTTTCGGGATCCCCCAGGCGGCGGCCCTCAGCCACCCTCATCGGGTCCACGTCGCCAATGAGGTCAGCCACCGACGTATCCGGTGTTGCGAGCTTCTCCACGTAACGCTCTGAACGGTGCCGCCACGCCACCCGCAGCCGGTCCCCCTCGGTCAGCGCCCGGGCGCGTGACTGTTCGGTGATGGGTTCAAAGGGGTGCTCGTTCAGCTCTGAATCCTCGATGACCGGCGACCACTCGTCCAGCAGCCCCGCCAAGGTGCGGAGGATGCGGGTCTTTCCCTGCCCGCGCTCCCCCAGGAGGACGATGTCGTGGCCGGCGAGCAGTGCCCGCTCCAGCTGCGGAACCACTGTCCGGCCGAAGCCGTACAGGCCGGGCCACGGGTCACGCCCCGCAGCCAGGGCGGCGAGGAGGTTGTCCCGGATTTCATGCCTCAGGTCCTTCAGGACATACCCGGCCGCACGCAGTTCACCAACGGTGTAAATTTCGGGGCGATCAGTCACCCCTCTACGGTAAGCCCCGCCCCGCGGCTTATCGAGGGATTCCGCCAGATTCCTGTGCGGCTGGCCTTAGGCTTGAGCCGTGACAGAAAGCACACTGATTCTTTTGGTCCGCCACGGCGAGACGCCCACCACCGGCACCGTCCTGCCGGGCCGGGCCCCCGGCCTGCATCTTTCCGAACGCGGCCGGGCGCAGGCTGACGCCGCTGCCGGCCGGCTCGCCGGCCTGCCAGTGGAGGCGGTCTACTCATCGCCCCTGGAACGGGCACGGGAAACTGCGGAGCCCACAGCCGCGCGCACCGGACGGCCGGTCACGGAAGAAGCCGGGCTCCTTGAATGCGATTTCGGTGACTGGACCGGCGCGGCCCTCGCCGGACTGGCTGCGCTGCCGGAGTGGCAGACCGTCCAGCACAACCCGTCCGCGTTCCGGTTTCCCAACGGGGAAGGCTTCTCCGGGATGCAGGCCCGGATGGTTGCGACGCTGGACGATCTTCGGGCCGCCCACCGCGGTGGCGTCGTGGTTTGTTTCTCCCATGCCGACCCCATCAAGGCGGCCGTGGCCCACGCGCTGGGCACGCACCTGGACCTCTTCCAACGGATCATGATCAGCCCGGCGTCGGTCTCTGTGATCTCCTACACTGACGGGCAGGCTCCGGCCGTGCTCACGGTGAATTCGACGTCGGAACCCCTCAGCGGTCTGAGGTCGCCGTGACCAGGCCGGGATGCGTATGGGGCATGCGGTGTCCGCGCGGGAGCTGACCCTCCTCACCGACGGCCGCGTGGAGCTGCTGGGCCGCATCATGAGCGGAAGCAATGCCACGTTCCTCGCGGAGGTTTCCTGCGAGGGTGATTCGGCGTGGGCCGTCTACAAGCCGGAGGCGGGAGAACGGCCGCTGGTGGATTTCGACGCCGGCCTGTACCGCCGGGAGTGCGCAGCGTTCCAGCTGAGCGAAGCGCTGGGCTGGGGCATGGTGCCCCCTACGGTGGTGCGCGCGGACGCCCCGCTTGGGGTGGGGTCGCTCCAGTGGTTCATCGAAGGGGACCATCAGGAACACTACTTCACCCTGTATGCCGACGCTCCGGAGACCCACGACGACCTGGCCCGGATGGCCTTGTTCGATTACGTGGCGAACAATACGGACCGGAAAAGCGGTCATGTGCTGCGCGGAACCGACGGGCGGATCTGGGGCATCGACCACGGCCTGTGCTTCTCCGCCGCCTTCAAGCTGCGCACCGTAATCTGGGACTTCGCCGGCGACCCCATTCCGGACCACCTGCTGGAGGACATCCGTCCACTGGCCGGCGCTGTTCCGGCCGAGGTGGCCGGGCTGCTCCACCCTGCCGAAGTGGCTGCCCTTCAGCGAAGGGTGCAGCACCTGTTGCGGGACATGGTGCTTCCGGTTGACCACACGGGGATGCGCTACCCCTGGCCGCTGGTCTAAGCTCCCGCGGGATCCTAGGCAGCCGGCTTGTGCAGGTCCTGGCGGCCTTCCAGCGCGGCCTGGGCCGCCGGCGCAGCCTGCTCAAGGTACGCCCCGATATGCTCCAGCAGGTAATGCTGGCCCAGGACGGTCGGGTGGTCGCCGTCGGGGCCGATCAGGTCGTCAAAGTCGTCGCTGATCCAGCCTTCCGAGATTGGGTCGACGAATTCTGCGCCGGCCCTCGCAGTGGCGGTCCTGAGCTGGTCGCTGATATCCACCAGTCCGGGGTCGGGATTCGACGTATACGACGGCGGCCCCACCACGATGATCCTCGCCTCCGGGGCAAGGGCCTCGGCCCTGTCCATCGCCGCCAACGCAGCGTCGCCGACCTCCGAGGAGGCATAGCCAAGGTCGTTCTCCGAACCGAAGAAGACCACGATTCCGGTGTCCGGGGTGACGAAGTCGTCAACCTGGGTCCCGAAGGTTCCGTTATAGTCGCCCAGGCTGACGTAGCCGCTGCCGTCCTCGGCCGCGTTGACTACTTCCAGCCCTGCCACGCCAGGGTCCGTCCGCATCAGCGCCGGCCACGCCTCCTGCGGGGACGTCCCATGGCCGGTGCTCAGCGAGTCCCCCACCACCACAACGCGGACCAGGGGTGAAGCGGTGGCCGTTGGCCGGGTCTGGGCGGCGCTTCCCGACGTCACGGCCAGGAGGATGGCGGCCACCCCGGCCGTCAACAGCCGGGCGGGGTGCCCGTGCAGCAGCACGCTGTCCTGCATGGCGCCCTCCTCCGTCCTGGGTTTACCGGGTGGCCGGGCAGGTGCCCGGCAGCGGTTCGTCTTGTTGTCCGTGTCCCATCGTAGGCAATTGTGGGATTACTTTAGGGCCAAAGGTGACCGGATCAACAGGATGCACAGCGACTCCACAGGAACGTTTAGGGCATTAGGTACCCCTGGCCGGGCTCCGGGACCCTAGAACTTTCCATAGCGTGCACGCGCCATGGAGTACACGCCGTAGCAGATAAGCCCTGCGGCGATGGCAGCAAGGAGGAACACGCCGTACGGCTGCGAACCGAGGGTCTTCAGCCCCCCGTCGAGGCCTGAGGATTTAGAGGGGTCCGCGGTTGCGGCGGCCACAATGATCAGGACTCCGACGACGGCGAGCACCACGCCCTTGGCTGCGTAGCCGATCGTGCCGATCCACTCCACGGCCGTCCGAGCGTTTCCCGGGTCCTGCAGGTCCTCCATGAATTTCCGGGTGACACCCCGGAACGCGTAAAAGACGCCGGCGCCAATGATCGCCAGGCCGACCACCACCAGGACAACCACCCCGGCCGGCGCTCCCATCAGCTTTGCGGTGAAATCACTGGCGGACTGGCTGGAGTTCTTGCTGCCGCCGGAGGCGAAGACGGCAAAGGTGAAGGCAAGGAAACCGAAGACCACTGCCTTCCCCGCTGCGCTGGCTGCGTTCTTCAGCTTCGTTTTGGAGTCGGTCTCCGTGCGTGCCCCGAAAACTGCCTCGCTGACCATCCACAGGGCCAGCGCGGCACACGCAACAGCACCGGCCCACAGCAGGATGCCGCCGCCGGGCTTGGAAGCCAGGGCACCGATCGCCCCGGACTGGTCGGCTTCTCCCCCCTGGCCCCGGGTCAGCTGCAACGCGATGGCCCCGATCAGGATGTGCACCAGGCCGATGAAAACGAATCCGGCGCGTGCCAGAATCCGCACTGCCGGGCTGCGGCTCGCGGACGCGGCCTCGGATACTGCCCTGTTAGCTCCCTGCGACGCGTTGCCCATGGCCGGCCCTTCCACCTATGTAGTTGATCTTGTGTTTTCGGTCCGCTTCCCCCGCCTGCGCCGCGGAATGCTTCAGTGTAAATCCGTCTGCGCCGTCCCGACAGATCCCGGAAAGTTCAGGCCACGCACGGACGCCTACTAGAGTCGAAGCGGTGCATGCCAAACAGAACACCGGGACATTGACCGCGCTGAACACCTCCGCTCCCGCGGCGGCCCACGCCGAAGACGGATTCGTCCGCGTGCGCGGTGCCCGTGAAAACAACCTGCGGAACATCAGCGTGGATGTGCCGCGGGACGCGATCGTGGCGTTCACCGGCGTCTCCGGTTCCGGCAAGTCGTCCTTGGCATTCGGCACCATCTACGCGGAGGCGCAGCGCCGGTTCTTCGAATCCGTGGCGCCCTACGCCCGCCGGCTTATCCAGCAGGGCCACAATCCCAAGGTGGACCTCATCACCGGGCTGCCGCCCGCCGTCGCCCTCCAGCAGCGCCGCGGAACCGCAACGTCCCGCTCCACCGTGGGAACGGTCACCACCTTGTCCAATTCGCTCCGGATGCTGTTTTCCCGCGCCGGCAGCTACCCGGAGGGCGCGGCACCCCTCGATTCGGACGCTTTCTCCCCCAACACCGCTGCCGGCGCCTGCCCGGAATGCCACGGGCTGGCCACGGCGCACACCGTGACGGAGGCGTCCCTGGTCCCGGACCCCTCGCTGAGCATCCGTGAGGGGGCAATCGCCGCGTGGCCCGGTGCCTGGCAGGGCAAGAACCTACGCGACATCCTGACCCACCTGGGCTACGACGTGGACGTCCCGTGGCGGCGGTTGCCCAGGAAACAGCGGGACTGGATCCTGTTCACCGAAGAGCAGCCAGTGGTGGAGGTGACACCCCAGCGGGACCGCGTGGCCAAGCCCTACAAGGGCAGGTTCTGGAGTGCCAAAAGCTACGTCATGCACACATTGCTCGATTCCAAGAGCCCCGCCATGCGGGAAAAGGTCCTGCGCTTCATGGAGACCGGGCCGTGCCCGCGGTGCGGCGGAACCGGGCTCAGGCCCGAAGCCCTCGCGGTGACCTTTGCCGGCCACACCATCGCCGCGCTGAACGCGGTACCCATGACCGAACTCGCCGCGATCATCCGCCCCACCACCACACTGGCCGCGGCAGCGACAGCATCCCGCAAGCAGTCATCGGAGTCCAACGAAGTGGCCGTGGCCATCACCCGCGACCTGCTCCAGCGCATTACCGTGCTGCTGGAACTGGGCCTGGGGTACCTTGCGCTGGGACGGGCCACGCCAACGCTTTCGCCCGGGGAAATGCAGCGGCTGCGGATCGCCACCCAGCTCCGCTCGGGGCTGTTCGGCGTCATCTACGTGCTGGATGAACCGTCGGCGGGCCTGCACCCCGCCGACGCCGAACCCCTCCTGGCCGTCCTGGACCAGCTCAAGTCGTCAGGAAATTCCGTCTTCGTGGTGGAACACAACATGGACATGGTCCGCCGGGCGGACTGGCTGGTGGACGTGGGGCCGCGGGCGGGCGAAGACGGCGGAAAAGTGCTCTACAGCGGCCCCGTGCAGGGCCTCGATGAGGTGCCGGAGTCCGTGACACGGCCGTTCCTGTTCCCAGGCGCCCCACAGGAGGGAGCGGACGACGGCGGCGCCCGGCAAGGTGCCCGGCGCGAAGCGTCCGGGTGGCTGGAACTGCGGGACGTCAGCCGGCTCAACCTGCGGAACCTGGACGCGGCTTTTCCGCTTGGCGTCCTGACAGCGGTCACCGGGGTCTCCGGTTCCGGAAAGTCCACCCTGGTCAGCCGGGTCCTGGCCGATGTCGCCGGCGCCGTGCTGCAGGCCGGGACCGGTACACCATACGAGGAGCCGGACGAGGACGCGGGGGAACAGGGCGGAACCGGGACCGTTGGGTACGTGTCCGGCCTGGAGCTGATCGACCGCCTGGTGAAAGTGGACCAGAGGCCGATCGGCCGGACCCCGCGCTCCAATCTGGCAACCTACACGGGCCTGTTCGATGCGGTCCGCAAGGAATTCGCCGCCACCGGAGCTGCCCGGAGCCGGGGATTCGGGGCCGGCCGCTTTTCCTTCAACGTGGCAGGGGGCAGGTGCGAGACGTGCCAGGGCGAAGGTTTCGTGGCCGTGGAGCTCCTGTTCCTTCCCGGCAGCTACGGTCCGTGTCCGGAATGCGACGGAACCCGGTACAACCCGGAAACCCTGGCGGTCACCTACCAGGGCAGGAACATCGCCGAAGTGCTGGGCATGACGGTCAACGCTGCCTCTGGCTTCCTCGCCGGCGTGCCCTCGGCCGCCCGGTCCCTCAAGACGCTCCAGGAGGTGGGCCTGGGCTACCTTCGTCTTGGCCAGCCTGCCACCGAACTTTCCGGCGGGGAGGCCCAGCGGATCAAGTTGGCTACGGAACTGCAGCGGGCACGCCGGGGGCACACCCTGTACCTCCTGGATGAGCCCACCACCGGCCTGCACCCGGCCGACGTCCAGCTCCTCATGGCACAGCTGAACCGCCTGGTGGACGCCGGGAACACGGTGATCGTCGTGGAACACGCCATGGATGTAGTGGCGGCCGCCGACTGGGTGGTGGACCTGGGGCCCGCCGGTGGCGACGCCGGCGGCAGGATCGTCGCCGCCGGCGGCCCGGCCGCCGTCGCGCGTTCCCGCAGCAGCCGCACTGCCCCCTACCTCGCGGCAGCGCTCCGGGCGGCTTCCCCCGGCACGGACCACTAAGCCGGTACCCTTGCCGCCACAGCCGTAACGGCGTAGGACAAGGGGATGCGGATCCAACGGGCGGCGCCTGGCCAGGACATCCTTCGCGGCCGGGTAGCGGTGGTGACCGGCTCGTCGCGGGGGCTGGGGTTTGCCATGGCCCGCGTGCTGGGCCTGCACGGCGCAACGGTGGTGCTTGCAGCCAGGTCCGGGGACGACGTTGCTGCGGCCGTCCGCCGCCTGCTCGATGAGGGGATCGCGGCATCCGGATGCCGCTGCCACACCGCCGAACTGGCTGACGTTGAGGCGCTTCGCGACGAGGCCGTTGCCCGGGGAACGCTGGATATCTGGGTTAACAATGCGGGAACGTCGGGGGTGTACGGACCCACAGCGTCGACGCCCGCCGACGACTTCACGCGCGTGGTGCGCACCAACATCCTGGGTACGTTCCACGGCTCCAGGGTTGCCTTGCCGGTATTCCTGGGCCAGGGGCACGGCGACCTGGTCAACCTCTACGGCCAGGGCGACCGGGGTCCGGTGGCGCTGCAGAACGCCTACGCCTCAAGCAAGCGGTGGGTCCGCCAGTTCACCGAGACACTCCGCCTCGAAACCAAGGGCACCGGCGTCCGGGTCCACGGCATGAACCCCGGACTCGTGGAAACTGCGCTCCTGGCGCGGGTGCGGTCCCAGCCAGGCTACCAACAGCGCCTCAGCGGCCTGCAGGTGGTGGTGGGGCTGTGGGGACAAAATGCGGGCGAGGCGGCGCTGCCCATCGTGGACCTTGTCACCTCGGACCATCCGGAATTCAGGTTCCTGACCAAGCGGCGGATGGTGGCTCACGGACTCCGCAGCGTGCTGGCCGGACGCCTGCGCCGCGTCAACCGGATGCCTTTGGACATCACGGTGGTGGAGCCGGCGGCCCCGCCCCGGTCCGGCGGTGGAGAAAGCCCGTGACCCGGTCCCGGAATTCCACGGGATCCACCGCAGGGCCCTTTGGCGCGCGGCGGCCGGCTTCCGTCAGGAGGCGCAGGCCCTCGTCCACCGCTGCCTTTGATGCCTTTAGAGACGCCGACGAGACGCCTTTCCACGGGTCGAGGACTGCAGCCAGGGCCGCGTCCGCATCGTCGTCGGGGGCGAGGGTGGTGACCAGCCCCATGTCCCACGCCTCGCGGGCAGTGAGCATACGGCCCGTGTAAAGAAGGTCCTTGGCCCGGGACGGACCTACCCGCAGTGCCAGGCGGGCGGCGAAGGTGGCCGGAACCAGCAAGCCCAGGCGTGCCACGGGCATGCCCATCCGCGCTGTTGGGGTCACCAGTTGCAGGTCGCAGGCAAGGGCAAGCTGGCAGCCCCCACCGGCCGCAACCCCTTCGACCACGGCCAGCGTTGGGACGGGCAAGTCCTCGAGTGCCTGCAATGCGGCTTCCAGCACGTCAAAGGTCCGGCCAACGTCCGCGCCCGACGTCCCGTCCCATTCGCTTATGTCGGAGCCGGCGCAAAACACTCCACCGCGGCCGCGCACCACGACGGCGCGCAGGGTCGGGCCGGAGGCCAGCCCGTGTACTGCGCACCGCAGATCCTCCCAGTCCCTCTGGCCCAGGGCATTGAGCCGCTCGCCGCTGCCGAAGGAAATCGTGGCAATGGACTCCGCCACGTCAACACCGACCGCCGCCATCAGAAGCCTGCCTCCCCCGGGGCTGGCATGGCTCCCGCGCCAGGCTCCGTCATGTGCCCTCCCGCGGCCTGAAAGGACCAGGCCACTGCGAGGCACGGATCCGCGGCAGGTGGAGGATGGGGCCAAGCATGCCCCATTCGTCCCCGCCCAGCCTTGACAGCGGATCAAGCCCGGCCACGTCCGGGTGGTCACCGCTGAGCACCTGGGAGGAGACGGCGGCGTGCACTACCAGGCCGAACACCAGGACACAGTCACCCATGCGCAGGGTCTGGTGAAGCGAGCATTCCAGCACCGCCGGAGAGTCCTTAACCCGGGGCGGCCGGACCATGGCACTGGGCTCACGGGCCAGGCCGGCGGCATCGAACTCGCTGACATCGGGGCTGAAATTGGTACCAGTGGCATTGACCTCCTGGATCAGCGCCGCCGGCGCCAGGTTCACCACGAACTCCCCCGTCGCCTCGATGTTCCGCAGCGAATCCTTCTCGCCGACGGAGGTGAACTGGATGATCGGCGGGTCCACCGAGGCCACGGTGAAGAAAGAGTGCGGCGCAAGATTGTCCACCCCGTCCGGGGATGTGCTGGACACCCAGGCGATGGGCCGCGGAACCACCACTGACGTCAGTAATTTATAGAAGGCCCGCGGCCCCAGGTGTCCAGGTTGAAAGTCCGTCCGCATCCGGCCCTACAGGTTTCTGGGCATTGCGGCGGCAGCGGCGTCCTTGGCCAGCGCCCCCTTGGCCCTGGGCAGGAAGATCAGGGCAAGCATGGCAATCACGCAGCAAAGGATGATGTACAGCGAAATCGACGTCGAATTGCCATAGCTCGCCAGCAGGGCGGCAGCGATGAGGGGTGCGGGACCTCCGGCAATTACGCTGGCCAACTGGTAGCCCAGGCCGGCGCCCGTGTAGCGGATGTCGGTGTCGAAACTTTCGGCGATCAGGGCGGCCTGCGGTCCGTACTGGATGTCGTGCAGGATCAGGCTGACCACCACGGCAACGCCAACCCACAGGGAGTCCCGCGTGTTCAGCAGCCCAAAGTAGGGGAATGCGAACAGCGCGGTAAGCACAATCCCGGTTCCGTACACCCGCCGCCGCCCGAAGCGGTCGGACAGGCGCCCGAACAGCGGAACACTGACCAGCCCCAGCGCCGCCGCGATCAGCGTGTCATCAAGGATCGAGTTGCTGTCCAGCTTCAACTGCTTGGTGGCGTAGGTGATCACGAAGGTGATGAAGAGGTAGAAGGGCGCCTGCTCCGAGGTGCGCACCAGGGCGGAAAGGAGGATCTCCTTGGGCTGCCGGCGGATCACCTCGATGATCGGGGCCCGCACCACCTTGTTGGACTTGCGGACTTCGTCGAACTCCGGGCTTTCGATGACGCGCAGCCGGACGAACAGGCCCACACCGATCAGGATGATGCTCAGGATGAACGGGATCCGCCAGCCGTAGGCAGCAAACCCTTCAGTTCCCGTTGCGGCCGTGGTGATCCTGACGACGCCGGTGGACAGGACAAGCCCCAGCGGCACCCCGATCTGGGGCCAGGAGGCGGACAGGCCACGGCGGTTCTGGTCGCCCCATTCCATGCTCAGCAGGACAGAACCGCCCCACTCGCCTCCCACGCCGATTCCCTGGATGATCCGGAGCAGGACCAGGAGGACCGGCGCGGCAACGCCGATGCTTTGGTACGTGGGCAGGCAGCCGATCAGGACCGTGCCGAAGGCCATCAGGAAGAGCGTGGCCATAAGTGTCGTCTTGCGTCCAATCCGGTCGCCGAAATGGCCGAAGATCGCCGCGCCGATTGGCCTGGCAACAAAGCCGACAAACTGGGTACCGAAAGCCGCCAGCACGCCGGCGAAGGCAACCTGGCCCGGGAAGAACAACTGGGGAAACACCAGGGCGGCGGCCGTCCCATACAGGAAGAAGTCGTACCACTCGATGGTGGTACCCACCACGCTCGCCACCGTGGCGCGGCGTACGGCCTGCTCCCGGGTCACTCCTTGAATACTCATCATCACTCCGTTGGTCAGATGCAGTAGAGCGCCCGGCCTCATGGCAAGAACAAAAGGAGAAATTGTCAATGCCTGGCGCTGGACCCGCATTGCGGTTCCATTTCCATCGTGCGAGCACTGGTTGCCCATGTCAACGGTTTCCCACGCCGCACGACCCCGTCCGGGAACTGTGCGTGCCGCCGTCGCCCGTCTTTTATTGTTGCTGCAGGCAAATATCGTCACGGCTATGGACTCTTGCCCGGGGCCGAACCAGACTGTCTACAACAGCTGGCCGGAAGCACCGGAATTGACGGCAGTTTTATGTAGCCGGATAAATGGGCGGCTGTGTTTATTGGGGTTTTACCGTGATGCCGTTGCGCGGCATTGAAAGGATCTGGTTATGCCGGACTTTACAGCGTTCTTTCCGCTGCTCGCCATTATTCTGGGAGTGCTCTTTGCCGTTGGGTTTGTCTGGGTCGCCACCAAACTGATGTGGAAAGTGGCTGAACCAAATGAGGCCCTGATCATTTCCGGGCTGACCCGCGGAACCCTGGAAACCAGGGAGGGAATGGATTTCAAGATTGTCACGGGCAAAGGTGCCCTGGTCCTTCCCGGACTGCAGACGGTACGGCCGCTCTCGCTGACATTGAATGAAACCGAGCTTAAAGTCTCCTGTGTCACCTCGCAGGGAATCCAGGTCATTGTCGAAGGCGTGGTTATATACAAGATCGGGGACGCGCCGCCCTTTATCGCCAATGCCGCCCGACGTTTCCTGGGCCAGCAGCCAAAAATGGAAAGCCAGGTCTACAACGTCTTCGAGGGCCACTTGCGCTCCATCATTGGCAGCATGACCGTGGAGGAGATCATCCGCGAACGGGACAAACTCGCCTCACAGGTCCGCAGCGCCAGCGGTGTGGAGATGGAGAAGCTGGGACTGGTGGTGGACTCGCTGCAGATCAAGGACCTGCAGGATCCCACCGGCTACATCCAGAACATTGCGAAGCCGCATATCGCCCAGGTGAAGATGGAGGCCCGGATCGCCGAGGCAACGCGCAACCGGGAAGCAGCGGAAAAGGAAGCGGAGGCAGCCGCCCTGATTGCGGATGCGCAGAGTGTCTCGGCGATCCGGCAGTCGGTGGCACAGGCCAACGCCGAACGGGCCCGGGCCAATGCCGCCCAGGCCGGGCCGCTGGCCGAGGCCACAGCACGGCAGCAGGTGGTGGTGCAGGAAACAGAGGTGGCCAAGCTGGAAGCAGACCGGGAAGAGCAGAAACTGCAGACAACCATCAGGAAACCTGCCGACGCGAAGGCCTACGCCAAGCGCACGGACGCAGAGGGCCAGAAAGCTGCGGACATCAGTGCCGCCGAGGCACTGGCGCGCCGCACCGAGCTTGAGGCCCAGGCCAACGCGCGCCGGACCGAAGTGACCGCACAGGCAAACGCCACGGCCGCGGCAGCGGCAGCCGGAGCCACCAAGGTTACGGGTGACGCCGAAGCGGCCGCCACCAAGGCCAAGGGCGACGCAGCCGCCTCGGCGATCAAAGCGAAGGCCCTGGCCGAGGCAGACGGCATCAAGGCGCGGGCCGAGGCCCTCGCCACCAACCAGGACGCGGTCATCTCACAGCAGCTCGCCGAAAACATGCCCGCCATCATTGCCGCCGCCGCTGAGCCCTTCTCGCACGTCGGGCAGATGACCGTCCTGAACGGCGGCGAGGGCGTCAACAAGATGCTTGGCGGGATCCTGGCGCAGGCAGGCGACTACCTGCCCGCCCTCCGGTCCGCGCTGAAGAACGGCAAGGGTGCCAAGCAGCCACCCACCGCTTCCGGGGCATAGGGATACCATGCGCAAGGAGGTCGACAGGAGCCTGACCGGCAAGATCGGGCGGGTCACCGGCCGCATCGGCCCGGGCACCATCGGCGAAGTCATGCTGCCCTACCTTGGCGGCACCATGGCATTCCACGCCCATCCGTTCGACAAGACCAGTGACTTCCCGGTGGGCGCTGAAGTGCTGGTGATCTACTTCGACCCGCCGCAAACGGTATACGTGGAGGAGCTGCCGGACGTGCTCAAGCACACCCGGTAAGGGCTGGCCCCCGATTACCCGCCGGTGGGGCGCTACCGTCCGCCCTCCATTTTGCGGCTGCGCTGTTCCTGGGCCATGGGCCCGTAGGGATAGACCCCCACGTCGGGCTGGCTGGCCAGGGTGAGACGGGTGACCTCTTCGGCGCTGAGCTGCAGCTGGGCGGCCGCCAGGTTGTCGGCAAGCTGCTCCGTGGAGCGGGCACCCAGGATTACGGACGTCACGGCGGGCCGGTGTGCCAGCCAGGCCAGTGCCACCTGGGCCGGGCTCACATTGTGGTGGGCAGCGATATCTTCGACGGCGTCGATGACTGCCCACGTACGCGGGTTGTCATTGCGTGCCTTCCAGGCTTCCATGCCGCGTTCGGGATTCTCCCCCAGGCGGGTTGCCCCGGAAGGCCGCTGGTCGCGGCGGTACTTGCCGGACAACCATCCTCCGCCCAGCGGCGACCACGGCAACAGGCCGATTCCTGCGTCAAGCGCGGCCGGTACGATCTCATGTTCGATGTCCCGGACCAGGAGGCTGTATTGGGGCTGCAGGCTGACGGGCGGGTTCCAGCCCTGGCTGCGTGCAACATGGACCGCCTTGGTGAGCTGCCAGCCCAGGAAATTCGAAAACCCGTAGTACGCGATTTTCCCGCGGCCTACGGCGTCGTCCAGGAACCGCAGGGTCTCCTCCAGGGGGGTGATGGGGTCCCACGCGTGCATCTGGTACAGGTCGATCTGTTCCACTCCCAGGCGGCGGAGGGAATCATCGAGTGCGCGGGTCAAGTGCCGGCGCGATGTTCCGACGTCGTTCGGTGCCGTTCCCATGGGGAAACGCCCTTTGGTGGCGATCACCGCCCGGTCCCTCAGGCCCGCCCGCCTGGCCAGCCAGCGTCCGATGATCTCTTCGGACACTCCCGAGCTGTAGACGTCGGCGGTATCGATGAAGTTGCCGCCCGCGTCGAAGTAGCTGTCCAGGATGTCGTGGGAGGTTTCTTCGGTCGCCTCCGCGCCGAACGTCATGGTGCCCAGCGCGAAGCTGGTGACGACGGCGCCGCTGTGGCCCAGGGTCCGGTGCTGCATGATGAGTCCTCGCGTTCAGTGGTCGGTTGGTGGGAAAGTTGCGTGCGGCTGCGTCCCTCAGGCGAGGTGCACGGCATTCCATTCGAGCAGCTTGGGGTCTGCGAACCCCTCGGTTACGAAGGGGTCTCCGGCGATGAACCGTTCAGCTTCACTGCGCGAAGTGAAGATGCCCATTGAGCTCAGGCCGGCTTCGGGAGACTGGAAAGGGCCCAGGGCAGTCAGCCCTCCGCCGTCGGCCCGGAAAGCTTCGTAGAAGGCCTTGTGCCGGGGATAGACGGACATGACCGTCGCCCTGTCCACACCCTCGCGCACGCTGTAGATCACTACGCATTCCATAGGGCCGAACTTACCCCATCCCCCGGCCATACGAGCGGGACGCGCACCTGGCGGCCCGCACCTGATGACGCCGGGGCCCGCCAGGGCTAGGATCAAAAACCTCCGGTCACACAAACAAGGGTCCGGCGCTTTTGGTGCCCAGGAGGCGCCGGCTGGCAGAGAGGCCATCATGGATTCCACCCAGTCCGCCGAATATCCGCTTGATCCCTTTCCGCAGTACGAGCGCATGCGGGCAATGGCTCCGGTCTTCCAGGACAGCCAGTCGGGCAGCTGGCATGTTTTCCGGTACGAAGACGTCCAGCGGGTGTTGTCGGAACACGCAACGTTTTCATCGCGGATGGGCGGGGACAATCCGTCCGGTACCGGGCAACTATTCGCGGCGAGCCTGATCACCACCGATCCCCCGAGGCACCGACAGTTGCGTTCCCTGGTCACGCAGGCGTTCACGCCCAAGGCCGTGGACGCCCTGGCTCCCCGCATCGCCGGACTCACCAACGAGCTCCTCGACGGGATCGCTGCCGGCGGAAGCGCGGACCTGATCAGGGACCTGGCCTATCCGTTGCCGGTCATCGTGATTTCGGAGCTGTTGGGCATTCCCGCGGAGGACCGGGAGCGCTTCAAGCACTGGTCTGATGTCATCGTCAGCCAAACGCGGACCGCTCCCGCGGGCGAAACCCAGGACACCACCACGTCAGAAATGGTGGAATACTTCCTCGCCCTGATCGACCGGCGCCGGAGCAGGCCCGGCACGGACCTTATCAGCAGCCTGCTGTCCGCGGAGATCGGCGGGCAACGGCTGACGGTGCCGGAACTGCTCGGTTTCTGCAGCCTCCTGCTGGTTGCAGGCAATGAGACCACCACCAACCTGATTGGCAACGCCGTTTTGTGCCTGGCCGAGTCACCCGGCACGCTTGGCCGGCTCCTTGAGGAACCGGGCCTGCTCCCCCAGGCGCTCGAAGAAGTCCTCCGCTTTCGGTCACCGGTCCAGTCCATGTACCGGGTGGCGGTCGCGGAAACTGTCCTCAGCGGCCAAAGGGTTCCCGCCGGCGCTCCGATAGTGGCGTGGATCGGCTCGGCCAACCGCGACGGGCAGCAGTTCCTGGCGGCCGCTGAGTTCGACATCGACCGCAGCCCCAACCGGCACCTGGCCTTCGGCCATGGCATCCACTTTTGCCTGGGTGCCCCGCTGGCACGGCTTGAGGCCAGGATCGCCCTGGAGGCGCTGCTGACCCGTCTGCCGGGCCTGTCCCTGGCTCCCGGAGCGGAACTGGAGCGCATGGAAAGCAGCATCGTTTACGGGTTGAAGGAGCTTCCGGTCACCTGGCAGCGCGACTGACGGGCAGGACGCCGGGGCCCGCTGCTTCGCCTGCCCGTCATTGGACCGTGTCCGTTGCCGCTGCGTAGGCGGTGGCCTGGGAGCGCACCTGGCGGAGGTAGGCGTCGGAATGGTTGTAGGCGTGCACTGCATCCGTCCAGCCCCGGGCAGTGGTGAGGTCACCGCCGTGGCCGCACAGATATGTGGCCGCGCTTAAGGCTGCATCGTCAATGTTGAACGGGTCCGCTGCCCCATCCCCGTTCCCGTCCATCCCGGCGATACGCCACGTGGAGGGGATGAACTGCATCGGGCCCACCGCGTGGTCCCATTGCGCGTCACCGTCCAAGGCTCCGCCGTCGGTGTCAGGAATGGCGGCGAACCCTGCACCGTTGAGGCTCGGGCCCACGATCGGGCCGCTGGCCTGGCCGGCGGAACTCAGGCTGCCGCCGCCGTAGGTTCCGTGGGCTGATTCGACGAAGCCGACGGCGGCCAAAGTGTTCCAGCCGATTCCACACGCGGGAGCAGCTTGGTTGGCGGTGACAGCGGCACTGACGTAGGCGCGCAGCGCGCGCACGGGAATGCCGGTTGCTGCGGCGGCGTGGCCAAGCCACGTGGATTCGGGGACCGGTGTGACGTTGACGGCGGTGGCGATCCCGTCAGGCGCGGCCTGGAGCCTGGCCGCGGCGAGGGGCGGCGCGGGCGTGGCGGCGTTGGCCCCGGCGCCTGCCTGGCCCATCACCCAGAAAGAGAACGCTGCGCTGGCACAGAGCACGATAAGGCTGAAGACCACAAAGCGTTTTACACGAAGCACTGACCAATCAAACCATCCCACCCCTGCCGTTCGTCGGTACCATCAGGCATGGGCAGGAAGAATTACCTTGTCGAGGGTGGTTCCGGTACAGGTAAGACCGCTGTATGCCATGAACTGCGGCGGCGCGGCTACCAGGCCATCAACGGAGACCGTGACCTCGCCTACCAAGGTGATCCGGAAACCGGCGAACCGGTTGCGGGGATCACCGGAACCGCAGTGCACAGCCATCACCTCTGGCGGGTGGCCGACGTCCGGGAGCTGGCCGCAGACCAGCGGGAACCAGCGACATTCTTCTGCGGCGGGTCCAGGAACCTGGCCTCCTTCATCGACCTGTTCGATGCCGTCTTCGTCCTGGAGCCGGATGTTGAAACGCTGCGTCGGCGCCTTGACCAGCGGCCGCCGGACGAATGGGGCGGCCAGGCGGCGGAACGGCAGCTGATCGAACACCTGCACGTAACCCGGGAAGAAATCCCGCCGGGCGGCATCCCAATCGACGCCTCCGCGCCGCTCGCGCGCGTAGTGGACGACATCCTGCGCCATGTCCGGGACGGCGGCCCCGGCTAGCTGTATTGACCTGAGAGGTTGATGACGCGGCTGGCCGGTGTCTTACCTTTGAGTGCAGTGTGGGCTCGATGGTGATTG
>NZ_JARDJH010000019.1:0-85446 GCF_039907755.1 Pseudarthrobacter sp. CC12 | reverse complement strand
CTCGATGGCCAGCCTGACGCCCACGCCTACTTCGGCCGGATGAAGCGCGAAAACCGTGAAGGCCCTGCTGTCATGGGTGAGCGTGCCCCGCTGCAGGAACTGGACACCGCCGTCGTGGCCCAGGGCCTGGCGGATGACACCCTGACCTTCATCGACACCCGCTCCAACGGCGAAGTCCACCAGGGCACCGTGGCCCGGTCCCTGAACGTTCCGGCCGGCAAGTCCGTGGCCAGCTACGGCGCCTGGGTGGTCAACCCGGAAACGGACAAGAACCCGCTGGTGCTCCTGGCGAAGGACCAGGAGCAGGCCCAGGATATGTGGGACCACCTGGTCCGCGTGGGCATCGACAACGTGGCCGGCTACCTGACCGGCATCGAGGGGCTGCCCACCTTCACCCCCAAGCTGATCCAGCCTGAGGAACTCGACGGGTTCGACGCCGCCATGGTCCTGGACGTCCGCAACAAGACCGAGCACCAGGCCGGGCACGTACCCGGCTCCCACCAGCTCAGCGGCGGCCGCGTCATGTGGCACCTGGACGAGCTGCCCATCGGTGGAACCATCGTGTCCTACTGCCAGTCCGGCGTCCGCAACTCCGTAGCCGCCAGCGCCCTGCGCCGTGCCGGGTACGACGTCGTCGAACTCGACGGCAGCTACGCCGCCTGGAACGCCCGGCAGAACAGCGTCCCCGCCGTCTAACCAGACGCAGCAGCGCGAACACCAATTGAGTAAAACCAGGGTGCGGTGGCACGGGTGCGTTCACCCGGGCCGCCGCACCCTGTTCAGCGAAGTACCTACCCAGGAGGACGACATGTGCAGGGCAGTGACATGCAAGAAATGCAATAAGACGACATGGGCCGGATGCGGCCAGCACGTAGACCAGGTCCTGCGCGGAGTTCCCAGCTCCCAACGCTGCCTCGGCCACGATCAGGAGAGCCGGACCGGCAAGGGCTTCTTCGCCAGACTCTTCGGACGGTAGGGTAACTTAGCCGCCCCGGAGCCTCGTTGAAGCAGCCGCCGCAGAGGCCTGCTGAACAGCTCTTCACGAAGGAACGTCATGCAGAAAGAAAGCACGCCGGCGGACGCAGTACCGGGAAGCGCAGCAGTCCCGGTATTCGGTGGACGCCGGGACGGCCGACCCCCGCGACTTCAGCGCCGCGTGATTCCGGTTCTTGTCAGCGGCCAGATCCTTGGCGGGATCGGGATGGGGGCAACGTTGTCCCTGGGCTCACTTCTGGCGGCACAGCTCTCAGGATCCACTGCCTGGTCCGGGATGGCCGCGACAATGAGTACACTCGGCGCAGCCCTGGCCGCAGTGCCCCTGGCCCGTTTGGCGCAGGCGCGCGGCCGCCGCGTCTCGCTGTCCACCGGCGCGGTAATTGCCGGGACCGGCGCCGTCACCGCCATTATCTCGGCGGCCGTTGGCGTCTTTGCCCTGCTGCTGCTGGGCCTGATGCTGCTCGGGGCCGGGTCAGCCGTGAACCTGCAGGCCCGCTTTGCTGCCACCGATCTTTCCCGCCCCGCGTCCCGCGGCCGCGACCTCTCGATTGTGGTGTGGTCCACCACGATCGGCGCTGTCCTGGGCCCGAACCTCTTCGATCCCGGCGAAGCGGTCGGTGCCGCTCTCGGCCTGCCGCCGCTGACCGGTGCTTTCGCTTTCTCGATCGCTGCCCAACTCGCAGCTGCCGCCGTCTATGCAGGAGGTCTGCGACCGGACCCGCTCCTGACAGCAATGGCCTCGCGGGTGCACGACGCCGCGGCTCCCCGCCCCCGGGGTGGCCTGGCGGTGCTGCGAAGCAACCCCCGCGCCCGGTACGCGGTCGCGGCCGTGGCCCTCAGCCACGCCACGATGGTGGCGCTGATGTCCATGACCCCGGTGCACCTGCGCGCCCACGGCGCCAGCCTGACCGTCGTTGGGCTGACCATCAGCCTCCACATCGCCGGCATGTATGCCCTCTCGCCCCTCTTCGGATGGATGTCGGACAAGGTGGGCCGGATGCCTACCATCCTGGCCGGGCAGGGGATGCTGGTGGTTTCGCTGGTGCTGGCCGGGGTAGCCGCGGATTCCCGCGGGGCAGTGACCGCCAGCCTGGTCTTTCTGGGACTCGGCTGGTCGGCCTCCGTAGTTGCCGGGTCAGCACTGGTCGCTGAGTCCGCGCAACCGCAGGACCGGCCCGCGCTCCAGGGTGTGTCGGACCTGGGCATGAATGCCTCCGGCGCCGTCGGTGGCGCGCTGGCCGGCCCGGTGCTGGCCGCGGCCGGGTACTCGGGACTGGGACTCGCCGCCCTCACCTTGGTCGCCGTCGTGATCGTGTGGACCGCATTGCAGCCACGCCGCATCCCGCGGGAAATGGAGCAACCATGACTGCCAGCAACCGGAGCGACGAGTACATGGGTGCAGGCAGCGCCGCGGCCCCCAGTCCCACGCGACGGCGGCGCGCGTTGCCCGGCGGAGTCCTGGGCTGGGCCCGGAAGCGCGTTGTCAGCGCCATCGCCGTTGCTGCGGCCTCGGCCGTTTTCCTTCTGGCCGCAACCGGTATCGCGGCGGTCCCCACATCGGGCTGGACCGGATATGTGTTCGTCGCTGCCGGCTCGATCCTCGCTGGCCTTCTGGCCGGCAGCTATGTGGGAGCCCCCATAGGAGCGGCGGCCACCTTCTGTGATCTGCGGTGGCCCGTGGCAGGTCTCCTGGGCCTGGTGTGGGCGAATACATATCGGGGTGACCAGCCGCCGGCCCAGATCGCGGTCGGCATCCTTGCCCTGGCCGTGATGGCCTGGGCCCTCCGGGCACGCCTGGAACTGGAGCGCCGAGTCTCTCTTGCACCGGATCCCGGGAATGCCGAAGCCGAGGTCTGCACAGACTGCCGGCCGTTGTTCCCGGCCAAGCCACAGCAACCGAGCTGAAAACCTGTCCGTTGGAACTGCGACCCCCGACGTAACCCGCCCCGAGCGGTGGGAGTCCAGGCTATGGAGCGGACGGTGGGTTGGCTGCCGGCACATTGCTCTCCGCACCCATCGCCGACGCCTCCAGCATCCTGCCGCCGTAGGGAAAGCCGCCGCCGGGCCACGCTGAGCCTAGGCTTAGGCCGCCCCTTCCCCGTTCCCCATTCGGCAGGATCCGATGGCCGCTCAGACTCCAGCAGAGTGATTCAGCCCACCACCGACCGTCAGCGCGTTTCATCTGGGACCACGGACGATCCACTTCTACGTCCTGTGAACGCAATCGCCCTCATCACCGACCCCGAACGGTATTTCCTCCCCTGCCGGAACCCGTTGAATGCATTCGCCATCTGCAACCGCCGCTCATATCGGTTGCCCCTGCCATGGAACGGGGCTATCGTGTGCACAAGGAAGTGGCCCGAGGCAACTATTTATGGGGGGTGGCCAGTTCCACCGCACCTCTGCGGGGAACCAAACAAAAAGCCCTCATCCGTCCGGGATCCGTACGGATGAGGGCTTTTCTGTGTGCACGCAGGGTTGAGGACGTTTACCGTGGCGGCACAGGTGCCCAGTTGCCCCAGTTGTATAGTCCGGCGCAGGCATTGAGCAGCCGGCAACCTCTGGCGGCCCAGAACCTCGAGCGGCTGGCATCGGAGCGAATAGTTGAGCGAGGGGCGGGCGCAAACCCCAAGTTTGCAGGGGAAGAGATACCTTATCGGATCGCCGATCTCCGTGCCGCCGACGACCGTCTCCACGTCGATGAGTGATTAATTACCGCGTGCTGGTGTTTCTTGTTGTTGGGGCTGCGGGTCCGTTGATGAGGTTTTGAGGTGGGGAGTCGAAGTTGCCGTGGTCGTAAAGGCCGACGGCGTGCTGCATGTACTGCGCCCATTGGGGGCCTGCGATGAAGGCACCGTCCACGGCGGGGTAGTACTTGCCGTTGACGGTCACGGTTCGTCCGAGCCGGGTTGGGCCGCCGTTGAAGGGATCTCCGAAGAAGGAGGCCGTGGCCAGGCCTTGGGTGTAGCCGACGACCCAGGTTTGGTTGTTGTATTCGTTGGTGCCGGTTTTGGCCGCGTCTGGGACACCGAGTTTTTGAGGAATGAGCAGCCCGGAGCCTTTAGTGAGGACGTCCTGGAGGACGTTGGTGACGGCCTTTGCGACGTCGGGCTTCAACGCCCCCTGCTGGCAAGCCTGTGTCTGTCCTCCGATGTGCTTGCCGTGTGCGTCATCGACTTCGGTGATGGAGATGGGGGTGCAGTAGGTTCCGTTCGCGGCGAATGTGGCGAAGGCGTTTGCCATCGTCAGGGGCGCGACATTCTGGCTGCCCAGAATGTTCCCCAGGGTGGAGAGATCGATCTTCTGGTCTTTCCCTTCGCCCAGGTGCAGCCCAATGGCGTCGGCGGCGCGCTGGACGTCGCAGACGTCGCTGAGTCCGGCGAGGGACGCGAACGTTGCGGTGTTGATGGACTGGTAGATGCCTTCGCGGACGGTCATGGGCCGGTACCAGTTGGGTTCGTCGTTCTGCAGGTCCTTGGACGGCGGCACGGTGCTGTCGAACCAGCCCTGGACTGGATGGCACGTCGTTTTCCATGGGTAGTTCACGCCGTAGCGGCGCTTGGAGGCGTCAACGATCTGGTTCGTGGTTTTACCCTCTCCCAGCCACGCCGCGAGGGTCACGGGCTTCATGGTGGAGCCCGGCTGCATGCCGCCCACGCCGCCGAGGCTGTTGCCGTTCTTGTCAGCGCTGTCGACGTTGAAGTTGTAGTCGGACACGAAGCCGGTGCCCTGGGCCCCCAGCTTGCGGGAGTTTTGTGCCATCGCCAGGACTCTGCCGGTGCCGGGCTGAATGGTGACGAGGGAGGCACCCCATTTGTCCGGGTTGGCCCCGGTGGTTGCGTCGACCTGGGTTTGCGCCGGTTCTTGAAGGCGTGGATCCAACGTGGTTTTGATCGTCAGCCCACCGGCCATGATCTTCTGATCCCGTTCGTCCTGGGTGGCTCCGTAGGCGGCGTCATTCTCGATTTGATGGAGGACGTAGTCGCAGAAGTACTGTGCCTGGGAAGCGTAGGCGCAGCCTTGTTTGGGCGGGTTGAGCTTGAGCTGGATCGGGGCTGTGACGGCATCGTCGTGTTGTTTCTGGTTGATGTAGCCATGCTCGAGCATCGCATCGAGGACGAGATCCCGCCTGCCCTTGGACGCCTCGGGATGCTGGCTCGGGTCGTAGAGCGAGGGTCCGTTGACCAGGCCGGCCAGCAGGGCCCCTTGGGGCAGGGTGAGGTCCTTGGCATCGACGGAGAAGAAGTACTGGCTGGCTGCCTGGATACCGAAGGCTTTGGCGTTGAAGGAGACGACGTTGAGGTATCCGGCGAGGATTTGCTCCTTCGAGTACTGCTTCTCTAGGGCGATGGCGAGTTTCATTTCCCGCAGCTTGTCGCTGATGCTTTTCTGTCCGTTGAGCACGACCTGGGCGTTCTTGCCTTCGGCGATGAGGTTTTCGTTGAGCATGTTGGCCACGTACTGCTGGGTCAGGGTGGAGGCGCCTTGGTGGGCGCCGCCGGCGTTGGTCACCAAGGCCCGGAGGATCCCTTGCGGGTCAATGCCGCCGTGTTGATAGAAGCGGTAGTCCTCGATGGCTACGATCGCGTTCGTGATGTTGGGGGACATCTGGTCCAGCGGAACCTCGGTGCGGTTCTCGTTGAACAGCGTCGCGATTTGCGACCCGTCGGCCGCGAGGATCCTTGTCACCTGGCTGGGAGAGTTCGCAACGGAACCGGCAGGGAGGCTCTCGGCATACTGCGCCGAGCCGCCCACGACGCTTTCTGCCACGGCCGCAGCGGGCACCAGGAGGCCAGCCACAAGCGCCCCACACACCACACTCAGCCCAAGGAAAGCGACGAACCTGCCCAGGACTGTGCCTGCGGCCAGCATCAACCTCTTCCCGGACTCCGAGGGTGGCTGGGCGTGCGCCCCGGTCGGCATGGTTTCTGGATTGGACATCGCTACCTCTGGCTTTCTGCCCCATGACGGGATGCGCGGCCGGCGGCATCTTTCGGCCCTGCCCCGGTTCTGGATCCCGGGCGCCGACCCAGTAATGACAGGACTGCAGCCAAGGCGGCGAGCACAGCCAGGAGTGCGGCAGCCAGTTGGAAACCGAGTCCGGCCCCTCCCTCAATGCCAGCACTCTCCGCCAGGGCCGGGGCGAGCGAATATGCTGCTGCGCCCAAGGCCACGCCGAGGGATGTTCCGACTCCCCGGGTCATGTTCATCACTCCGCTGACCATGCCCGCCTGGTGGTCGTGTCCGGCCGCGGCGACTGCCGAGTTGTTCGCCGGCGTGAAGAGCCCAAGACCCAACCCGAGGACTGCCAAGGCCGCCGCGGTGCCCCACACACCGGCGGAAGGGAGTATCAGGATCGCCAGCCCCGCAGCGGCAAGCCCCATACCGGTCGAGGTCGGCAGACGCGGGCCTGACCGGTCGGCCAAATAACCCCCGACGGGAGCCACGAGGCCTAACGCCACGGGAAGTACCGTCAGCAGCAAGCCTGCTTGGGCCGGGGGCAGGGAATACTCCGACTCCAGGTGCAGGGGCGTGACGAACAAGACGCCGAACAAGACGAGATAGCTCAGCAGTCCTGTCGTAATACCCCGGCTGAACGTCCCGGCGTGAAACAACGACAGGTCCACCAAGGGATGCCGCGCGTTGCGTTCCCGCAGGACAAAGAGGGCGAAAAGAACGGCTGACAGCGCCAGCAGGCCCAGAACAGGCAGGTTCCCGAAACCGGACCTGGACGCCTCGGACAGCGCAAGAAGGAGGGCGCCGACCGCGGGCATCAGAGCCACCAGCCCTGGCCAGTCCAACGGTACGCGGGGGGCCTTGACGTGGGTTCGCGGCAGCAGGAGCCAGCCCAGGACCACCCCGATGATGCCCGCGGGGATGTTCACGAAAAAGACCCACCGCCAGCCGCCCAGGCCAATGAGGAGCCCACCTACAGAGGGGCCCATGGCCAGGCCAATCGCCTGCGCGGCCCCTTGAAGGCCGATGGCTTTGCCGAGCTTACCGGCGGGCATGCTGGTCCGGATCAGCGCCACACTGTTTGCCTGCAGCATGCTCGCCCCCACCGCCTGAACCGCCCGGGCCACCAGGAGCCAGGTGATGTCCGGCGCCAGCGCGCACCCCAGGGAAGCGAGTGTAAACAACGCGAAGCCGTAGGTGTAGAGCAGTTTCCGCCCCACCATGTCTGCAAGACGGCCAACGGCAGAGATGCTGCCCACCAACACCAGAAGATAAATCAACGCGACCCATTCCACCTGCGCGAGCGAAGCGTTCATATCCGTTCTGATGCTCGGAACCGCCAACGTCACAATGCTGGCGTCCAACTGGCCCATGAAAGCACCGATACACACCGTCGCAACGACCAACCAGGGGGCACCGGGCCGCCGCCGGACCCAGTCCGGGCGGGCCGGTTCCCGCACCAGCTTCCCCCAGCCGCGGGCGGAGTCTGCAAGGGAGGCGGCCGGGCCGGAAGCATGTTGTTCGGTCACAGAACTATTCTAGGTGGGAACTACGGGGATAAGCTAGCGACATGAATTCGTTGGATGTCCCCGGCTCCTCCGCTGCTACGCAGGTGAATGATTCCCCGGGCGCGGATGCGTGGTCACTGACCGGCGTGATAACGCGCCTTCGCCGGGTCCTGCGCTCCAGTGTCCGGCAGGATTTCCCCTGGGAGTCTCTGCCCATGGCCCAGGTCGAGGTTCTTCAGCGACTGGCTGATGAGCCGGGCATCGGAGTCCGGGATCTGGCGGAGCGTCAGAGGCTGGCAACCAACACGGTTAGCAGCCTCATTCAACAGATGGTGACGTCCGGTTTGGTCAGCCGCGCTCCCCGCCCCGGTGACCGCCGGGCCGTGATGCTCAACCTCACGTCTACCGGAGCGGAAGTCCTTGCAGCCTGGCAGGCTGCGAACCATCGACGACTGGGCCACGCTCTGCAACAACTGACTCAGACGGAGCAGCAGGCTATAGAAAACGCGATCCCTGCCCTGGCCGCCCTCGCCGCACTGCTGGAAATCGAGGACGAGCTGCAACACCAGAACCCTGCCCAGCAGGACCAGAGACCCTAATGACCGGCCCTCCGTTGCCGGAACGGACGGCCAGGTACTGGCCTGTCTTCCTCCTCGATGCTTCAGCGGTCGCCCTCCTTCTTGTGCTTTCCCTGACTCGATCCGACAATGCCTGGTGGTGGGTTCTGACCGCTTTGTGGGCTGCGGTGGGCATCCAACGTGCCCTCAACGAACACCAAAGCCGGCGTACTTCCAGAACAGGACCCCATGACCGACCGTGATCCATTTATTCCGTCCCCGACGGTCAGTGCCTTTCACCTTGGCCCGTTGACCATCCACTTCTATGCGCTCTGCATCATGGCCGGGATTGTATTCGCTGTCTGGCTGACGTCGCGGCGCTGGCATGCCCGGGGCGGCCAGGCGGGGCAGGTTGTGGACATTTGTCTTTGGGCGGTCCCGGCCGGAATCATCGGTGGGCGGATCTACCATGTCGTCACCGACCCGGAGCTTTACTTCCAGCCAGGCAGGAATCCCTGGAATGCCTTTGCAGTCTGGGATGGCGGCTTGGGGATTTGGGGTGCCGTGGCTTTGGGTGTCGTCGGGGCCTGGGTTGGCTGCCGCAGGCACAACGTCTCTTTGGTGGCGTTCATGGATGCTGCGGCACCTGGACTGGTTTTCGCCCAGGCCTTGGGCCGGTGGGGAAACTGGTTCAACAACGAACTGTACGGGGATCCGACCACGCTGCCATGGAAGCTTCAGATCCATCAGATGGATCCCGCCACCGGTTCGGCCGTGATGGACCCCTCAGGGACCCCGGTGGTCATTGGGTTTTTCCAGCCAACTTTTCTCTATGAATCGATCTGGTGCATAGCGGTCGGTGCCATATTGCTTTTCCTGGACCGGCGCTTCGTGCTGGGCGCGGGAAGCGTGTTCGCACTCTATGTGGCCGGCTACACGGCGGGACGCTTCGTTTTTGAATTGTTGCGCTCTGACTACGCCAACCTCATTCTGGGCCTGCGGGTCAATACCTGGGTGGCAGGAATGATATTCCTCGTCGGCGCCGCTGCATTTGCCGTGACGTTCCGGCGCAGACGCTCGAGGGCTGTGATCGGGCCGTCTTCACCGGCACCCCGGGATCTTCTCAGAGCGACCATCCCTGAGATTTAGCAGGAACCCGCAGCGAACGTGGTCGCTGCAGGCGGCGCCGGCGTGGGCCCTTCGCCTCTGGCCAAACCGCGTGCGGTGCGATGAGGTGCTCGCATGGGACCGGACGACCGGACCGAGGCACGGCATGGAGGGGAAGATTCAGCGCATGCTGGAAGGACTGGGATCGGCCGAGGCTGCGAGGCTGCTGATCGAAACGGGCCCCAACGAGGTCCCGGACCAGCAGGATGGATGGCCCAAGCGGCTGGCGATGAAGTTCTGGGCACCGGTGCCGTGGATGCTGGAGGTTACAGCGCTGCTTGAACTCGTCCTCGGAAGGTGGGCTGATGCATCCCTGGTCACCGCCGTTCTGGCGCTGAACGCGGTCATAGGAATCGTTCAGGAGGGCAGGGCGCGGGACGCGTTGGCGCTGTTACGATCGCGTTTGCAGGTCACGGCACGGGTCCTCAGGGATGGGCTGTGGTCTTTGGTGCCGGCGGCGAAACTCGTGCCGGGCGACGTTGTGCACGTGCGGTTGGGTGATTTCGTCCCGGCCGATCTGGAGGTGCTCGAGGGCGAGGTGCTGGCGGACCAGTCAAGCCTCACCGGGGAGTCCACGCCCGTCGAACGGGCCCAGGGGTCAACATTGTACTCGGGAACGGTCGTCGTCCGGGGTGAGGTGACGGCCCGTGTGCTGGCAACGGGCACCGGCACATACTTCGGCCGCACGGCACAGCTTGTAGGAACGTCAGCTCCCAAAGAGCATCTTGGAGGCCTGGTTCTGCGCATGGTCCGGGTCTTTATCGCCGTTGACCTTGTGATCGCCGTGGCGGGCACGGCCTACCTGGCCTGGACCGGGGCAGGGATCGAAACCGTCCTGTCCCTCGCCGTGGTGCTGCTGCTGGCGTCGGTGCCGGTCGCACTGCCGGCTGCCTTTGCCTTGGCCGGGGCACTCGGCGCCCGGCGTCTTGCCCGGGACGGCATTCTGACCACCCGCCTGTCAGTGCTCCAGGACGCCGCCTCCATGGAGGTGCTGTTCATCGACAAGACCGGCACACTTACCCTCAACCAACTCACGGTGACCCGCGTCACCGGCACCGAAGGAAACGATCCCGGTGAAACCTTGAAGTTCGCCGCTGCTGCATCCGATGCAGCCACTCAGGACCCGATCGATCTGGCGATCCTGGCCACGCCGGGGTCCACTGTAGAGCCACACTGGATGCGGACCAGCTTTGTCCCCTTCGACCCGGCAACCAAACGGTCCCAGGCACGCTGGACAGACGGGGCGGGCACCCCTCTGGAGGTAACCAAAGGTGCCCCGGCAGCCATAGCGGCACTGACCGGTGTGGAGGAACCCCACGCCCTCACCGAACTGGCCGCGGAGGGTGCACGCGTTCTTGCGGTAGCAAGACGGGAAGAATCGGGCCCCTGGAAATACTGCGGACTGGTTGGACTGGCCGATGCACCCCGCGCCGAAGCCCAACCCATGCTCACAGCGCTCGGGGAACTCGGAGTACGGACGATCATGATCACCGGCGACAGTGCACAGACCGCAGCGGCGATAGCGAAGCAACTCGGCATGGACGGATCCGTGGTCCTTCCCGGCCAGCTGGACCCTTCGGCAATGGATCTCACCGGAATCGCGGCAGTCGCCGAGGTCCTCCCCCAACATAAGCACCAATTGGTGAAGGGCCTGCAGCGGGCAGGAGCGATCGTCGGGATGACGGGCGACGGCGTCAACGACGCCCCCGCGCTGAGACAGGCTGAGGTCGGCATCGCCGTCGAGGGAGCCACTGACGTGGCAAAAGCCGCTGCCGGAGCAGTCCTGGCACGCGGCGGACTTGGAGACATTGTTGCCCTTGTTCAGGAGAGCCGCCGGATCCACCAGCGTTCACTCACTTACGCCCTGAACGTGAGCGTGAAAAAGATCGAAATCCCGTTGTTACTGGCACTGGGCGTTTTTGCGTGGAAGGCCTTCGTATTCACACCCCTGCTGATGGCGCTGCTATTGCTGGCGAATGATGTCGTCAGCATGGCGGCGACAAGCGACAGGGCACAGCCCTCCGCCCGCCCGGACAAATGGAGCGCAGTCAAGATTGTCACCGGCGCTGTTGTTGTGGCCATCCCCATGCTGGTGGCATCGGCCTTGATCCTCGTCCTCGCGCAGGGCCCTTGGTTGCACTCAGGCATCGCCGAATTGCGCACAACAGTCTTCCTCACCCTGGTCTTCAGCAGCCAAGTGACGATCTACATCGTTCGGACAGGAGGCCACGCATGGCAGGACCCTCCATCCAAAGCGTTGTTGGCAGCCACGTCCCTAAGCGTCCTTGCTGCGGCCGCCTTTGCGCTCACCGGCACCCTGATGACCCCCGTCCCGGCGTCCGTCCTGGCAGGCGTAGCCACCGCAATCCTGGGAGCAGCCCTCGTGGCAGATGCCATCAAGGCGCGCGTGTTCCGCCGGCTCGGGATCCACAGCTACAGGCGTGCTGAGGTGCCATCAGCCGCGCGAAGGGTCGTTTAGATCCCCCGGGTGAAGCATCCGGGACGTCACCGCAGCGAAAGGAGCAGAACCGGATGCTGGCCGCCACCACCCCGGGGGGCTCGTCGCGTCCACTGACCGCCCGCACGGACGGCAGCAGCTGGGCCATGCCGCCGCCCCGGCTCAGGTGACGGTGAGCTCGGTGTACATCCCCGCCAGATAGTGGCCCTGGAGGTTGCAGAAGAGTTCATACCGCCCGGGCGGCAGGTCAAGCGTGACCCACCCGGCCGTGGACGGCAGGATGCCCTCTCCTTCACCGTCGGCGCAGGTAGCGGACGCCTCACCCAGACTGCCGGCCTCGTCGACTCTTCCGTCCCGGCCCACCGGCCGGGTTCCTGCGCTCTGGGTCCCTGCCAGGGGCACGACCAGCATTTCATGGGGAATGCTGCCGGCGTTGGTGACCAGGAAGGACACTTTGCCGTGTACCACGGTGGCCCGGTCCGCGCTCAGGCGCATGCCGCCGCGCATCATCCCGGGCCGACCCCTATCGGTCGTGGTAACGTTCACGACGGTGCCGGCGAAACTCGGCGCCGCACAGCGGGTGGCACCGGGATTCCTTGCTCCACCCGGATTCGGGCCACCGCCCAGCAGCGTGATCCCCGCCATGGACAAGGCGGCCAGCAGTACGGTCGCGATAGCCCCGATCAGGATCTGCATGCCGCGGGACAGTGTCTTCACGGCTTGCGCCGGAGAGCGGCCCGGCGTTCATTCAGCTCGGTCGCGTCGATTTCCCCACGCGCGAAACGTTCATTCAGGATCCGCTCAGCCTCATCATGAGCAGACCCGTAGTATCCCCCGTGCCCCTGGCGTCCGCCGCGGACCAGAAGAATCACGACCGTCACCACACCACCCCAGAACAGCAGCATCATCAGGGCCATGACAATCCAACCGCCCACACCCCAGTCGCCATACCATCCGTACATCATCCCCGGACCCGCCCCTTCAATCGCTGCCGCCGTGGCTTACAGCATTGCGCGGTCCGCGCCCGTCGCAACAGAGCCGTTAGTCACCGAACCGCCAGGTCGGCCGGCGGCCACATGTCACTTGGCGTGCAGAAGCTTGTGGCCATCCGGGCGCAACTCTCCGGTGGGTGAGACGTGGCGGTAGAGGGTCTGACGGGTGACGCCGAGTTCGTCGCAGAGCTCACTGACTTTGGTGCCGGGCTTACCCATCGATGCCATGGCGAGCCTCAGCTTCGCGGGAGTCATCTTGTAGGGGCGGCCACCGCTGCGGCCGCGTGCCCGGGCAGAAGCGAGGCCAGCGATGGTGCGTTCGGAAATTAGCTCGCGTTCGAATTCGGCCAAGGCAGCGAAGATTCCGAAAACGAGCTTGCCTGAAGCCGTCGTGGTGTCGATGGCCGCTCCCTGCCCGGTCAGGACTTTCAACCCGATGCCGCGTTCTGTCAGGCCGTGGACGATGTTGACCAAGTGGCGAAGATCCCGCCCGAGCCGGTCGAGCTTCCATACAACGAGGGTGTCACCGTGCCGTAATGCTTTGAGGCATGCCGCGAGCTGGGGTCGGTTGTCTTTCTTCCCGGAGGCCATGTCTTCGTAGAGCGATCCGGCGTCTATGCCCGCGGCCAGGAGCGCATCACGCTGCAGGTTCGTGGTCTGGGACCCGTCGGCCTTGGAGACCCGCACGTACCCAACCAGCATGGCTACTCCTCTGAGTCATTTATACGTTCGTTTAGGTGACAGCAAACTCTCTGCCCGATTCGGAATCGGGAACGTGTCACTTAACCCGTTACTTATTCTACGTCAGGCAAAGGGTTTCTTTCCTTTTGTTTGTGACAGAGAGTCGAGGGGGATCTGAAGCTCGGCGAAGGCGTCTTTGAGAGCGCGCACGGATTCTTCACTGCGACAGCCGTAGTGTGCGAAGTCGAAGAGGTGCTTCGCGACCATGGGATCAGTTTTGGCTGCCGTGATGCATGCGTCCAAGGTAGTCGTCACTGTGTTCCAGAGCTCGTCCAGTGTCGGCTGCTTCTGCGCTCCTGCGCGGGCTGTCGGTGGTCCGGGCGGTGTCCCGCTGCTGATCGGTGCCTTCGGTTCGGGACGCAGAAGGTGCGCGGAGGTACCCAGGGCGGTGAGTGAGCCGGCCTCGATCATTTCCATCGCGGCGGCAGCGGCTTCGAGCAGTTGCTGCTGCCTTGTCCAGTGGAGGGTCTCGAAGGGTTGCCATGTGTGCAGGCCGGCTCGGAACGGGTTGCCGCAGTGGTCCCAGACCCGGCGCACGTCCTCCAGCTGCCGGCCGTATCGTCCCTGGGGCGCGCTGAGTTCATCCAAGAGGGTCCGCAGCAGCCGGAACCAGACTCCCGCGTGAACCGAGCGCCGGGGTAGATCCACGGATCCTGTCGCTATTGCCTGCCAGGTGCACCGGTCCATCAGGAACAAAGAGTCCGGGAGTTCCCGCTGGTCCTCGGCGGAGGTTGTCCACTTGATGTAGTCAGCAGGGTGTCCTTCATAGGTCTCGAGCCGGTGTCGGTGTACCGGGCAGCTGGCCATGAGCGGCAATTGCCAGAAGAGCAGTATCGTCGGGCCGGACTTCAGGCATTCGCGGCATCCCCGCAGCACCCGGGTTTCTGCGAGCCATGGCAGCCATTTCCGCGGTGTGTAGATTTGGCGCCGCGTCGGTGGCAGGAGTACCGAGAACTGGTGCACATAGGTTTCGTAGGCATCGGGTGCGGGGGTGAGGGAGTCGAAGAGCCATGGCACCCAGCCGGCCATGGTCATGGCCTGTACGCGGTGCTGGTCGAGGCCCGTACGTTTGGCGAGCTCGTCGAGGAGGTAACGTGGCGGGTTCAGATCCAGCTCTGCGTCGCTGAGTTCCCGGTGACCGAGTGCGTGTTCGAGCAGCTGGTGGGAGTACATCCCGTAGCTGCTCGCCGTCCGCCGCAGCCAGGAGGACAAAGATTCCGTTGCTGCAGGTGCCGGATGAAGGGGCCAGCGCTCCGGCGGTCTCACATCAGTTCGCGTTCAAACAAACGGCGCCGTTCAGTGGGTCCTGCATAGTCAGCCATGACCAGAGTGCGCCGATTGATACGCTCTTCACCGCTTTCCACAGCGGCGATCGCCGCGGTCGTCAGGAGCCGGGCGAGTTCGCCAATGGTTCCCTCACTCCGGGCCAGTAAATACTGCGCCATATCGACGGTAGCGATGTCCGAAGGGCGCTGCAGCGGCAGGGCGGCCGCGAAGCTGGCCAATAACGACAGGGTGTCCGCACCAGTGTTCCACAGGGGAAGGACGATGGGTTCAAACCGGTTTTCCAGCTGGTCATCGGAACGAACCGCAAGATATGCCTCCCGGGTTCCGACGCCGACGATCGGGATGCGCAGCTCGTTGCCCAGGAATCGCAGGAGGTTGAGGAACTCCCGGCGGCTGTTGCCTTGCCCGGCGAGGATATTGTGCAGTTCGTCGATGACGAGCATGCGCACTCCCGTTAAGCGCAGCAGTTTCAGCGCGATCTGCTCCACGTCGGCCAGGCGCCGTCGTGGTTGAAGCGGTGCCCCAAGGGCGGCCAGGAGCGCGATGTAGAAGCGCAATACGGAAGGCTCGGAGGGCATCTGCACGCAGAGTACCGGAGTGTTTTCCCGCTCTGGCTCGGCTACGGCCGGGTGTCCCCGGCGGAACTTTTCCACGATCATCGACTTGCCGTTGTTTGTCGGCCCGATAAGCAACAGGTTCGGCATGCGCTGTTTGTCCGGCCACGACAACAGGGACTCCAGGCGGGCCACCGCTTCCACCGCGCGCGGGTAGCCGATCCACCGGTCGGCCCGGATCAATTCAACCCGCTCGTTCGCAGGCAACCGTGCCGCGGCCCGCACACTCGGGTGCAGGTGTGACAACTCCGGTGCCTCGTAATCAAGCATGGTCACCACTGCTCGATCTGATCGAATCGCGGCACCGGGGCCGCGTGCGGGACCGTGTCCGGTTCCTGCTCGGCAACGAATTCCGGCGGGAGTAATGGGGATGGTGTCGTCGAATGCCGCGTCGTGATTACGTTGCGGCGCTCGGCGTCACGGCGCATGCGCTTGGTAGTTTTCGAGGCAGTGTTTGCGATTTCCCGCATTTGCGCGATGGTGCGGAACAACGCCGCCTCATCCACTTGGGCTACGCCGCGCTCGTGTAGTCGTGCCAGGGCGTGCCGGTGCTCCCACAGGCTCACAGAGGGGTTAGCTATCGTCCGGTAAGGGACCTCGACATAGTGAGCCCCTTCTGGTTCCAATACCCAGATTCTGCTGATGTCCCTGGGGTCCCGGCGGATAAGGAACGGCCCAAGCGTTTCGCGCCGGCTGATCCAAGGTTTCAACGCATTGGAGAAATAGTGGACATGGTCGATGACGAAGCCCGTCCTCGTCAGGGTACGCCGCACGACGGGAAGGAAATCGACCAGGAACGCTGTCGGGTTCGTGGTAACCGGCGGCAGCCCCGTCGCCTCCACCTTTTCAGCCCACCGTCCAGCTGGCGTCTGCCCGAGTGTGCTGTGGGTGGTGCCGTGGTAGTTGGTGACGGCAAGGGCCATCCATTTCTCCAGCTCGGGCAGGGTCAGCGCCGCTTCCCGGTCGGAGTCATAACGACCCCGTTCGCTGGGGTTGGAGAAGGTGGTCCCGGGAAGTTCGTGGATTTGCTTCATTGCGGTGCCGATCAGCCGTTCCACGATTCCGCCATAATGAGGCCGGCCCAGCGGACGGTAGGCCAGCTCGATACCGTGCTGGTCGCATCCTCGTCGGAGCGCTTCGCTCTTGAATTCGCTGGCATTATCCAGGTAAAGCAGTCTCGGCTTCCCGCTCATGGGCCACCCCGACTCCACGCCCAGACCTTCAAGCCATGGTCTTTTGTCAGTCCCGGCATGCGCCAGGCACAGCCCAACCGACACTGCCGAGGGCGCCTCCAGGGTCACAACCATGCCGATGATGCACCGACTGTAAACATCGATCGCGACAGTTAAATACGGCCGACCAATCGGTCGCCGCTCCCGCTCGTCCACGACGATCACGTCGATGACGGTGTGGTCGATCTGCACCCGCTCCAGAATCGTGCCGACGACCGGCACCTCGTCCCCGGCGGACTGTAGCGACCGCACCGCATCGGGCCCTCCCCTGCGCCGGCCTACCTCAACTGGATTCAACGCCCGGATGCGCCGCTCTACCGTGTTTCGGGCCGGGACAGGAAGCTGCCGTGCGCGGCAGGCCGCAGCAATATCCCGATACACCGACGCCAACGTCCGTTTCTGCCGGGTCAGGAACTGCTTGCGCACCATCCCCCGGACGAGGTCCTCGACCTCCTCTGACAGCCGTGTGGTTCCTTTCCCTCCGGAGGAACGGCCAGGAGCCAAATCTGTCAGCAAACCAGAACCATCGCGACTGCGTTTGATCAACACGTACACCTGGCGTCGCGATACGTCCAAGACCGTGGCGGCAGCATCAACCGCTGCCCTGCCTACGACCGTCCGCGCAGCCAAGGGGCCGATCACGGCCGAAACCGACTTCGTCCGATCCCACAGCTCATCCGGCATCGTCAGTGTGCCCGGCTCACGAATGGGCGCCGATTCCGCATCCACTCCGACACCTCCCTCGGCGTGCAGAGGAGTAGTAAGCAAAAACGACCCTAGTGCAGAGGAGTACGGAAAAACCAGTGCTCAACACCCGCCTGCACAACCGCGGAAACAGGCGGCTCGCCGTGCACTCGGGTACGGAAAATGACACTTCGAGAGGTCGGCTTTGTTTGTAGCGAATACGGTCGTATGTGGCACCGTTGGGGGTTTGTTCTCGCCTGCTCGGGCGCCCAGTGTGGGCGGCATCCGCGCGGGCAGTTTTTCGGTGTGTCAGTTGTTGGCGGCTCTGGCTAGGACAGCGATTTTTTGTCCGGCGGTGTCGCGGATTTCGATGGTTTCCACGTCCTCGATGGTCACTGGTGTTGCGCCCGTTACCTTGGCCCGGCCCTGGGCTGTGGCGTTCCAGCTGGCCGCCCGGTCATAGTTGCCCGATGTGTCCCTGACCCAGAGCGAGATGACTCCGCGGTCGGGAAGCCCGCGTCCGTCCAGGGCCAGCTCGGTTCCCCAGGCCTTCTTGACCAGGCCCAGCTGCACTTGGGGTCCGGAGGCGGCGCTGCTGGTATAACTTTCTTCCGGTTTCGGGGACCCTGTCAGGGCTGGGCCGGCTGCGAAGCCGATGACCAGGAAGGCTGCGGCCGTGCCGGAGACCAATCCCGTGGTCCGCCGTCGGGTCCGCCGCCGGCGGGTGGCCAGCTGCGCCATCAGCGGCGCCAGCCCGGGTTGGTCCGTCGCCTCCGGGGCGCCTGCACGGGGCGCGGAGCTGCCCCTGATCCTGTGGACCGGTCCGGCCGCTGTCTGGGGGGCGGCCATCCTGATCGCCGTTTCTGCGGGCACGGTATTAAGGAACCCCGCCAGGGCGCTCAGGGACTTAAGCTCGCCCGAGCATCGCGGGCACAGTGTCAGGTGCTGGTCGAAGAGTGCCCGCTCTCCGGGTTCCAGGGCGCCGAGTACATAAGCGCCCACCAGGTGGTGGAGGGCGTCGTGGTCTGCCGGGTCCGTGTTCACGGTTTCACTCCCATTTCATCCAGAACGGCGCGGAGGGCCTTGAGGGCGTAGAAAGCACGGGACTTGACCGTCCCGGCCGGGAGGTTGAGGACCGCGGCGGCTTCGGCCGCCGTGAAACGGCGGTAATGCAGGGCAATGATGACCTCGCGGTGCACGGCACTGAGCCGGGTCAGCGCTTCTTCCATCAGCACCTTCATCAACAGCCCGTCCACGTGCTCGACCGTAATCGCCATCTGCTCCAGGTGCTCCGTCTGCGTTTGCTGGGGCCGGCGCTGTTGATGCCGGAAATTGTCGATGACGATGTTCCTGGCCGTCCGGAAAAGGTAACCGCGCATACTGGTGGTGATCCCGGGCGCCTGCTGCCAGATGCGCAGAATCGTTTCCTGTACGACGTCTTCAGCCTGCTCCGGGCTGGATGTTATTCCGATCACGAAGCGCCGCAGCGCCGGTGCATGCTCCCGGTAGATCTCTGCGACTATCTGCTCATCCAATGGCATGGACGCCCCTGACATCTCGATGGAACGGGCTCTACCCGCTAAGACGCCCAATGGCCGGGAAAAGTTCAGCCGTAAAAAATTCCGCCCCCGGTTGAACCATTCTCACCACCTGCGCCGTCTTAGGGCATAGCGGCCAACCCGCGCCGTGCAGATCCACCGCAACGACCGGCTGAGAGCAGCCCGGGTGCATCTGTTCCAAAGATCTTCTTTAAGAGAAAAAATATTTCATGAACACGAGACTGAGCACAGCCATGGCAGCACTGTCCCTTTCCGCTCTGGCCCTGACCGGCTGCGGCGCATCAACATCGACCTCCACCGGAACAACGTCAGCCCCCACCACCAGTGCCGCCCCGGCAGATCTGGGGACCGCGAAAACCTCCCTGGGGACCACGGTTGTCAACGGTAAGGGCATGTCCGTCTATGTTTTCGACAAGGACGTCAAAGACTCCGGGAAAAGTGCCTGCACCGGGGCCTGCCTGTCCATCTGGCCGGCGGTGACCGCCGGATCCGGGACCCCGTTAGTGGAGGGTGTCACCGGAAAGGTCGGCGTGATCACCACCGACGCCGGGACCAGGCAGGTCACACTCAACGGGATGCCCCTGTACCTTTACAGCAAAGACACCGCCCCGGGCGAAGTCAAGGGCCAGGGCTTCAACAAGATCTGGTGGGTCATCAACCCGGCCGGGGAAAAGATCAGCACCCCCGCCGGATAACACAACGCAGCGTCCTGGGCGCCACCGGCCTTTTAGCTGGCCGGCCGGGGATCGTGTGTCGGCAAGAACGGCTGCCACCAGTTACAGACCACGGTCCCTCGACCACTCCCTTGGTCCGCGATACAGCGCCGCGCAAATCCCGCCCGCGTAACTCAGCATCCGACGCGGCGAATTCCAGGCCAACCACGAAGAGTCCCCTACTGCCCTCGCGGGTATTGTGTTCTCTCCTTCGAACCCGTGTGCCCGCGTCATTCCACGGGCTGCCTTCCCCATCACGGAAAGTATTACAACCGTGCCGGATTTCACGTCTTCGGGCGGGTGCCGGTTCCTGAAGCAGCTTTGGCGGCGATGGCGGCCAGGTCACGGGGCGGTCCGGGCGGGGGTGTAGGGCCGGTCTGCCAGATGGCGGTCAGGGCGCGGCGCAGAGGCAGCCCGCGGACGGGGACTGCGACGAGCCGGTGCAGTGCGAGGTCGTCACGGACGGCCAGTGCGCTGAGTACTCCGGGGGCCGTGCCGGCTGCGATGGCGGAGCGGACGGCCGCCGTCGTAGAGAGTTCCACCAGCGGCTCTGCCAGGTTCGCGGTTCCGGCGGTGGTGAGCAGGTGCTCGAGGGCGTCCCGGGTTCCGCTGCCGTGTTCCCTGGTGACCAGCGCGGTTGCTGCCAGCTCGCCTGCCGTCACCGGGGTCCGGCGCCGGGCCCAGGGATGCCGCGGTGCGACGACCAGGACCAGGTCATCGTCCTGCACCGCCGCGGTGCTCAGGTCCGGGGGAAGGTGCGGGCTTTCGATGAAGCCGATGGCTGCCTGTCCGGATCGGACCAGGGCTACGGTGGCTTCACTGTTGTTCACCGCCAGCTCCACGACCGTGGGAGTAAGTCCGAGGGACTCCTGCTGGCGGCGCAGCGCGACCAGCCAGAGCGGCAGCAGGTGTTCGGCGATGGTCTGGCTGGCCGCGACCTTCAACTGCCGGGCGGTGTCGGATCGGAGCGAGGCGATCCCGGCATCGAGCCGTTCCCCGGCTGCGAGGACCTCTGCCGCCCACCCTGCGACCAGTTCACCTGATTCTGTCAGGGTGGACCCCCGCGGGGTCCGGGTCAGCAGGACGAACCCGATCTGGGACTCCAGGGAGCGCATCCGGGAGGAGACAGCCTGCTGGGACAGCCCAAGGTATTTCCCCGCGGCGGACAGGGACCCCAGATCATGAACAGCGGCCAGCATTTCCAGGGCGGAGAGCTCCGGTATGCGGGGGCTGAGCATCGGGGAATCTCCTTCGGAAAGTCACAGGCGGTACAAGTCCGACTTGTACCCTGACAAGTGTATGCCCCCTACTGTGGCAGGTCCGGGACCGGGAGCATGGAAGGTATGGGAACACTGCTGCTGACCGCCGATAAACACCACCCCGCACCATCGGCACAGACCCCGGGTGGCCGTACCGGGGGCCGGCGCGTCCTGCGCCGTCTGGAGAAGCCGTCGGAGCTGTTCGCGAACCTGACCCCTAACTGGTTCGCCTCCATCATGGGTACCGGGATCGTCGCGACCGCCGCCGCGACGCTGCCCCTGCAGTTCCCCGGCCTGCGCACCGGCGCCACCGTCGTCTGGGCCCTGGCGTCTATGCTGCTGATACTGCTAACCACCGCGACCGTGGTGCACTGGATCCGGCACCGGGAAACCGCCCAAAGCCACCACAGCCATCCGGTGATGGCGCACTTCTACGGCGCACCGCCCATGGCCCTTCTCACCGTCGGCGCCGGGACCCTGCTGCTGGGAAAAGACGTCCTCGGCGAACAGCTGGCACTCGGTATCGATACGGTGCTTTGGGTCGCCGGTACCGTGCTGGGCCTGGCCAGTGCCGTTGCCGTCCCGTATCTGCAGTTCACCCGGCACCAGGTCACACAGGACAGTGCGTTCGGCGGCTGGCTAATGCCCGTCGTGCCGCCCATGGTTTCGGCTTCCACCGGGGCGCTGCTGCTGCCCTACGTCCCGGCAGGGCAGGCGCGCCTGAGCCTGCTGATGGGATGCTACGCGATGTTCGGGCTCAGCCTGCTGGCCTCCATCATCATCACCACCCTCATCTGGAACCGGCTCGCAGGGCACAAAATCGGGGCCGCAGCGGCAGTTCCCACCTTGTGGATTGTGCTGGGGCCGCTGGGCCAGTCCATCACCGCCGCCAACCTCCTGGGCGGGAACGCCCACCTCGCCGTATCCGGGACCCTGGCCCAGGCCATGGAAGCCCTTGGCGTCCTCTACGGGGTGCCGGTCCTGGGCTTCGCGCTCATGTGGGCCGCCCTCGCAACCGCCATCACCATCCGCACCGCACGCCGGGGCCTGCCGTTCTCCCTGACCTGGTGGTCATTCACCTTCCCCATCGGAACCTGCGTCACCGGCCTAACCGGCCTCGCCGCCCACACCCACCTCGCCGTGTTCGACGCGATGGCCGTTGCCGGCTACACCCTGCTGGTCGCCGCGTGGATCATCGTCGCCGCCCGGACCTTCCACGGCAGCATCCTCCAAGGCACCCTCTTCCAGAAACCCGCAACGACCGCACCGTAGGCGGGGCCGCAGCGGACCAGCAGCCCCTCACGGAAACAAGCAACCGTTCACAGCGCCCGAAGGCGGCCTCATGAAACCCCGGACAACACCCGGTTCACAGCAACGCTCACCCACCAACACAAAAGGGTCCAAGTGGCCCGCCCGATTGCAGCGGCCGCTGATCGCCGTCGGCGTGCCACTCCTCCTCGCAGCCGGCGCGCTCACCTACGGGCTCACCGCAAACGGCAGCGGTCAACCGACCCCGGCAGCAGAGAAGGACCCGACCATGATCGAAGGAGTCACCAGCTATGCCGGCCTGAGCAGAAACCACGTCCAGACCGCGGTGACCTATCCGCAACGTCCCGGCGTCGGCGGAGACCACTCACCGGTGTGGACGAACTGCGGAGCCTACGACCGGCCCGTACAGGAAACCCGGGCAGTGCACTCCCTTGAACACGGCGCCGTCTGGATCAGCTACCAACCCGGGCTTCCCGCCGATGACATCGCCAAACTCGCCCGGCTTGCAACCAACCAGAGCCACGTGTTGGTCAGTCCCTTTCCCGGCCAGGGATCCCGCATCGAAGCAACCGCCTGGGGAAAACAACTAAGCGTCACAGACCCGGCAGATCCGCGGCTGTCCGCATTTATCAAAGCATTTCAGCAAGGTCCGCAGACACCCGAACCCGGCGAGACCTGCAGCGGCGGAGTCAACGGATAAATCAGGAGACATACCGCCGCTCGGCCGATCAGCCCCGTTACCTTTTTCGTAGCCCGTTCCTGTTGCAGGATGAGGGTGTGCTGGCCTGCCGGCCCCGGCAGGATTGCCGCCCCCAGTCTTCAATGATCCGGGGGGTGTTGTCACCGGGGTCCGGTAGGTGCCGGAGAGACCGCTAATAGAGGCAGGACAGGTGGGGATCGTCGTGCGTAACGTGGATGCCGGGCTCTGACACCGCGGACAGTCCAGCACTGGGTATCAGCTGCTGTGACTGGGAGGTACTGGTGATCGGAAACCACGAAAGCATTGATGTCTTCATCGGCCTGGACGTCGGCAAGGGCGAGCACCACGCCGTTGCCGTGGACAGGGCCGGTAAGAAACTCTTCGACAAGGCTTTGCCCAACGACGAGGCCCGGCTGCGCGAAATCCTCGGCTCTTTGAATAGGCACGGCAGTATCCTGCTCGTGGTTGACCAGCCGGCCACGATCGGTGCACTCCCCGTCGCGGTTGCCCGGGCCGCCGGCGTCACAGTCGGATACCTGCCCGGGCTGGCGATGCGCCGGATCGCGGACCTGCACCCGGGCGAAGCGAAAACCGACGCGCGGGACGCGTTCATCATCGCCGAAGCGGCCCGGACCATGCCGCACACGTTGCGCTCCATCCAGATCGCTGACGAACAGCTCGCGGAACTGACCATGCTCTGCGGCTTCGATGACGACCTGGCCAAACAGGCCACCGCGACATCGAACCGGATCCGGGGCCTGCTGACCCAGATCCACCCCGCACTGGAGCGTGTCCTTGGCCCGCGGTTGGACCACCCGGCACTGTTGGATCTGCTGCGGACCTGGCCGACCCCCGACGCCCTCCGCCATGCCGGCCGGCGCAGGATCGCCAGCCGGCTCACAAAGCTTGCACCCAGGATGGGTGAACGTCTCGCCGACGAGATCATCAACGCACTGGACCAACAAACGGTCACCGTCGTAGGGACAAACGCTGCCACGATCGTGCTGCCACAGTTGGCGCGGATGCTCGCCGACATCCGGCAGGCCCGCGACACCGTTTTCATCCAGGTCGAAGCCCTCGTGGAGGCCCACCCTCTTCACCCGGTCCTGACGTCACTCCCGGCGGTCGGCGTCAGGACCGCAGCACGGATCCTCACCGAGATCGTCGGCAAAGACTTCGCATCTGCCAGGCATCTGGCCTCCTACGCAGGCCTCGCCCCCGTGACCTGGAGATCCGGAACATCCATTCGCGGAGACCACCCATCCCGGAAGGGAAACAAGATCCTCAAAAGAGCCCTCTTCCTCTCCGCCTTCGCCGCGCTGAAAGATCCTCCGTCGAGGGCCTACTACGACCGCAAGCGGGCCGAAGGCAAACGTCACAACCAGGCTCTAATCGCTCTGGCCCGCCGCCGCTGCGACACCCTCTACGCCATGCTCAGGGACGGCACCTTCTACGAACCACGGCTACCCTCAGCCGCTTGACGAAAACCATAGAGGCCCCCCACGCGCCGTCCCATGAACTGCCGATCACCCGTTGATGGCTCCCCGGACGGGACCACAAACCGCCAATCTAAACTGCGATTTAACCGCCATCTCCGGTTAAAAGTCACAGACAAAGGTTGTCAGAATAGGGTTTTATTCTTACTTTCCCTACAATGAGTCCCGGGCCTTATAGATCCCAACCGGACACTGCGAACCTTCCTGAGATAACCCGCGGTCGTCCCCGGTCGGACGCGACGAACAAGTCAGCATTGTGTTCAGCGTTTGAGCTGGCCCTCACTCAGAAGCGGCGGAACGTCAGGAACTAACTAGTCCTCCGTGCCGTCTTCGGCTCTAGGTGTTCGGATCACGATGTCCCTGCGCCCACGGAATTGGCCAGAGTGTCCAACAAGGACATCTCTCCATTCCCGCACCAAGGCAGGAAACGCAACAAGCGGTGACCGGCCAAATTGCAGACAGGTCATTTTTGGCGTCTCAACGCACGGCCCTCCCTCCTCATGCCTTAAGCGCAGATGCGAGTTCCTAACAGATCATCTAGATTCTCCAGTCTTAGAAAGGCCACCAATGCTTCAGCCATTAACCCCAACCAACTCTGAATTTCGACTAGACATCGTTGTCGATGATCCACAGGATCTGGGTCCGCTCCTGGATCAGGCAGTACAGCGATTGATTCCATCAGCTCTAGAACGCAGGCAGGGCATTCTCGTTACCCAGGTCTTCCCGGACAAGTACACGGTAGAAGTCGACGAAGGCGTTTTGTGTGGGGTGGTCCAGGAAAGGCGAATCGACCCAAACGCGCTCAATTCTCATGTGCAGACCACAGCATGATTTGAAAGGACAAAGCGGGTGCGCTTAAAAAGAGGCACGGCCAGGGACATGAGAATCCGATGAGACCGGGGTTCCGGCCCCAAAAAGCAGCCGCCCCAAGCCGCACTTTCTCGTGTTTTGAACGAGGTTCCGAGCGGATGCCGGTGGCATAAGATCATCCGTTGCCGCTGTCGTTACCACGCTCGTTTTGATACGTGTATGCGCCAGCAGATCGGCAATGACGACGCCGACAGGCCACTAGCTAGCCATTGGCACCGCCAGGTAGATCCAACAGCTCAGATCCGCGATCGTGACCGGATCCCGATGAGCCGACAGCGCACCGGCCTGCTTCACCACGGCCGGTCGGCAATATGCCCTAGCCGATGCGGGTCCATGGGGCCCGTCGGGCTTGGCTGAAGCCAGCGCGAGGCCTGGGCTTGGCACTTGAGTGAATGTCAGTTGCCGGAACGCGCCCGAATTTCATCCCTTGAACAGTGAAAGGATCATGTGTCGCTGATCAATCCCATGCCTGCATACTCCCGGACGGCAGCGATTCCGGCGACGGCGGCGTTTTTGTTCTCGAAGGCTTTTGACACAGCCATGACGGTGCCGTCCGGCGCAGTTACACGAAATCTGAAAGACGATTCTGAATCCATAAAGAGTTCGAACATTCCGGCCATAGCGTTCCTCCCGGTCGGCGGGATCCTAGCTGAGGGCGTCGTTGCCCCTGCTGACATGAGGACGCAGCATTGCGTCCCTTCCCGCTGGTTTTGTCCCTGCGATCAAAAATTGCAGACGACAGCGTCTGTCTCCTGAGTTTCACCCACGATGGAAGGGTTCCACAAGGCCTGCGAAGCAGTTTCTCTGCAAATTGACGTTGTTGGGGACGCGCCGATTGACGTTTGTGGGGAAGGGTTGGGCGGTCAAGGCGACGAGGAGGCCCGGGATGGCGTCGCCCATCGCGCCGGGCTCAACCCCTTCCTCCGCGTGTCCACACTTCCGCGAGACTGCATAGACGCGGAGCCTGTCGCTGTTGAGGATCGAGTCAGGGCCGTATACGTCGATGTTCCGGTCGTTGACGCTGGCCTGAAGCAGATCGGAAGCATCCAACCCCAACTTGACGGGCCGCATCCCATTGGAGGCGCGGAAGGTGTTCATCGCGTTGAAGGTGCTAGTGATGTACTGCCCGGCCCTGGTGTCTGCGGCGGTCAGGGGTGCTAGGGTGACGGCGGCGGAGGCCGGGGCGACGCCGATGAGGGTTCCCCCGGCGAGTCCGCCAGAAAGCGAGAGGGCGAGGACGGCGGAGGCCACCCGGGATACGGTTCTTCGTTGAGGCACGGTTTCCCGCACCTCCTTGTCGGTTACACCGTCAATGGCGCCCCCACGCGTGAGTTTACCCAGTGGCAGTTACCGTATCCCCGAGTAGTCCTCCATGTCGTCGCTAGGTTCATCTACAGGATCATCGTTCCAGATCCGCAGCCAATCCTGGACTGTGCGAGGGCACTTGAGCTCGCTCCACAGTGGTGCAGCAGTCCGGATACCCATAATTGGCGAAGCTCCGGTCAAATAGCGGTTGACCGGAGCTTCGGTACATTATGCGTGTCTGAACCTTGGCATTCCCTGTGAACGGAACGGCACCTGTTCCGACCAGTACTCCCCCGAGCCCGACCAGATCGGGCGGAGTCGCCACCGTTGTCGGGCGGAGCGGGTTTTCCATGAGATCTCATGTGAATATCGGTGAATCCTGTGAATCTTGTGAACTCACCAAATCAGAGGGGTTGCTGTGCCAAGGCTGCGCGTTCGGCCTCACCTGGCTCACAACTCCCGCTGCACCTTTGGGTGGGCGCCGACACCGATGTACCCAATTGTCCACCTGCCTGAACAATCAGGGCTCAGTAGAGGCCTTTACCCTTCGCACTCGGTGCAGTATGAGTGGCCGTTGGCTTCCCGTGCGAGTTGAGACCGATGCCGGACGAGGAAACAGGAGTAGCAGGTGAACTCGTCCGCAGCCTGAGGAATAACCTGAACGATGAGCTCCTCAGCGACGATCTCTCCCCCGGGAGTCAAGCCCTCATCGAGGGCATCCGCTTCGTCGAGTTCGGTGACGACGCTGCGGGCATCGGGAGCATTCGCAGACTGCAGGGCTTCCAGGGAGCGGTCCTGGGATTCCTTAACATCGGAACGGACTTCGTCGTAATCAGTTGCCACTTTAGGTGATTCTCATTTCTGACATTTTCTGGGCAGTTCTTTCTGACGAGACTGAAACGTACACCAATGCACCGTTGTTCCCACGTCAACGGGCTGTCGGACGCCGGGACCGGGACGGCACGGGAAATGCCTAAGGAAATGCCTAAGGAAATGCCTAAGCTGTGGTCATGAGGGTTTCAAAAACGGATTCCATCGCCGGGCTGCCGGCCGATTTGGCCCGGGCCATTGCCCGCAAGTTCAGGGGCCGGGAAGGGGTCGCCGAAGTCGCCGTCGACCTGCTCAACGGCACGGAATTCGAGCTCGGGGCAGTCTTTGCAGGGCTGGAAACTGCCGGATATCTGGAGAAGGTACGGGTCGATAACGACGGGGACGTCTGGTGGGACACGACCATCCAGGGCAATGCCCTGGCGATGGCAAGTTTCGGAAAGCCGATCAGCAGAAAGACCGCAGACCGGCTCGTTGCCGGGGTGCTGGAGCGTGCGCGGGACTACAACGCCGGACCGGGAAATCCGATGTTTATCAATACGCTCAGGGTCTTCGGGAGCTATCTCAGCCCGGAGATTGACCCCTTAGGGGACGTCGATATCGAGCTCACCTACGGTCGGAGGATGACAGACCAGAAGGCCCTGGCGGACTACACCCGAGCCAGCGGACGGTCGTTCAACACGTACGTTGACCAGCTGTTGTGGCCGCAGACTGAACTCTTCCTGCACCTGAAGAAACGGTCATCGTTCATCAACATCACCCTTGAAGACATCACCAGGCTGACGGACCGCTTCGAAACCATCTACAGCATCGATGCGGACCCGCAGGCCCTCCGGCCGCCGGCCGATAGCTCCCTCATCGGAAGGTAACGGGATACGGAGGAAGCGGGGCGACCTACTCCCCTAGCTCACAAGATTCACAGGACACACTAAACTCACAAAACTCACAGGTACTCATAGAATGGACTGATGATAGAGAATCCCTTTAGGCCATCGGCAGGAGCCACCCCGCCGGAAATCATCGGCCGGACAGGCTTGCTTGACGAGTTCGAATACGGGCTCCGGCTTGGCTCGGGCGCGCCCGGCCTCCTCACCATCTTTACCGGAGCCCGAGGTATCGGCAAGACCGTAATGCTAGGGGCAACCCACGACGCGGCGCGCCAAGAGGGATGGGCAGTTATCGCAGAGACTGCAACAGAGGGCTTTATGGGCCGGATTGGCGAGGCCATGCGCAGTCTGGCAGAGGAACTTGGCAACGGTCCGCAGAACCGGCGAATTACCGCCATCGCGGCGGCGGGGTTCAGCATCACCACTCAGCTGGCCCCTGAACGTCAGGTGGCATGGCGCACGCTGGGAGAGGAGCTTCTGCAGCTCCTTGATGAAAAGGGCACCGGTCTGGTCATTACTGTGGACGAAATCCACGCCGCCGATAGGAATGAACTTGCTCAATTGGCGGCCAGTGTTCAGCACTTCATTCAGGACCGCCTGCCCATCGGTCTGGTCTTCGCCGGGTTGCCGGCAGCCGTCTCAGACCTGCTCAATGAAGGCGTCGCGACGTTCCTGCGCCGAGCCGACAAAATAGACCTCCACGCCGCACGCATCCGGGACGTTGAAAGTTCTTTCACCTCCATATTTGCCGCTGCCGGCTTCCATATAGCCCCGCAGCTCATCCAAAAGGCAGCGGAATCCACCGGCGGCTATCCCTTCCTGATCCAGCTCGTGGGTTACTTTCTCTGGCGCGAAGCCGAGAACAACAACGGCACGGTGACAGCCACAGAGTCAGAACGGGCATTGGAAGCCGCGCACAGACGCAACGCGCGCACAGTTATCGAGGCTGCCCTCTCAACCGCTTCACCAAAGGACCTCGAGTTCCTTCACGCCATGGCCCAGGATGACGGCCCTTCTACCGCCGGAAACATTGGAGAACGGTTAAAGGCCAAGACCAACCTCGTTGCCAACTACCGCTCACGCTTACTGGCCGCCGGCCTGGTCGAACCCGCCGGGCATGGCAAGATCGACTTCGCGATACCTGGACTCCGTCAGCACCTGCGGAACATGGCTGCCGACTGAGATCAACCGTTTGGAACACCGCTGTCCTGCGCGTCCCCAGAGGAAATAGTCCAAAGTGCTCTGGACTATTTCCTGGGCCAGCATCTGCAAGGAAACCCACTCTCCGCAGACCGCCCGGGATCCCGGGGGCTGGTCCGCGGCGCCCCTGTTCCGGGCCGGTCCCGGGTCCGCGTCGGCTGCCTTTCGCCGGATTACTCCGCGGCGTGTTGGTCGGCGCCCGGGCGGCACTTGCTCACTCGCTGGGGTTTTGTCCGAGGATCCGGAGCAGATCGTCGACCACCATCCGTAACTCCTCGAACGCGTGCTGGTAGTACAGGGGAGTCATCTGGTCCTGGGGGGTGTCGTCCAGATCGGCCAGTAATCTCAGGGCGTCTTCAATGATCTCCCGGTCGTTCCCGTGAATCCGTGGGCGATCAGTGTTGTCGGGCTCTTGGGTCATGTGATCCTCACCTTGCCAGGGTCCAGTTCCACGGAGTTGGCTGTGCCGGCGGCCCCGTCCTTGCAGATGCTGCCGTCAGCGGCTTAGACCGTTCTTAGCCCGCGAAGCGCCCACCGCCGGCCCTGTCTTCGTTTTCCTCGCCTTTGCCGCACCATTGCCCCTCATGACGGCCGCACTGGGGTGTGTGCCCTCGCTGCGTGCCGCGGCGATGCGGCCGCGGACCTGGGTTTCGTTCGCCCCGCTGTTCTCCAGTGACTCTGCGAACTTCTCGTGGTGGATAGCTGAGCCATAGCCTGCCGCCGACGTGCTTTCAGTTTTCAGGCCTTGGTCTTTGAGTCGGCCGCTGTCGTTGCCGGTAACACGGTTCTCGATCTCACGACCTACGCCTTCCATGCGGGAAAAGAGTTCCTTCTCGGCGCGTTCGTACCGCTGTTCCATCGAGGACCACTGGGAGCCGGCGAATCCGCCTTCCGCCAGGAGCTTGGCTTCGTGCATGTCCTAGCCTGGCCTGACCCGTGCGGCGGATCCCGTCCGGGGTCCGGTGTTTGGTCAACAGCAGCAGCGCTCCTTTGGAGCGGCTGTAATCAAAGGCCCGCTCCAGCGCGGGGAAGTATTCGAGCAGTTGGGCCTGCAGCCGGTTGATCGCCCGGACCCGGTCAGCGGATTTGTCGGCCCGGCGGGCGGTCAGGAGCCGCAGGCCGGTGCTGATCTCATCCCCGGCACGCAAGGGTTGCAGGTCACGGCGCACCCTGGCCTGGTCCGCGATCACCGCGGCGTCTTTCGCGTCCGTTTTGCCCTCACCGCGGTAGAGCTTGGAGGCGTGGTGGACGACCCGACCGGGGATGTAGAGGATGTTCTGGCCGTGGGCCACGAGGATGGCGATCAGCAGCGCAGGTCCGCCGTGGTTCAGGTCCGTTGCCCAAATGACCTCGTCCCCGTCCGCGAGTTTGAGGACGTTGGACATGAGCTCGATCAGTGCCGGTTCGTCGTTGGGGATTTTTGCGACAGCAGCCGGTTTCCGTCGGCGCCGATCACGACGCAGTGATGATGGGCTTTGCCGGCGTCGATACCGGCCCACAATTTCGCCACAGCAGCCTCCAGTCTGTCGATGGTTGAAGCCCAGCAGATAACCGCGCCGTCGTGTCCTTATCCGGCGATCATGTCGCGTCTCTCAATCAGCGGTCGGGTCATCGCGGGGCGGCCGGCGGCCAATCCTACGGAGCCGTCACGACGTGAATCGTCCAGCCACAGCAACAAAGCCATACCCGCCTCCCCTGGGCAGCAACGACCCTACAACGGCCGCGGAACCACCCGACAACAACATAAAGACAGCAGCAAAAAACAGAAAGAACGCTTCTACAGCCCGAGCGCAGCGAGGTCCGAGCACTTAACCTGAGGCGCTGACGTGCAGGGCGGGAAGCGAAGCCCCGCGTCACCTTCGTGCCGGGCCTCCCGCGGCCGCAGTGTGTCATAGACCACTCCCCTACCGGTCGCTTCACCGGATGAGTCTTACGGGACGCCGTTGGAACCCGGCTCGCAATGATGCAGTTCAGCGGTGCGTGCGACCGGTGAGGGACCGGCTAAGGAGACGGCAGAGGATGGCGCCGAGCGATAGCAGTGGCTCTCTACATATACTTAGCAGGGCAATGGCTCTGTCACGCCTGCGCAGGAGGTTTGTCTTGGCTATAGCACCTGTACCGCGTTCAGACGCGGATGTCCGCCCGTATCTCGACTCGCTGGGCTTGCCGGGGATTATTGATCTGCATGTGCATTTCATGCCTTTCAAGGTGCTGGAGAAGGTGTGGGTGTTCTTTGACCGTGTTGCGGACAGCGGGGCTCCCCCCTGGCCCATCACCTACCGGGACTCCGAAGAGGAACGGGTGCGAACGCTGCGAGACATGGGAGTGAAGGCATTCACGACGCTGAACTATGCGCACCGCCCCGGCATGGCGCAGTGGCTCAACGACTACTCGACAGCATTCGCCTCGACCCATGCTGACGCCATCCACTCTGCCACTTTCTACCCAGAGCCAGGCGTGGAAACCGTCGTCGCGCACAGCTTGAAACAAGGCGCTCGAATTTTCAAGGTACACATCCAGGTGGGAGGATTCTCACCCTTGGATCCTCAGCTTGCACCCGCCTGGGAGCTTATCGAGGACTCCGCTACACCGGTCGTCATCCACTGCGGCAACGGTCCGCACCCCGGGGAATACACCGGACCTGAACCCATACGCGAACTCATCAGAAGGTACCCCTCGTTGGTGCTCATCATCGCGCACGCAGGCCTGCCGGAGTACCAGGAGTACGCCGACCTTGCCGCAAACAATCCTCACGTCTACCTCGACACCACCATGGTCGGCACCTCCTACATGGAACAGGTCGCCCCGATCCCGTCCGGATACCAGGACACCCTTGCCGGACTGTCACACAAAGTCGTCTTCGGCACGGATTTTCCTTCGATTCCCTACTCCTACAGCCACCAGATTCAGGTACTCGAAGGCTGGGGACTCGGAAGCCAATGGATGAAAAATGTCCTCTGGCACACCCCGCAGGCACTCCTAAGGCTGGACCGGCTGCCCTAGCCTCGCCTGTCTTTGCTCCTAACGCTGGGGCGCCGTGTCCGAGCCCTTGCGCCCGCAAGAGTGTCCGTTGGAGGATGAGCTCGCGCTCATACTCGGCAAGGGTTGCAAGCATGTTCAACATCAGCCGGCCAGTCGAGGTTGCAGGGTCGATGCCATCGGAGATGGACCGGACCTGGACACCGCGGCCGCGAAGCAGGGCCACCGTGTTCAGCACGTCCATCAGTGACCGTCCCAGCCGGTCGACCCGCCACACAACAACGGTGTCCCCCTCCTCGGCGTACTCGAGGAGCCTTTTCATTCCCGGCCGCTCGACTGCCGTCTTGCTACCGGAAGTGACATCGGTGAAGACATCGCGTTTCTGCACGCCAGCCTCCATCAGTGCATCCAGCTGCAGCTGGGCGTCTTGGCTGGAAGTACTCACGCGGGTGTAACCCAGTACCCTCACAAGGCAATTCTGGCTCGAAAAGCCCCCGATGCACCCGCGGCGAGACGATTTACTGTGAGAGGCATTTACGAGACACGAACACCCGGCCATTCCGCCCGCTCGCGCGGCCGTCGCTGGTCCCACCCGAGGTCGGCGAGAGTGTCTTGAAAAACTGTTGTTTTCCAAGACACCCACTCTACTGATGTGGCATTCAGTCCGCCCACTGTCATCAACAGTGTGTTGACAACACACTGTTGATGACGTGGGATTGATGCATGACTCCGAATGACCGCTCTGTCGCCGATGGTCTCGCTGCTCACCGCGCCGTCTTGGGTGCCGTCGGGGGCGACGGGCTGTCCGAGCGCCCGTGGCAGCATCTTGGGCAACCGGCGAGCGACTGCGATCTCGTGCGTCTGGCGGCGTGGAAGGCTGCAGATGAGCACGTTGACCCGGCAGTTGTGACCGCTGGGTTGGGGCTGATTGGCGCTGCCCGGGCTGAGCTGGACCAAGTCGAGGCGGGGCTGTTGTTCGCCGCGAGGGCTGCGGGCGTCACCTTCCAGCAGATCTCTGCAGTGCTGGGATTGGGGTCGGGGCAGGCCGCGCAGCAGCGGATGTCGCGGGTGCTCGCCCGCCTGGGTACTCGGTTGTGAACGCATTCATCCCGCTTCGCGAGGCGAACGCGGCCTGCGGGTCGAAGGCTGTCGTGCTGAGCGAGCTGTCGCGGGCCGGGTTCTCGGTCCCGGAGGGATTCGTGCTGCCGGCCGGTCCAAGCGCGGGCTGGGAGCAGGAACTGCCCGGCGTCCTGGATGCGCTGGGCGGCTCCAGCTACGCCGTGCGATCTTCGGGGATGGTCGAGGACGGGCGCGAGTTGTCGTTTGCGGGCCAGTTCCACACGAGCCTTGGGGTGCCGCCTGCCGATGTCGAGACTGAGGTGCGCAGGACAGCTGTTGCTGTCGAGGGGGCGCGCGCATACGCGTCCGCTGTCGGCCAACCCGCGCCTGACAAGGTGGCCGTCATCGTGCAGCGGATGTTGTCCCCCTCCGCGGCGGGTGTGGCCTTCACGCGCGATCCAGTCACGGGACAACGGATCAGCGTCATCGAGGCCGTCCATGGCCTGGGTGACCGGCTCGTATCGGGACAGGCCCACGCGGAACGGTGGCGAATCACGCCCGGCGACCGTCCTCGGCGCTTGACGGAGCGCATGGTTCTCAATGCCGGACAGGCAGCCACGGTGAGCCGGGTCGCGGTATCGGCATCGGAGTGCCTTGGCGGCCCACAGGACGTGGAGTGGGCGATCGCAGACGATCGGGTGTGGATTCTGCAGGCCCGGCCGATTACCGCAACCTGGACAACCGACCAGGTTCCCGCTGCCCCAAGCCGGGACGCGACGGCAACCACGGTGGGCCTGATGTTCGGCACGCCTTCGAGTCCGGGCACCGCACGCGGGCGCTTGCGCATCATTGAGGACCTTGATGACTTCTCCCGGTTCGCCGCCGGTGAGGTGCTTGTATGTCGGGCGACGTCACCGGCGTGGACGCCGCTGCTTGCCCGGGCGGCCGCTGTCGTCACCACGCGCGGCGGGGTGCTGTCGCACGCCGCGATCGTCGCCCGCGAGTTGCGTATCCCTGCCATCACCGACGTCCCTTTCGCCATGGCCCTGCCCGATGGCGCGCTGGTCGACGTCGACGGCACCACCGGAACCATCACCGCAACGGAAAGCCGATGACATCACCGGACGACGTCCGACTGCAGGTCCTCCACGCAGTGCGGATCCTCGGCTACGCCGGAACTTCCCGCGTGAGTGAGCGCGCGGGCCTTCCGGCCGCCCAGGTCGACGAAGCCCTGCTCGATGCTCAGGGAGCGGGGCAGGTGATCTGGACTCGGTTCGGGGACGACGGCGGTTGGTCGCTCACCGAAGCTGGCAAGGCAGAGGGCGAGAAGCTGCTGGCCGAGGAGATGGAGCACGCCGGTTCTAGGGTCGTGGTGGAGTCCGTGATGGCCGAGTTTGAATCGCTTAACCATCAGCTCACCGACGCCTGTACACGCTGGCAACTGGCCGAGATGGGCATCGCCGAGACGGGCATGAGCCTCGCCGAGACCCTTAGGGAACTCGCCCGCGTCGGGGAAGCATGGGCGATCCTCGAAGAGGAGTTAGTGCGCCGCTTGCCGCGGTTCGATGGCTACCACGAACGCTTTAGCGTGGCACTCGATCGCGCCTTGAGCGATCCCGCGTGGGTGACAGGGACCGACCGCGAGTCCGCGCACCGAATCTGGTTCGAACTTCACGAAGACCTCCTTGCCACACTCGGCCGCTCCCGCTGACATCGGTGTTCCAAGCAGGCGCCAGAGCGAGGAACGACTGATGGCGGCGGGCAGCCAGGTTGAACTCTTCGCGGCTATTAGTCGAGACGACCGGTCGGGGATGTCGAATAGTGCCTTGCAGCGTAAGCACGAGGTCGGGTACCGCACGGTCGCTGCTGCGTTGGAGCCGGCGTGGCGCATGGCCAGGAAGCCGTCGGCCATGCGCGCGTCACGGCCATACCGAGACGTGATCCGGCTGGTTGCGCGACGATCTCGACGCGCCGCAGGAGGGATCTCCTTGCGCGTTGTCCACACGCCAGCTAGCCCCGTGAAAAAGCCGCCAGTTATCGTCGAAAGTCACACGACTTTTTCGGAGGCTTGCCGAACACCGGTCAGAAACGGTCGTTTTTGGGTCGTTTGAAAGCAGCTCGCCCATGAACACAAGCGAGCGGAAATGCTAATACAGGTCCGCCACGCTGACGTGATACCCCTCCCCGATTGGGTACGGCAAGATACCTGGGGCAAGCAGGAAGGCCGGCGCCATAAGCGCCGACCTTCCTGTCCAGATTACTGAGGTTAGGTAGCGGGCTGGAACCTGAGGGCGGAATTCCATTGGAATTGCGGGAGCTGGTCGTTGGCAGAGAGCAAGATATTGAGGAATCCGGCTTGTTCGAGCTGCTGGGCGCGACGCAGTGGGCCAACGACGATCGGGGTCAATCCACCGGCCTTTGCGAAATCGGCGACAGCCCGTACAGCGGCGTCATCGTCGCCGGCGACGAGGACATCCAGCTGCTGACCGGCGACCTGTCCGTCGGTGAGAGTGGCGGCAAAAGTAGTGTTGAACGCCTTGACCACCTCGGCCCCGGTGGCTTTTTGCAGTTCCTCCGCTGCGGACGAACCTGCAGGAACTGTCAGGCCCTCGAAAGTGGAAAAATCGATCGGGTTGGTGATGTCGACGTAAACTTTGTCGTTGAGGGCATCACCGTACTGCGCGATCACGTCCTTGGAGGCGTCGAAGTAAACTGCGGGCACAACGATGGAGCCTGTGATGGCGTCACCGACAGTGCCCGCACTGACCTGCCCGCCCAGTTCCGCGGCAATGGATTCTGCCTTGGCCTTGTCCGAGTGGGCCAGCAGCTGGACACTTTTGCCGCCAGCCAGGGCGCGCGAGGCGAGGCCGCGGGCCATGTTGCCGGTGCCGATGATGGTGATATCAGTCATTTTGTTCTTCTTTCCAAAGAGGCGGGATAGGAGGTTCACTGCTGTTCTTTCCTCTCGTCTTACTTGAAGTTTCAACCAACCTTTCCGTTGTTCCATTCCCGGCGCCTCGCCGGTAGCCCCAACATCTTCGGAGAGTTCACCTACCCGGTACAGGGGTTGCCAACATGCCAGGCGCAGGACGTGACGATGTCGTTCGTACGCGCGGTCCCCTTGGAGGTGTGGCCGACCCGTTGTAGGGGTGTCCATGCAATGGGTAGAAGGACAAAAGATGGGGGACATTCTCCTCGACTTGCTGTGCTTTTGCCACCACGCAGCACGCCAGAACTTGGTGTTGGGACCACAGGCTCTGGTGCCATGAATAGGCCGGGGTTACCCTCAGGCAAGTCAGGAATACCTCGAAAGGATCCGCTATGAACCTGAGCCACATACCTCTTCGTCTGGTTACCGGTGCTTTTATCCTGAATTCTGGCCTTGCGAAGCGAAACCTCGACAAGGAAAGCGCGGCGGGACTGCAGGCCATGGGCTCCCGTGTGATTCCCCAAATATCCGCTTTGGAGCCGGAGCGGTTCGGGAAGCTGCTCAGTTACGCCGAGACCGCCCTTGGCCTGTCACTGCTGCTGCCTTTCGTGCCAAGCCGTCTGGCGGGCGCGGGCCTGGCCGCCTTCTCAGGTTCTCTTTTCACCATGTACCTAAAGACTCCAGGGTTCACCCTGGACGACGGGATCCGGCCCAGCCCTCAGGGCACCGGTTTTGCAAAGGACATTTGGATGCTTGGCATAGCAGTAGCCCTGATCCTTGACCCGAAGCGAAAGACCATGAAACGCACCTGAAGCGACCGGACCCGCTTTTTGCTTATCCCTACTGCTCGCCCCGCTGGACGGAGACGCTAATAGTCGGTGCTGACCTCAAAGTCCTGGGGTGCCCCCGGTCACTGCCGCCGCGGTCGCGCGCACCTATTCAGGCTATTCCTCCGTGGAACGAAACGGGAGGAAGTTCTTTGGCGTGCTCCTCGACACCCCAGGTGACCGGCGCCGGCTGGGGGTGGGCCCTGAGTCTCCAGAGAATAATCTCAACAGGACCCTCTCGACGCCGGCCACAAACGCTCCGGCCCCAGACCGGGAAAGCTATGCGACCTGCACCCCATACTAGGCCCGCCAGGAGCCCCCACCACTACTGGGGACCAACCCAATTTCAGATTCCGCTGCAGAGCATCGGTTTATCCGGACATGGCGCAATGCTCTACGGATTAGGGAGGTGAGCTACCAGGAATCCAGGACGGGAATGGCACGTCAGGTTGGTTTTGCCCGGGTCAAGTGCAAGAGCTCGTGTGCTTGGCAGAAGGTCCCAGACGGCCGGGTGCCAATTGGCGCCGTGAAAAGGCCGCCATTTATCGTCGAAAGTCACATTTTCGACGTTTTTCGAAGGCATGCCGAAGGTGGGTCAGAAACGGTCGTTATTGACCTACTCGGTATCTGCCTTCACACATTGGAAGAAAGTGTGGTTCCTAGCCTCGACGTCATCGCGCCCACAAGCCGAAGGCCCTTCATCTGTTGTAAGCTTCCATACCCCTTGGGATGAGCCTAGACCGGCGGCGGCAAACTGAAATTGGATCTATTCGAAGACCTCCAGAGCTCCCGCCGTCATCCTTCCCCTTTAACCTTCACGCCACCTCTATAACGATTGTTTCGAACAAGAACTCGTACACGTTTCGAACAGCCCCAGAACCAAGGAACAACGTATGCCTCCGATTTGGCCCCAGAGGGCTGCGGCTGATAAACGCCTGCTGCCGCGGGCGAGCCGAACGTCGACGCGGCAAGACCCTCGATGAGGGCCAGTGATGATTCGGCCGGGCGGGCCTTAGGGTTCCAGGGGGCGCCCGCGGGGCACGCTGTTCGGATCGGCGGTGAACTGCTCCCCGGCGTTGTAACGCCCTTCCAGGGCTTCTACCTCACGCTCCACGGCCGCAAGGATGAATTCCGAAAGCGTCCTGAATCCGGTGAGATGCCTGGTGGCCATGTACGCCGACCGCATCCTCGAACCTGACTCCTTGGACTGGAAGAAGCTCGTCTTGCGGTACATCTTCTTTTCTGGCTGCTCAGGCTCAGGCTGCTGCCGGAGTTGAACCTGCTGGGACGGATACGGCTGCTGCGTGGGGTATGCCGGGTACAGCTGGCCTGGCTGTGCATACGCGGAAGGCTGGGCAGCGGCCGGCGGGGCGTGCTGGATGAACTGCTGCGGTGCGGGCGTCGGGGCGGCCGCCGACTGCTGCGCAGGATCCTGCCCCGGCGCGGGCGCAGGAGTTTCCGCGGGCTGCTGCGCAGGAGCTTCTTGGGCAACTTGGGCCGGCACAAGACGTTCCACAGCCGGGGCTTCTGGCTCGGCGATCACCTGAAGCGCGGCTGCCGGGGTCTCTTCAGCCCTGGTCATGTCAGCGATCACGCTGGTGCTGCGTGCCTTCTTCAACCCCGATTTCCTACGGAGGGAATCAAGAGCCGTGGGTGTACCGCCACGCTCGGGAGCCGGTCCGGGACGTGCGCTCATGACTGTGCACCCTTCCAGATGTTGGTGGCCAGCTGAACCAAGTCGGCCCGGTGCGGTGCCGCCTCGCTCCCCCACACCCGCAACGGCTGAGACGCGGCCTGCGCCTTGGCGAACACTTCGCGGTCCTGCAACATCGGCTCAAGGACCAGGTCACCGAAGTTGGCATGCACCTTCTCTATCCAGTGCATCTGGTCCGCGCGCTTCTTCTGCTTGTTGATCACGACACCCAGAAGCTCGATGTTCTCGTTCAGGTTTTCCTGTACCTCGGAAATGGTCGTCACAATCTCCGAAAGCCCCTCCACCGACGCAACCCGGGGCTCGGTCACCAGAAGCGCGTGAGTGGCGGCGGTCAGGGCGTTCACCGTGAGGATACCGAGGGACGGGGCACAGTCGATGAGGACGATGTCGTAGTCGTCGGTAACTCCCTTCAATGCGATCCGAAGCCGGTGCTCGCGAGCCATCATCGAGTCGCGCTCCCGTGAAGCGAGATTGCGCTCCGCGGCGATCAGGTCCAGCGGCGGGAAGTTTTCCTTCTTGTCCGCACGGGGCTGCCAGGACTCCCCCGCCTGCATGATGGCGTCAGCGGCGACACCGGGCATAATCTTCTGATTGTTCGATTCGTCACCGTAGAGGACGTCGTTGAGAGTGAACTCCGGGTCCGTTACTCCCAGGGCGGATGTCACATTGTATTGGGGGTCAGCGTCAATGACCAAAACCTTCTTACCCAGGGTCCGCGAGAAGACCTCAGCCAAGCCGGTCACCAGCGTCGTCTTCCCGACGCCGCCCTTCTGGTTGCAAACGGCGATGATTATTGCCGACATGTCTTTTGGGTACCTTCCCGTTGTGCTGTACTTCGACACGGCGCGGGCAGAAGGACCCCAACACGGGGATGACTCATCGGGCCGGCAACCGATGCACCCAGACTAGCCGTGGGCCCCGCTGATTTCCGGACGCCACGCGGGGCATAGCGCAAATAGTTCCATGAACGGGAATACCACCTCTCACGCAAAAGGAACCATTAGAGACAAGAGATGGCTTTGCGAGAAGCCCTGCATAGGTGTGATTAGAGATTTAAGTGGCTTTTGAGATTTTGGTGGTATTTGCGGGATTGATTGCGCTATCATCCTTTTCCTTTTGGGCAGCCGCTCCCCTGGCGGCCGGCATCGCAAATAGATCCATTAGAGCCCAGGCGCTATTGGACTGCGCGTTGCCCGGGCCGCGACCCAAGGACACGGGGAACTGATTCCATTTGCCTCAGGGGTTTTGACACGCCCAGGCTACAACGAATAGTCGTGTACGATTCAGCTAGAGCAAGGCTTTTCGCAAATAGTTCCAATACGCATCAATCGCATGTCTCCTGGCGTTCAGTTTGAAGATCCGCCCCCTGCTTTCGGACCTTGCCCCCGTGTTCGGAATAGTGGTATTTGCGCCGTTGGAGCCCTGGTGCAGTTACCCCTTGTTGCCCCCTACCGCATCAAAGGTAACTGATTGAGGCATTTGCGCCCTACCCAGCCTTTGCTTCAAGGGAACCAATAACTTTTTTAGTTCCATATGCGTAAAAAGTGGGATTTATTAAAATACCGCCATTGTCCACAATAGCACCATGCACGCAAAAGGTACTATTTAGAGACGGTGAGTCGTAGATCGCAAACGGTGGACTATTCTCTTATGGCACTATTTGAGACGCATCGCCGTCGAAGGACCAGCCAGGGCCGCGCTCGGGGTGTATGACCTTGGCGTCAACAGTGTCGAGGAGGGAGTGCTGGCGCTGCCTCCTCCGACCAGCCCCTAGGGGGGCATCTCGGGATTAGGCGGCTTATCTGTATGCGCGCGACTTTGGGGCAGCTCCTGAAGGGGGCGGAGGGAGCAATTCGTACCTTTTGCGATGGTGCAGCAGTACGCTCCATGGTTGGAGCGCTAAAGCTAACCCGCCGGGGGAGTGAGCCATTCGATGTGCCATAGGATGCGCAACCTCAATCTTCGGGCGAGGCGCCGAGAGATTGCACCCACCACCCCAAAGTGTCAGACCTTGACACGGTGGGGGTCATTTCCCGTTGTTGGCCCATTCCGTTGAATCCTGGTGCAAGTAAATGAGATCGGCGGGCTCACCGGCCATGCGCTAATGGTGGCAATTGCTCGTTCCGAATGGTGGCATTTGCGGGGAAGCGCATTTTTCCCGCTAGTACCTGGAGGAACAAGGGCAAATGGTTCTACTTCCGTGAATGGAACCATTTGATCCAGCTTTCACTACCCGCTATCCTCGCCACTTCGGAAGCAGCGGGTAAGCGGACCTCGGTACGCCCATCATCAGCGGGAGGGAAGGGGCCGCTGGACCAGAGCCGACAAGGCAAACTCGACCGAGGCTCCTGAACTCAGGACGCTCTGGTCAATTCAACGATTAGAGCCGTCCAGAGCGTTTCGAACAGGTGCTTCACCATCGCAGCCTCCATTTCCCCCAGACTCGATCCATCCGTAGGCATAGCTTGACCGCAGGGCACGGTTAAAGGACGGCCCAAAAGCGAGCGGTTCCCTAGATGATTGCCAACTCGCTCCCTCAGCCTTCTTCTGTGCCTCTTCTGGATATGGCGCACATCCAACGCTCGAACTCACCGGGGCTCCCACCGTCCACTCGACGGCGGTAATGTACCCGCATCGGACCTGCGTCCTAATTGGGTAGGAATCACGATGAGTGTGCATGCTGGCATTTTGAAAGGCCGCACATCCACGTGCGAGCTGGTCACTTCAGCCTTGCGGCGACGGAGGAGCTCGCCGCATGTCCAGACGACCCAGCCCTTCTCGCCATGCTGCCAGGTTGTGCAACAGGGGAGATACTGCGGAAAGTAGTCGTCGTAGTCTGCCCAACTGGTAGGTGAATTTACGTCGCCACGCAACATTTGTACGCCGGCGGCCGCGGCAAATGCCGACGGGCGAGTGCTGCCTGAGACTGGGCAGACGTTCGGCACCGAACCCTAGCCGGTCCTGCCGAACGCCATATCGGAGAGCGACCAGTCGTCGGGTGGCCCCTCGAAGGTTTCCCAGGGGTAGTCATCGTCGGGGGAGAGGAGTTCCGCGATGGTGTTGACGTTTTTGGCCAGCCATTCGCGCCAGATGATCCGGTCGTCGCGGTACCGCTGAATCTGCGCGGCGACGGCCTCCAGGACGCCTAACTGCTCAGCCAACTGGTGAAGTGATGTTGCCGCTACGACGGACCAAGAACGGCCGGCGTTACGACTAATTAAATTCCAAGCAGCTAGGATCTCGAGAGCTTCGTGGACAGCAGAGCGGGAAAGCCTGGTGACGGTGACGACTTGGGTCGTGGACAGCCCGGGGGAGTGCTCCAGTGCTTCGTAAACGAATGCCGCTGGCAGACCCAGTTCCCGGAAGGCGGGCCGGAGGGCGTGAACCTTCCCTTTCTGCCAGGTGGCGTCCTCGGCCGCGGCTTTTAGCTCTTCGGGGAGGGTGAGCATATACAGATCGCCCTTGGTTCCGCGGGCCTCTTCAACCAGGGTAACTAATGGGTCCTTCTCTGCACGCAGTTCTCGCAGATGCAGGCCAACAGTAGTGTGATCAAGACCGGTGGCCACAGCAATGGACCGGACTCCAAATTCGATAAAGCGCGATGCAGTCATGTGGGCAGCCTCTCCCAGCGCCCGCAGCACCATCCTTCTGGCCATCCCTGTCCGAGATTGCTGGTAGTTCACCTCCCTGATCTTGAGGGCGCTACGCCAGGTCCGGATGAACCGATGCTCTGCATCGGGGTTAGAAATTGGATTTAGGGCCTTTAGTTGCCCCGCCTGTGTATTTGGCTGGCTAGTGGGGGATCTGCGGACATTGTTCTTCCCGTCTCCTTTGGCCCGTTTTTTGCTGAGATACGTCAGGGCGTTCATCCAGTCCCGGCGCAGGGCCGGGAGCCGGTGCCGGTACGCGTACCGGGCGTAGAAGGAGGCCAGTCCGGGCCAGGTTCCCTGCAGCATCCGACGCTCAACATCCACCAGCTCGAGGCCGGCCGCTGCGGCACCAACGAGGACCGCCTGGCGTGCATCGGAGTCCGTGGCGTAGCGGTTCGTGTCGTATAGCCCGGTTTGCGCGAGAACCTGCATGGCTCGAGACATGCGACCGGCAGGCAGGTTGGTGCCCGGCGCATCCGAGGTGGCGGGAGAGAAGGTTCCTTGTAGACGGAGGGCCCGGACGGCTTTGATCTCGGCGGCCAGGTCGTTGGTCATGGTAGTCCAGACCGTTGCGCTGTTGGGACGGCGGACGATGTCGTAGGCCATGGACAGGCTCATCGCCAGTTCCTGGTACCCCCCACGCTTGTGCGGTGAGCCGGGGGTTCGCATGCAGCCGTGGAGCATGTTCTGGTGCGGGGTCTTGTCCAGGGTCCGGTACCGGGTGCCCAGCGCCTCGACAAGATCACGCGCTTCAGCGAAGGTGACCCGCTGCGCCAGCGGGACGTAGATGTGGCGGCCGCCGTTAGGGGAGTAGTCCTCGATCCAGCGGGCGCCCACCGAGTGCAGCCAGGTCTGAACGGCCCGGACGTCGGCCTGGACCCCGTCTAGGCCGCCTACTGAAGAGTCGAAGTCAAGGAAAATCGCAGCGCACGTGCCGTCTTTACCAAAAATCCGGACCGCAGCAGGAACAGAGGGCAGAGCCTCGGTGAGGTTTCGTTCATGTTTCTGCGGATACGACTTACCAGCGTCTTTGGATAGGCGAACCCGCGGCTGGCCTGCGAGTCCAGGTGCAAGGGCTGCCCAGGCTTCTGCAGGCGAGCAGGATGCGGAGGGGTTGCGCGACACGCCAGAAACAGGTATGGCTGGCGACGCACACGGGAGTCCATGTACGATGAGAACAATCCTTTCGGGGAGAGTTGCTGTGAGAGGCAATGAAAGAGACCGATCCTGGCAGATCGGTTTTGTTACACAAATGAAGCCCTGTGAAGGACTTCCATCGATTCGCGGACTGTTCGCCGGCAAGCATTCCAGTACGTGAATCAGAAGCTTCGACGGCCCTCCTCGTGGGGGCCGTCAACTTTTAAGAAGCTAGGCGCCCAAGTGGCAACTCCTCCTGCTGAACGATTGCGTGAAGCCTAGTCTTGGCCAGGCGCTCTTCGACCACGTCGGACAGCCAGTCGCTGACGTACTGGTACCCCTCCGCCTTGGCAATCTCTTCCATTGCGTCGGCTTTCGGGGTAGCGATACGGAATCCGACGAATTTACGGTCGCCTTTTGAGCGCCTGCCTGTACGAGTGGTTGGAGCCATCATCCCTGTCCTTTGAACTACAGCAGCCGACGCTGCTTTTACTTCATTAGAGTGGTCGGGCCGGGAAACCTGCCGACCCTGAAGGAGTGAATTGCTGGACCTTGTTGCTCCTCTGAAACTGAAACTACCACCGGGGACTTCCCGGACTGGGTATTGAAACAGAAACACATCTCGGCGTGTTGAAACAGAAACAGCTGCGTTCACGCCGCTGTTCTCCACCGCGGCAGTGGGACATTCTGGTTCACTGACCAAGCTGCGGCAACTGACAGTGGATAGCACTCTGCTGATCCGCTTGTGCTCGTGGATGTGGTCAGGGAACGCGCGCGTGGCGCCTTTGTGACGTTTTACTTCGGCATTTATTGGCGCAGGGAGCATATGCATCGTGTCTCCTAAAAACCCGTGGCCACAGCTGCCGCTGCGGCGAGCCATGCGCGTTGGGTGGCTGGTTGGAGGGCGTCGTAGCGGATGGGGCCGTTGACTAGGGCGGGGTCGTAGGGGATGCGGACCACGGCCCGTACATGGGGGGTGAAGGCGTCGGCGATCCTGCGGGCTTCGTCCTTGGCGCGTTTGAGGGCGTCGCCGCTCATGCTGCGTTTGGCGTCGGTGGATTCGGAGACGATGACGACGGCGTTGCGGGCAAGTTCTGCGTCGTGGCCGCCGCGGGATTCGAGGGTCTGGAGTGTTAGGCGCGCGGCTTCGGCGCGGTCTTCGATGGCTGTGACGGGGACGACGAGTTGGTTGGTGTGGTGGATCATGCGCCGCCAGTTGGCTGCGCGGGAGGTGTTTCCGGAGTCCATGACGATGAGCCGGTAGTAGCGGGTGAGTACCTGGTGGGCGATGTCCACTTCTTCGGCGGTCACTTCGTGGTCGCCTTCGTCGTTTTCGTCGGAGCGCAGGACGTCGAACTTGTCCGGGGTTTGGTGGTGGACGAACTGGGCGATTTCGGCGGCTTGGGCGCTGGGGGATAGCAGTGTCTGGGAGGAGTCGATGAGGTCCAGGACGCTGTTGTTATGGGCGCCTTTTTCGGTGCGCCACCCGAGGGTGCCTTGTGATTCGTTGTTGTCCCAGGCGATGGTCGCGGCTCCGCTGTAGCGGGCGAGGATCGCGCTGAGCATGACGACGGTGGGGGTCTTGTTCGCTCCACCCTTGCGGTTGACGACTGCTACGGTGCGGGGGCCGGGCCAGTGTTGGCTCACGATACGGATGTCTTCGCGTTCGGCCAGCTCATCAGGGGAGGGGTCCATGCGGATGCCGAGGCGGCTAAGGACGCCACGCCAGCCCCTGGTGGCCGGCTGCAGCATGGGTGTGCTGACGAGGAATGATGCGTCTTTAAGGCTTCGCCGCGCAGCGGGCTCAGCCGCGGCGGTGGGGTCCGTGCTGGATTCCTGGGCGGGTGCTGCTGTGGCGGCGGCTCCAGAGGTTACCGGTGCAGCGCTGGATGGTTGTGCAGGCAATTCTTCGGCTGCGGCGGCGTTGGGGGTAGGAGCGGGAGCAGTCGGGACCTTGGCCGGTTCGGGTGAGGGGGCAGCCGTAGCGGCGACGGTGTCCTTTTCCCGCTTGGGGGTGGGCTTGGTCGGGGAGGCTTCGCTGACGACGCCGTCGGGGGAGACGATGATGAGGCCTTGTCCGTCAGGGTCGGTGGTGTTGACGCGGACGGGGCGGCCGAGCTGGGCGGCCGTTTCGGTAATGATGCGCAGGGCGTCGGTGAGGACGGCGGCTTCGTCGGCTGCTTCGATCGGGTGGGAGGTTCCGTTGATGGTGACTTCGCCGGTTCCGTTGGTGCGGAGAACGGCGTTGATTTTGGGGAAGTCGAGTGCTTGGGTTTCCATCATCTGTCCTTACTTTGTGCCGTTCGGAGGTGTGAAGCGGTTGACCTGCCACGGCTTGTCGGCGGCGCTGCGGAGCAGCTGCACGTCGTAGTTACCGGCGTCGGTGGGAAACACGACGTGGCAGCCGAACCCGTTATTCTCATCGACCTTCAATTGGCCAGGTCCGGTGAGCCGAGTGGCCGGGATGTTGGCCGGGTCAACATATTGGTAGTCGGCGGTGGCTTGGGCGGTCAGGACTTGGCCGAGGTCCTGGATCCATTCCTTGTCGCTAACCGTGGGGCGGGCGTAGAGCGTCATGGCCTTAGTCGCGGTCTCCAGCGCCGCTGTTTTGCTTGCCTCGTCCCAGGCGATGCCGAGGGTGGCAGGGGCCGTGCCGCCGGGGGCCTGGGGCTTGCCGCCCGCGCTGAGCGTGACCGGCGCGGTGGTGGAAGTGCTGGGGGAAGGGTCGGCTGGCGTTGCACTGGATGTCGGTGCGCAGGCCGTGCACAGGAGAACGGCGGCGAGGGCTGTCAGGGTCCGTTTCATGGTTCCTCCGGTGTGTCGCTGCCGGGCAGGTAGAGAAAAGCGCTGGGAGTGCCGTTCTCTACGGTGCGGGTGTAGTAGGTGTGGTCGTTCGGGGCCGGGTTGCCGTTGTAGCCCTCTTCGAGGAAGCTGCCGTCGCCTTTGACGGCTTTGACGACTGCGACGTGGCCGTAGCTGCCGTCGGCGCCCCCGGTGCCGGGCGAGTACCAGACAACGGCGCCGACTCGGGGCGTTGTGCCGGTGGGCCAGCCTTTGGCGTCCCAGCCGTCTTTCCAGGTCACGGCCGAGCCGAGCAGGGCGCCGTCCGGCCGGAAGGTGCCGTTGAGGATTTTGTAGGGGGCGGTGGTGCTGCCGAGCTGCTGGTTGACGCGCCACATGGCGAAGTCGACGCACTCCCGGTAGTAGAAATTGAACGGTGAAATGCTGGCTGCCATGTTGTCCCCGGCCTGCATCCAGGTGGGCGAGTTCTTCCACGGGTAGTCATCCCCGGTGCCGGAATTTCCCGGGATACCGCAGGAGCTTGCACCGCCGGCCCCAGTGATCTGCACGTCGCCCAGGGCGGCGACGACCTCAACGGCTGCCGGCCAGTAGGTCTGGTAGTGGAACGGGTCGGCGTTGCGTTGGACCCGGTGAGCGGCTGTGGTGGGGTCGAGCTGTTCCCACCCGCTGACCTTCTGCAGGGCGGTGAAGAAGTTTGTCGCTGACGTCGTGGGGTTCATCCGGTCCGGGTAGGTTCCCCAGGCGCCGTTGTCGCGCTGCTGGAACAGTCCGCGGGAGTCAGGGCCCGGGCCATCGCCATGGTTCAGGACGCGGAGCCCGGATTCGCCCATGGCGGTCATGACACCGATGGTCTGCGCCCGGGCGGACAGGCCCAGGGTTTTGCCGGCGTTGATAATCAGGGCGGCGTTCTTCAGCTGTTCGCCTTCGTAGCCGGCGACAGCGACCTTGGGCAGCTGGGCGGCGTCAACGCTGACGCTGGACCTGGTCGGTGAGCAGACATCGGCGGCAGCCTGTGAGCTCCCGCCGCCGAACAGGATGATGGACAGCACCAACCCGACGGGGGCGAGGACGGCGCCGGCGACCAGAACGGGCGCCCTCGTCCGTGGTTGCATGTGTCCCCCTCACATCTGCTCGGTCAACTTCGCCCTAGGGCTGGTTTTCGTCGTTCGCTTCCGGTGTCTGGCCCTTCTTCAGGGTGTTCCGGTTCGCCCAGACCCAGTCTTTGACTTGATCTCTGGCGATCAACCATGTCTTCTCGACTTGGTAAGCAGGAATCACTCCGGTTTGGAGCCAGCGGTAGACGGTGTTTCGGGAGAGCCCGAAGATCTCTTCAAGGTCCTGGGGCGTCAGACGCTCCGGGTACTTAGCGAAGAGAGCTTCCAGGTACTTCGGGTCCACGCTCAGTCCGTCCCACCGCATGAAGCCATCGTAGACCATAAATTGGTACTGTGATGTACTGGGAGTGACTGAAAGGTATTAAAGCTGTTGTTCGGGGTCACTTTTGGCCTTTCGTGTCGGATGGTACCGATACGATCTTTGCGGACATTACTAGGGGATGTGAAATGCCGGTCTCAAAGAACCGCTGGGTGACGCTCGGCGCAGAAACCATCGACGAACCCGTACCAGCCCTCCCCAAAGCGCAGCTTTTCATCCCGACGGGCGCGACCAAGCCGCAGCGGAGTGTTCCGCAACCCGACCAGGCCGACCGTCTTCCGCGACGCAATGTTGCGGGGAGAGAGCCGGGTTTTTGGTGGCTTGGGGTCCACGGCGGCGCCGGTGAAACATCGCTGGCGCGCCTGGACAAGAACACCCGCGCCGCCGAGCACCACTGGCCTCTTGCGCCGGCCGGATCCGTTGTTGTTCTGGTTGCCCGTTCAAACGTTCACGGCCTTCGTTCAGCACGCTCTGCGGCCACTGAATGGGCTTCCGGGTCCCTGCCCGGTATCCGGGTTGCCGGTCTCGTGGTCATGGCTGACGCTCCCGGGCGGCTGCCCAAAGAGATCCGCGACTTCGCCCGCGTGGTCGGCGGGGGAGTACCCCACATGTGGCACTTCCCGTGGGTAGACGGATGGCGCTACGGCCACGACGTCGCCGCAAAGGACCTTCCCAAAGAAGCCCGCACCACCCTCGAACAGGTGCATCTTGCAGTAACTGCCCCCGCCGGTCTCACGGCCCAGTAGAAAGAAGAAACACATGCTGTTTTCCAAGGCCATGGAATGGTCAAGCTTCGCCATCACCGAGATACCGAACCCGGGCACAGGCGAAGCCCCTCCCGGGTCCGAAGGCCTGCTGACCATCCTCAAATGGATCGCATGGATCGTCTTCGGCCTCGCCGTCGCGGGCATCCTGATCACCGCCGGAACGATGATGATCAACAACCGACGCGGCGAAGGCGGAGAACACGCCGGCCGCCTGGCCTGGGTCCTCGGCGGCTGCATCCTGGCAGCTTCCGCAGGCGGCGTCGTAGGCGCCCTGGTCTAAGGAGCTCTGCCATGACTGAACCGACCGTGAACGAAGACCAGAATCCACTGACCAAACCAAAGTTCATCATCGCGGCCGTCGTCGTGGCGATCATCGTCGCGCTCGGGATCATCCTGGCGCTGCTCCCTCGAGGGGGAGGAATTCCTGCGGCCGAACCAAGCAACACCGGGACAACCACACCCAGCGCACAACCCAGTGCAGCGGCGGATGCCAGCATCTGCGGGCTGCCCTCCGGCGACCAGGCCAAACCCGCAACCACACCCACCGACACCAAGTGGGAGCTAATCGGCAAGATCGCCGCACCAACGTCGCCCACGAAGTACGGGCCGGGCAAGACCGATACCAACGGCCTGCGCGCCTGCTTCGCACACTCACCAACCGGGGCGCTCTATGCGGGTGCAAACATGATCATTCTCGGAAGTTCTGGGCGTCCCGACCTGTTGGCCCAGCACCTCGTGGTCGAGGGACCGGAAAGAGACAAGATGCTGTCGGAGCCATCGACCACCGCTCCAGCAACAGCACCGTTCCAAATCGCGGGTTACAAGATCGTGGACTACAGCGGGGATCGCGCAATCGTGGAATACGGTCTCAAAGCAGCAAACGGCAGCGTAGGGGCTGTTCCCGTCGCAATGCAGTGGGAAGGAGGAGACTGGAAATGGGTCCTTCCAGCCAGCGGCATGGGAGAAGCCCAACAGCTCTCTGACCTGAGCGGTTTCATCAGTTGGGCGGGTGTTTGACATGTTGCCTGCCGACGAGAGCGGGCAGCCCTGCAAACCGTGGGAAGTTGGATGCGTCGTTTCAGACTGGGCGAACGATCGTGCCAACGACGCGGTAAAGAACATGGCCCAAGCGATCGCAGACGCTGTAGGGAACGTGGTTAAGACACTCGGGACGTTTTGGGTGAATGTGGGAACTCCCGCTCTGACCGCTGCGCCGGGAGGTTCTACTGCGAGTGACCCGGTGTTGTTTCTGCAGAACAGTCTCTACTTTTGGACGGCTTCGCTGGCTGTGATGTCCGTGCTGGTGGGCGCAGCCAAGATGGTGATCGAGCGCAGGGGTGCCCCCTTGCGGGATCTGGTCCGTTCGTTGGCGACATTGATCGTCGTCTCAGGAGCTGGCGTGGCGGCCGTGGGGTTACTGACGGTCGCGGCGGATGAATTCTCTGCCTGGATCATCACGAACTCCACGAACGGGACCTCGTTCGACGAGAACATCACGGCCTTGCTGGCGCTGTCGTCCACCAGCCCGATCGGGTCGATCATGATCATCCTGCTGGGGCTCATCGCGATCCTGGCTTCGGTGATGCAGATCGTGCTCATGATCGTCCGAGGCGGGCTGCTGGTCATCCTGACAGGGATCTTCCCTACGGCCGCGGCTTTCAGCAACACCGAGGCCGGCAGGGGCTGGTTCCAGAAATGCACCGCCTGGCTGATCGCCTTCATTCTCTACAAACCCGCGGCCGCCATCATTTACGCGACGGCCTTCCAGCTCAGCGGCACCAAGATCTTCGGAAACGTTGGTGACGGCAAGGACTTCGGCTCCGCGCTCCTGGCAACGGTCACCGGACTGGCTCTGATGATCATTGCCTTGTTCGCCATGCCAGCCCTCATGCGGTTCGTCACCCCGATGGTTGGTGCTGTCGCTGGCGGCGGTGGCGCTCTGGCAGCAGGGACGGTCGGCGCACTGGCTTCCGGCGCCATCAGCATGGGCACCGCCGGACGCGGCGGCGGATCCTCGACCAGCTCGACGACAACCAGCAGCACCTCGAGCCAAAGCCCCGGATCGCAGGGCCCCTCGGGCACTGGCAGCCAGGGAACGGCAGGAACGTCCGGCACAGCAGGCAAAAGCGGCACACGGGGCGCCGGAGCCACTGGCGCGGCAGCATCTACCGGTACCGGCAGTGCTGCTGCAGGCAGCGGAGCAGCCGCCAGCGGTGGCGCTGTGGCCGCGGGCGCGGGCGGTGTCGCCGTACTGGCGGCGCAGAAGGGCGTTGAAGCAGGCCAGGCCGCTTCCGGTGCCATCAAAGACATGAGCGAAGAATCCACGGGGGGTGCCTGAAATGGCCGCTATCGAGAACACATACAGGGAACCGACCTACGGCAACTGGCGGCGTCCGCGTAAGGCAGGCATCGGCACCCTTGGTGGGCTGGCAACAGCCGGTTTGTTTGTGGGCCTCATCATCACGGTGATCTGCCTCTTTGTCGGCGGCTGGTTCGCCGGGCTCATTGCCCTGTTCATCCTTGGGGTGGCGTTGGCGGTCGTCTCGGTGACCGACAAGCACAACAAGTCCGTAGGGGAGCGGATATTCGCCCGGCTGGCGTTCCGCTCAGCACGGCGCAGACGCGCCAACATCTACCGCTCCGGCCCGCTGGGGCTGACGCCTTGGGGCGAGTTCCAGCTGCCGGGGATCTCTGCCGGTTCCAAGCTGTACGAGTTCACGGACTCCTATGGCCGCCCCTTCGCGCTGATCCACCTTCCCTCCACCGCGCACTACACCGTTGTTTTCGGCACGCAGCCCGACGGTGCGTCCTTGGTTGATCCTGAGCAGATTGATGCCTGGGTGGCTAACTGGGGTGGCTGGCTGGCTTCGTTGTCGAATGAACCTGCCGTCGTGGCTGCATCCGTCACGGTCGAAACCGCGCCCGATTCCGGGGCACGGCTGCGCAGGGAAGTTGAATCGAACATCCATGACGACGCCCCTGACATTGCCAAGGCCATGCTCCGGGAGGCCTTGAACACCTACCCGCAGGGATCGGCCACGATCCGCGCCTGGGTCGCGCTGACGTTCAGCGCCGCTGCCCGGGCAGGCGGCAAACGACGCACCGCCGAAGAGATCGCAAGGGATCTCGCCTCACGGCTTCCCAGCCTGACCGAGCGTCTGGAATCCACCGGCGCCGGGGCATGCGCGCCGTTGAACGCCCAGGAACTGTGCGAGGTCGTTCGGGTCGCGTACGACCCTGCAGCGGCCCGGCTCATCGACGAAGCCCACTACCAGGGCACACCCGTTGACTTGGACTGGGGCGACGTCGGACCGTCCGCCCACCAGTCCAACTGGGACGGCTACCGCCACGATTCCGGGCACTCGGTGTCCTGGACGATGACGGGTGCCCCACGCGGACACATCCTGGCATCAGCGCTGGGCCGCCTGGTCGCACCGCACGGGGAGATTGCCCGCAAGCGCGTCACCTTGCTGTACCGGCCGATCGAAGCAGGCCGCGCGGCCGCCATCGTGGAGTCGGACCAGACCAGCGCCCTGACCCGGGCCTCCTCGACCAACCGGCCCACGGCCCGCGCCCTGGTCGATGCCCGTGCGGCGCAGGCCACTGCAGCGGAGGAAGCCAAGGGTGCCGGGCTGGTCAACTTCGGCATGGTGGTCACGGCCACGGTGCTGTCCTCTCGTGACTTTGAGGACGCTGTGGCCGTGGTGGAAGGCAACCTCGGTCCGTCGGCGCGCCTGTTGTTGCGGCGCGCTTACGGCTCACAGGATTCTGCCTTTGCCGCGTCCCTGCCTTTGGGTCTGGTCCTGCCCAAGCACTTGAAGGTTCCCGAAGAGATCCGCGAGGCCATGTGATGTTCGCCAACTTGACCAAGCACCAGCGCACACAGGCCCCGGCCACGAAGTTCGCGGCCGCGGTCGCCCGCCGCCCGGGTCTGCGGGGCTGGCGCGGCCGCGGACAGGGCGAAGCCGTTTACGTCACCGCGGCCGACGAATGGCGCGGAACCTCGGTTCAGGTCTGCGGTCTCTGGCCGTTCGTGGGCGGGTCCGGCACCCCGATCCTGGGAGTGCCGATCGGCGTTCACACCGACACCGGCGCCCCCTTCGGGGCCGATCCGATCAGCTGGTTCATGCACGGCATGATCAACAACCCGTCCATGTTCGTCCTTGGCCTGCCGCACTACGGCAAGTCCACCCTGGTCCGGCACATCGTCCTGGGTTTGGCAGGGCGGGGCATCAACCCGTTGATCCTTGGTGACCTGAAGCCGGATTACGTTGACCTGATCGAAGCCCTCGGCGGGCAGGTCATCAGTTTGGGTCCCGGGCGCGGTCACTTGAACGTCCTGGACCCCGGTGAAGCCACGGGAGCCGCCGTCAGGCTGCTCGCCTCGGCTGAGGAACATCGGGCCAACGCGAACCGGACCCTGAATGATCCAGATGGCGACCAGGCCGCGGCCGCGCAGCTGCTCGCTGCAGCGGTGAAGGCGGAGAAGCTGGCCGAACAGCTGATGGCCGACTCGCACAACCGGCGCCTGAACATGATCACGGCGCTGATCACCATCGTGCGGAACGCCAAGCCCAGCGCGCACGAGGAATCCCTGATTGACCGGGCACTGCACATCCTGGACGAGCGCCTGGACCGTGTTCCCCTGATCGGGGATCTGATCGAGGTCATCAAAGACGCCCCCGACGAGCTGCGGGCCATCGCCCTGGACCGCGGCGACATGAGCCGCTACCTCGACGCGACCGACCAGCTGCGCCAGTCGCTGTACTCCCTCGACGGCTCGGGCCGGTTCTCGGACATGTTCTCCCAGCCCACCGACCAGCCGATGGACCTGACCAAACCCGTGGTTTTCGACCTGTCAGGGATCTCCGACACGCAGCGGGACATCCAAGCGGCCTGCCTGCTGGCCTGCTGGTCAACCGGTTTCGCCACAGTCCAGGTCGCCCACACCCTGGCCGACGCCGGCCTGGAACCGCGCCGGAACTACTTTGTCGTCATGGACGAACTGTGGCGGGCCCTGCGCTCCGGTGAAGGCATGGTCGACCGGGTTGACTCGCTGACCCGTCTGAACCGGACCGAGGGCGTCGGGCAGGCCATGATCACGCACACCATGAGCGACCTCGAAGCCCTGCCCACGGAATCCGAACGGATGAAAGCCCGCGGCTTCGTCGAACGCTCCGGCATGGTCGTCTGCGGCGCGCTGCCCGGAGCCGAAATGGAAAAACTCAACAAAGCCGTCACCCTCTCCAGGGCCGAACAAGCCCGCCTCATCTCATGGGCTGACCCCGGGTCATGGACCGACGTCGGCGGATCCCGCAAACGGGTACGCCCGGGCCTGGGCAAATTCCTCTTCAAAGTCGGCGGCCGCCCCGGCATCCCCGTGGCCTTGAAGCTAACCAGCGTCGAAAAATCGCTCCACGATACAAACAAGCGCTGGACGAAACTTCGGAGCGCGGAAGGGGAGAACTGATGGGTGCACCAAGCAGCGGCAAGCGTTCCCGGATGGATACCGAAACCATCCTGCTCTGGGTCTTCATCACCGTCGTGGTGCTCGGTGTCGGCTCAGTTGCCGGGGCCGTGCATCTGGGCTCGATCCTGTCCGGTGACGGCCAGCCACTGCCGGCCAACCCGTTTGAACTGGTCTTCAGCCTGATCTCCCAGAAGGTCATCTGGCCTGCGGCGGCCACCTGGGTACTGATCGGCTTCGGCGTCCTCATCATCGTCGTGGCGTTTCTGGTGGTCCGTGCGGTGCTGCGCCGGCGGTCCAAGCGTTCTCGTGTGGACGCCGCCGCCCAGCACATGGCCAAAGCTAAGGACCTGCGCGCACTGAGCCTGCATGGTGCCACGGCAACGGCCGAACGTCTGGGAGTGAAGGGCTCACCGGGCGTCCCGGTCGGTAAGACGGTCCTCGGCGGGCAGATGGTCTACGGCTCCTGGGAAGACATGCACATCGACATCTGGGGACCCCGCGCAGGTAAGACGACATCCCGGGCCATTCCGGCGATCCTTGCCGCCCCGGGCGCCGCTTTGGTGACCTCGAACAAGCGGGACATCGTCGACGGAACCCGCGATGTCCGGGCCGCCGAGGGCCCGGTCTGGGTCTTCGACCCGCAGTCAGTCGCCCTCGAGGAACCTTCTTGGTGGTGGAACCCCCTGTCCTATGTCACGGATGAAGTGAAAGCGGCACGCCTGGCAGACCACTTCGCGGCCGGATCCCGCGGCCCGGATGCCAAAACGGACGCCTACTTTGATCCAGCGGGCCAGGATCTCCTTGCCGGGCTCCTGCTCGCCGCGGCCCTCGACGGCCTGCCGATCACGCAGGTCCACACCTGGCTGACCCGTCCCGCCGACGACGAAGCAGTGGACATCCTCAAAGCCCACGGGTTCATGCAGACTTCCAACGCCGTCGGCGGTGTCATCAACGCCCCCGAGAAGCAACGCGGCGGCGTGTACGGCACGGCACTGCAGATGGCCTCCTGCCTCACCAACCGCCAAGTCGCCCGATGGGTGACACCCCAGGGTGAAAAGGACGAGCGGCCCCAATTCGACCCGGCAGCATTCGTCCGATCCAAAGGCACGCTGTACAGCCTTTCGAAGGAAGGCAAGGGCACCGCCGGCCCGCTGGTGACTGCCCTGACCGTGGCCACGGTCGAGGCCGCCGAAGAACTCGCCGTCCATTCACCCGGCGGCCGGTTGGCCACGCCCATGGTCGGTGTTCTGGACGAAGCAGCCAACGTCTGCCGCTGGCGCGAACTGCCGAACCTCTACAGCCACTACGGCTCCCGCGGCATCGTCCTGATGACCATCCTCCAGTCATGGTCCCAAGGCGTTGAAGTGTGGGGCCGCGACGGCATGCGCAAGCTCTGGAGCGCCTCCAACATCAAGGTCTACGGCGGCGGCGTCGCCGAAGCGGAGTTCCTGAACGAGCTCGCGCAGCTCGTGGGCGAGTACCGGTACTCCAACATGACCAGAAGCCGCTCCAAACAGGGCACCTCCTACAGTCATGACGACGACCGCAAGGAACGCACCCTGGACGTGTCGGACTTGGCCGCGTTCCCTCGCGGCCGGGCCATCATGTTCGCCTCCGGCGCCCCAGCTGCTCTTTTGGAAACGGTGCCTTGGATGAGCGGTCCGCAGGCTGATGCGGTGCGGGCCTCCATCGCCGCGCATGACCCGGCGAACAAGCCGGCTGCAGCGGCCGGGAACCGATGGATCGCCGCAGGTTCCTCTAATGAGTGAGGGCCTGGGGGAGTGGGACGACGAGCTCGGGGACACTGCAGCCCCCGCAGAGACAGTGGACGATGAATCGGATGCTCCTGAGCTGTTCTACCCAAACGTGGCCGAATTCGTCAGCGAAAAGCTGGCCATCAGCTACCGCCGGCAGCTCAACGTGCAGGGCGGTGTGACTTGGTGCCCCCAGTGGTGGAAGCACGCGGAGGCCATCAGCCGGTTGGAAGCGCTCTGGCGTGCCTGGGAGTTCCTGCGCCTGGACGGCACCACAGGGATGAGTGTGTGGTGGCGCGACCACGCAGACCACCACATGTCCGTTCTGCTCTCAACAGATGGGCCGTTCAAAGGCTGCACCCCCGACGACGGTCACCGCTCCAAACTCACCCCTCTACCCTGCGAGGAACCACCCGCAGGGTTGTTCTAAACGGAGGTCTTGTTAGCCGACGCTCAAGGTGACCACGCGGGCTGTTCATAGTTGGGGTCAATCCGGGTTATCCACGGCTGAAGAATTGGGAGCCATTGGGAAAGCTCCCTCAGCAGCAGTAGCGGTGGATAACCCATCAGGATTGTCCCCGGCTGTGGGCAGCGGAACTGGGCCCCGACAGTGACTAAGGGAACTGTGCATGTTCACGGAGGTGATGCAGCTCATGAGTGCGGACAGTCGGGCCGGACTCACCTGAGCAGAAACATCTTGCAGCATGTTAGGAGAGGCTGGGACCGGGATCCCGGGCCAGCGACATGCGAAGACGCTCTACCCCGTCCGCCCCTTCGGGAACAAGGTCCAAAAGGGTGGGATCAAGCGCCAGATGCCCGAGCATGTTCGCCAGATGGTTCCGTTCGGCTGGCTGGTAGTCCGGGTTCCTCAGGTCTGAGGCGCGCACGACGGCGGCCAGAGTCAGGAAGTCCGTGAAGTGCCGCTCCCGGCCTTTGTCGTTAACGATCACAAGTGCAGCAGCCTTTCCGATCAGGCAGCTCAGCAGTGAGGGCCTGTTGACCTTGCCGGAGGACTGGCCGGCGATCACATCGACGGTCTCTGCCCGGTCGAGCGCCTGTTGCGTTGCAGGAGCTTCGATGGTGCTTCCGCCCGTCGCCCCCTTGAGTTTGTCGGAGTGTTCCCCAAGGTGCCGTGGGATGAGGACGTCCAGCTGCGCCTGTCCCCGTACCCATCGGTGCTGCTGCCCTTTGAAGGTCTCCCCGTCCGACTGGAAGCCTAGCTTTAGGAGAAGGTCGGTGAACTTGTAGAGCATTTTCGAGTCGGCCCGGATGTCCAGGGCAACATCGGCGTCCTTGGTAGCTCGGACGATGGGGGCGCCTCGTTCAACGGCGTGCAGGTAGACAGATTGGCCGCCGATCATCACCCAGCCTGTGGGCATGGCCTCGTGGATCTCGAAGACGGCCTGCCACGCCTCTTCCTGTTCGGCAAGCATCGCGGGTAGCTCAACCGGCATGGAGGACGCTCCTCACGATGAGGTCGCGTGCCGCCTGCCGTTCACGGACTCCGGCGCGCTCGGCAAGGTCCGCAGCAATGAACAGGGCAGGAAGACTCTGGGGGAGATCCTCGGCGACGTGGAGCAACACGTTGGGCCGCTGGCCTGGTCGGGCTTTGACGAGAAACCACTCACGAACCAGGGAGTCCAGGTCCTGACTGTTCACGTAGCCTTCGATCTCTGAGTTGGCCAGCAGCCCGGAGTCAGGATGGGAAACCCCTGACAGGCGAATCCGCGGATCGTCACGAAGGTCGGCAAGGTCTGCCGGGCTCACCGAGTACTCCACCTTGTCGGCACGGCGGGCAAGCAGCGAGCAGAGTTTCGCGGCCGGGTCGGAAGCCTGCCGGAGGGATGCGAGGTGTTCGCGGAGGCGGGACCGCTCCATCGGGTGCGCATCCGGGATCTGATCGCCCGAGGAGTAGACCGCCAGGCGCCATGCGTTCACCGCGGATAGCGGGCGGCCCATACGGGGCTGGTACTTCGCGGCTTCAGCTTCCTCGATCACCCATTGGTTGCCGACACGTTCTCCTTTAATGACGCCGTGCGCGACCAGATTGCGTGCACGGTTCGGGGAGACACCCAACCGTTCGGAGAGCTGCGAAATACTCAGTGCCATCACACTATTGTAGTGACTCCGCAACGGAAGTGTGAAGACCCGTTCCCGCCTCCTTCTTCCCACTGTTATTTGTCGTCGTCGTCACCGTGCTGGTGGTGATCATGATGACGGTGACGGTGAGGGTACAGCGCGTTCACAGCAGCTCCCGGCTGCCTAAGACAGAAGCCGCCGCTACCTCGGTTCGTGCCATCCTTGACGGTATGGCGAGGACCTGGTTATCAGTGACGGTGGAACTGCTCGGAGGCCGCGGTGAGGAGCTGTGGCCCTGGCCGGGGCGCATCTTCGCGGTCGGGCCCTCGCACACCTTCATGGATCTCGCCAATGCCATCAACGATGCCTTCGCCCGATGGGACCGCTCGCACCTGTCAATGTTCACCCTTGATGACGGCCGGGTAATCACCGACCAAGAGACGGGAGCCGAGATGGGCGCATCCATCGGTGGGCCGATCATCACAGCTCTCGACATCGCAGTTACCAAGGTCGCCCGGACCTTGGGGCCGGGGTCTGAGTTCCAGTTCATGTTCGACCTCGGTGACGCGTGGACGCACCGGTGCGTGATCGGGGAGGCAAAGGTCGACCCACTAGAGGTATTGGGGATCCGCCCTGATTCCCCTCTGGCCTACTGGGGCTGGGGCAGCATTCCTGACCAATACGGCCGCCGGTGGTCCGCCGATGACGGGGAAAGCCGAATCCCGGCGAAACCAAGCCAATCCCATCCGATGCTGCTACACGCGTGGCCCGAACAGGTCCAGGTGGCCAGACTTGACCTGCCCGAGCTGCGTAAGGCCATCGCGGCAGCAGATGCGCCCCGCTTCCTGGCGGCCCTGACAGGACGCGACATCGATGACACCCTGCAGCATGTCGGGGTCGGCATACCGATGGCCCTGGAGCACAGACGCCAGGAAGCCGAGCCCATGGCATTGTCGGTCATCAACCGTCTGACCCGGCGCGGCTGCGCCGGTGACCAAGTGCTGGCCGAGGACCTGCTGGCATCTCTGCGCCGCGTGCCGCTGCCAGGCCAGGTTGTTCCCGTGGACCTAGACATGCTCAGCATCATCCTGGAGGGGGACCCCGATCTGTCCACCGGCGGCTACCTCGACCTTCACACCGGGCAGGTGTACGACGAGGCCGCCACTGACCCGATGATCGTCGGGCAGGACACCTCGATCGACGTAGAGGATGAGCCTGACCGATGGCTTCGGCTGAGCCGCACAAGTTCTGGGAACGGCTGGCAGGACATGGCAGCTTTCGCCGGGCGGCAGCACGATGAAGCCTTCCGAGAGCGGCTGGAGCGGGCGATCGAGGGCAAAGGCGCCTTCTTCCGGTTCCGGGAAATCGTCCACGACGCGAACCTCAGCGAACACTGGTACGCCTTCTCCACCGACCGGCAGATGGGCCGTGCCCGCGAATTCCTTGCTGACAACGGCATCCGCGTGGGCTGAGAACCCGTTCTCGGCCGGCTGGTTCCCCGCCGCACGCTACCGGCTGAGGGCCACCCCGGGAATTCAGAAGGGCTTCACTGTCTCTAGGGCCGGTGTCGGGTACGGTGAACCGAGACAACGGACAACAACATTCAGAGCACCCCCTTTTGTGGGAGCAGGCGAGGAATCTCATGGCCGGTATCGAGCACACCCGCGGCAAAGAAGTGGACGGCAGCGTGCAGCCAGAGGAGCACGAAAAGATCGGCGACGCCCTTGAGTGGATGCGGCTGACCTATGCGCTGGACTACCCGGCCAAGTCGGACTCCTGGGAGCGGCCCGAGGACTACCCGCAGTCCTGGAGCATTCGCGCCTACATCGAGGCGGACATCCTCGAACCCGACGACTACGACAACTTCGAGGCCGACGCCCAAGGCCAGGTCACTATCGCCGAAGCCCACGTCTACCTAATCCCCGACGTCGGCGGCATCAACCTCTTCGACACCCTGGACGCACACAGCGCCCAACTCGCCCAATACGCCGAAGCATTCATAGCTGCAGGCTCCGAACCTGGTCAGCTCAGCATTGAGGGCGAACCGATCCTTGAAGGCGACCTAATGATTGTGACTTGGGTGAGCGTCCAGCCGCGGTTCCGCGGGCACCACGCAGGGCACGAAGTACTCAAAGCCATATTCGATACCATAGGCCGCGACACAGTCGTCACCGTCCTGCACGCGGCACCCGGGCTCAGGGACGACATGGAAGAAGGATCCGCAAAACACCAGATGGAATGCCGCGGCCTCGCCAAGTACTGGGGCCAATCCGGATTCCGTCCCCTGGACGGCAACGTCATGGTCCTGACGTACGAGGACATGCTCGCCATGATCGAGGACGATGAGCAGGACGAGGACGACCTCAATCCCGACGACCTGCGGAATGTCCCACTGATGCAGCTCTCCCAAAAACAGCGCGACGCAGTGTTCCGCGAACTCCGCATCAAGCTCGACGAATAATTCACCGGCTCAGGAGCGCCGGCACTCAAGGCAATTCCAAGCTGTCCACGGTTGGGGTCAGTCCGGGTTATCCACGGCTGGAACAGGGAGCCACCGGGAAAGCTCCCTCAGCCGCAGTAGCGGTGGATAACCCATCAGGATTGTCCCCAGCTGTGGGCATCGGAACCACCTGTCTAAAGGACCCTGGACAAATTACGCCGCAGACCGCTCCGGGTAGACCGTTGCACATTGCCGAGCACCTGCCGTCGCAATCTCTTAAAGCAGCCGGCTGTCAGGTTTGAATCTAAGACTCACGAGCGGGAGCGTGCAGCAACCGCATTCAGAGCCCTAACCTGACGCTCATTTCCTTACCGCCTGACGTCAGGTTTAGGTGTGCTGCAGCATGACGCGGTTAACAATCGATTACAGCGCTAAACTTCACAGACGCGGTAGAGCGTCCCTGAATGGCCAGGGCTTAGGACAGGAGCGTTGTAAGGGTAAGTTGCTTCCGGTGGTGGCGGTAGTGCTTGGGCGCCCAGCCAAGGATGGCCCGCCGGTTCATCCAGGAAGCGAAGTAGGGATCCCAGGAAAGCGGCATTGTCATCCCCCTTTCGAGCGCTTCCTCGTCCGCACGGTCGTACCAGTTCACGATTGTCCCGGTGGTCCTGTCCATCATTCGCAGCATGCTTTGCGGCTTGAGGACTTGGCCGGCGGCTGCACTGCCAGCCCAGGTGACCCAGTTGTAGGGTCCTAGGCATGCCTCAAGCAGCCGACTCCAATTGCGCGACGCAGCCGGGGGCAGTCGGGAGAACAATCCGAGGAGCGGTATGCCTAAAAGCGCGATGTTCTGTCCGAGAACCATATGGAAGAGCAGCTGCCGGTTGGTCCACCGCGTTCCGCTGGACGGCAAGTCCAACTCGTCGGCCAGAGCGCGGAGGACGATGCTTCGAAAGTCGGCTGCTGTCCACAGCAACTCCGCCTTCACCGGATCATTCTCAGCCTTCATCGAAGCCTCCCATCGGTTAGGTGTCAGGCAGTGTCCGCCTCCTAGCGCCGGTGGATAGACAGCATCAGCCTGATCTGTCTTGTCGAGCTGCTGGGAACACACCACTAGCCCGTCAGCATGCAGCTCGACTGCTCCTCCGTTCGAAACAATGCAGGTGCATGTGTTCCGCGCGGGGACGGCGCACCTCAGGATCTCATCGAAGCAGGCACTGAAGGACATCTGGAAGATACTCCCTCCAAACTGCGCCTTTGAGTGATGACTACTGTCAGAGACAAGGCAGCGCAGTGCCTTGCTGTGGCCTTGAGCGTCTCAATGTATTGGGTGGTGTCCCTGGCCTTGAAGGTTTCGAGCAGTTCGTCCCCAGGCGACGGTACTGGTGATGGGCATTTCCGCAGTCCTGTGACGCGCTCCAGCGACGCACGACAAAGTGGAATACGACGTCCTGGAGCGGGAGACCTGGCCGCCGGGTTTGGCATCGAGAGAGCGATGCCAAACCCGGTGCACTGACCGGAACGAGTTATTGGGGGTCTAACTCCCCAGTCAGTTAGCGACAGCGTGCCGCCTCCGCCTTGAGGAAATCCTAGGAGGCCAAAGCGGGAGGGTTCCTAAGGAAACCCCAAGGCGATCCAGGCGGGCGTCCTACCCGGGGCAAAGCCAGCGGCTCAATAGGAAACCGCGGCGGCTACGCCACCCGAATTTGAGGTGCGCGACAGATTATGTAAGTATCTGCGTATGAACGCAGATAAGCGGGAATGTATGCTCACGCCCGATAGCGAGTACGTTGAGTTGGCCGTGGAGGTTTTCGCCATGCTCGCCGATGCGACGAGGGTCCGGTTGATCCTGGCGCTGCGGAACGGTGAGTTACCGGTTAATGCGCTGGCGGAAAAGGCAGGAAAATCTGCTGCCGCAGTATCCCAGCACCTGGCGAAGATGCGGCTTGCGCGGATGGTCACCACCCGCCAGGAAGGAACTAAGGTTTATTACCGGCTGCAGGACGGGCACGCCTGGGAGCTCGTCGCGGACGCGATCCACCAGGCCGAACACACCCTGGGCACCGCCCCTCACCACCGTCTCCACCCCCAACACGACACAGCCGCGGGGCAATGAGCACGCCGCCGGCCTCAGGCCACGGAACCCGCACTCATGGCCACGAGCACGAACACGGACACGACGGGCACGGACATGACGGACACGCGGACCACCCGCATCATCATGACCACGAGGGGCACAGCCATGGAGGCTTCCTGGGCTGGGTAAGGCACCTGTTCGTCCCGCACTCCCACGATGCCGCCGACTCCATGGACTCGGCCTTGGAGACCAGTGCCCAGGGTATCCGTGCCGTGAAAATCTCGCTGGTGGGACTGGCGCTGACGGCCCTGTTCCAGCTGGTCATTGTCCTGATCAGCGGTTCGGTCGCGCTCCTGGCCGACACCGTCCATAACTTTTCCGACGCGCTGACGGCCGTGCCGCTCTGGATTGCCTTCCTGCTCGGACGACGGGCCGCGACCAAAACCTACACCTACGGCTTTGGCAGGGCTGAAGACCTGGCCGGGCTCTTCATCGTCGCGATGATCGCACTGTCAGCTGTCGTGGCGGCGGTCGAATCCATCCGCCGCTTCTTCGAGCCCCAGCCGGTGCAGAACCTGGGCTGGGTCCTCGCCGCCGGGCTTGTCGGTTTCGCCGGGAACGAGCTCGTGGCGGTCTATCGCATCCGGGTCGGACGGAAGATCGGCTCGGCCGCCCTGGTCGCGGACGGGATCCATGCCCGCACCGACGGATTCACCTCCCTGGCCGTCGTCGCGGGGGTGATTGGTATCTGGCTCGGGTTCCCTCTTGCTGACCCGATCATCGGGCTGCTCATCTCCGCGGCGATCGGCGTGCTGCTCTGGGGCACCGTCCGGGACATCGGCCGCCGGCTCATGGACGGCGTCGACCCGGCCCTTACTGACAAACTCACCGCCGCCCTGCAAGACCACGGCATCGAAGGAGCCACATCCCGGCTGCGCTGGTCCGGGCACTCCCTGCACGCCGAAATCACGGTACCTGCATCCGGGACCACGACCATAACGGACCTGCAGGGACTCTCCGGCCGTATTGATCACGCGGCACGGACGGCACTGCCAAACGTCGGCAGGGTCACCGTCATCCCACGCCACCACTGACTGCAGCAACCATGGACGGTCTACGAGCTGGATGCCGCCGAACGGAGGGCAGCCTGAAGTTCTTCCTGGGCGGGCAAACCGGCCGGGCCGGCCTTCCCCGGATAGACCCTGCACGTCAGGGCTGGCGAAGCGGTTGAAGGGAACAGGTCACGGTTGCCGGCGATAAAGGACGGCGAACCGTGGAAGCCCAGTTCAGCGGCCTGTTCCTCGCTGACCAGCTCCAGAACGCGGACGTCTCCCGGTACCCCTTCGCTGGTCAGTGCCGCACGGAACAACTCAAGCGCCGGTGCGCTATTGGGCAGTCCGGGATGATCCGCAGTTCGTAGTCCATAACCTCAGTGTCTCAGCCGGCGTCCCTGGGCGCGAACATAATGACAGCCACCCCGAGCAGGCAAATGATGGAACCGGTGATGTCCCACCGGTCCGGGCGGAACCCATCAAAGGCCATTCCCCATGCCAGCGAGCCGGCAACGAACACCCCGCCATAGGCGGCGAGGATCCGGCCAAAATGAGCGTCCGGCTGCAGCGTCGCCGCGAAGCCATAAATGCCCAGGGCCACAACGCCCAGCCCGGCCCACCACCACTGCCGGCCTTCCCTGACTGACTGCCAGACCAACCAGGCACCACCGATCTCGGCGGCCGCGGCCAGGATGAACAACAGGATGGTCTTCGCGATGGTCATAACCCCATCTTGGCAGTCCGCAATCTGAAGCAGGGGCTTCGCCCATCGTGCACGGCCCATCCTGCTATGACCGTCAGCCTGCAGATATCGATGGTGAAGACGACGAACCCGGTGTCGGGGCCCGAACAACTTACCGCCGTCGGTCGACATGACGATTCCGGCGGTGGTGGCGGCCCAAATCCATGGTTTGCCTTCTGGCTCCTTCACGGCGGTTATTGCCTGGACCTGTCCTTCGATCCGGCCTGTGTGGGTCCAGGTAGTTCCCGCGTCTGCGGAGTAGTGGACTGAACCGTCGGGTTCGACACCGATGACTTCGCTGCCGGTGGCGAAGGCGACGAATTGGATGATGGGGGCTGTGGTGTTCAGTTGCCAGGTTTTCCCACCGTCGGTGGAGCGTTGGAGCCCTTCTCGAGTGGTGGCAAGGACGGTGTCGGTTTCGGGGTTGCCGGCCAGGACGGCAGGGACGAAGCCGGCGGTGGCCGGGGTCCAGGTTTTTCCGTCCGGGCTGGTTTGGAGTGTTCCGTCGTAGGCGACGATTCCGCTCTTGGCAGTGGCGAGGGCATGGAAGTCCGATTCGCCCTGGCGGGAGAGCTGTGCCCACGTTTTTCCGCCATCGATGGATCGGATGAGGCCCATGGGGTTGGGAAGGTCCGAGCCCGGGCCGGGGTGTCCGGAGGCATAGAGGGGTGGCTTGTGAAAAAGTGAAATATCCGACGCTAAGGTCTAACCGGGCGTCGTAGTGGCCTGTATTTTCCGGGTTTGATCTGGTTGGCGCGGGGCCAGGTGTAGTCGCCGGTGAGCTTGATGCGTTCCCAGCCCATCGGTGAGCCAGCGGTGAAACCCGCGGTGGGGCAAAATGCTCTGATCGCGCCTCCGGGACGTCCTGGGTCCTGCCCTCGCAGCTACGGCGGTCTCGAATCAGGGCTCACACACTGTGAGCCCTGATTTTCCGGGCAATGCACTTGGGCCCGGGGCGCCGCGTGTCGGTTGCCGACTATGCTCGTGGGGTGCTGAATGAATTTTGGGCGACCGCGACCGCTTCCTACAAGGCCCTTGTCTTCGGCGCTATGGGTCTGATCGCTGCCGGAATCGTTCTCAACATTGTCGGGAACGTCTCCGGGACCCAGGTGCTGGCAATCGCGTCGCTGCCGGTCATCGGTGCGGGGCTGTTGCTCCACGGTGCTGGCAGGGTGGTCCGGGGCCGGAAGGTTAGCAGAATGCTTAGGAAGTAGCCGGGCCGGAGTCACGACAGGCGAGGAGTCAGTACAGGCCAGCGCCGGGCGCAGCTGCTGCTTTGGGCGTGTCAACCGCAACCGGACAGCGGTGACGAGGGTAAGCGGGGGCTGTCGGCCCTGGTCTTTGTCGTGTGCAGTCAGGCCGTCCGGTGGGTTTGCCGTTGAAACCCCTGTCGCCGGTGATTTTCGGTCCTGCTACGGTGGGACCGACCCGACGGTCTATGGCGTCGGATCGGCGAGGCGGCGTCCTACGATCAGGAAAGCAGGCATGCCATGGGGCATCACAACAGGTACGGAGGCCACGGAAGCGGCCACGGCGGGCACGGGGGGTATGGCGGGCACGGCGGCCATCGCAGGGGTGGCTTCTTCAGGATGCTGATGCGGCTGCTGCGCGGGCGCCGGCACCATTGACCCTGGTCGGGTTCCGCCAGCGGCATTTGCGGCTTGGAGTCGTCCGGTTCCGCCATTGCAGTTGACGCCCTGGCGGGCGCCGGAGCCGGTGCCGGAGGGCGTCCGGCAAACGGAGCAGAGTCGCGTTCGTGACGGGGTGAGGTTGTATGAGTGATGTCGAAGGACCGGGAGCCGCTGCGGTGCTGGGGCGGTGGGTGGACCCGGGGGAGGTTTACGCGCGCGGCCGGGCGCTGCGTGAGGGTGTCGGTCACCAGGGGCACGGGACCGTTGTCCTCGCCGCGGGCAGGCCTGCGGCGGCCGATTTCGTGCACTCAAGCAACGAGGGCAGAGTGCCTGGGCTTGTGCCGCTTCGGGTGGGCCGGATGCTCGCCTCGCCGTTCGCTTTTTTCCGGGGAAGTGCCGGGCTGATGGCAGGGGACCTGGCCGCCGGCCCGCGCACCGGTCTGGAGGCCCAGTTATGCGGGGACGCGCACGCGGGGAACTTCGGGCTGTACGGCACCCATGATGACCGGATCATCATGGACATCAACGATTTCGACGAGACGGCGTCCGGTCCCTGGGAGTGGGACCTGAAGCGCCTGGCGGTCAGCCTGGTCCTGGCCGGCCGGGTGGGCGGTGTTTCGGAACGCGGGTGCAGGGACGCGGCACAGGACGCGGTGCGGGCCTACCGCCAGAGCAGCGAGCATCTGGCCGGGTTGCCGTTCCTGGATTCGTGGACCGCGCTGGGGGATGAGTCGGTGCTGAACAGGGTCAAGGCCGACGAACTGCTGGATGACTTTGCACTGGCGGGGCGGAAGGCCAGGAAGAACACCAGCGCGAAGGTCGCGGCCAAATGGACCCGCAGGGACGGGCGGGGATGGCGCTTCTTGGCTGACCCGCCGGTGCTCAGCCAGGTGGACTCCGCGACAGCGGATGCTGTGACCGGCGGGCTGCCGGGCTATGTGAAAAGCCTGCACGAGTCCCGCGGGCATCTGCTCGCACGCTACAGCTTCTCGGATGTGGCCTTCCGGGTGGTGGGAACCGGCAGCGTCGGACTGCGCAACTACCTGATTTTGCTGCGCGGCAACGGGGACGAGGCACTCATCCTGCAGGCCAAGCAGGCGGTCCGGAGTGCGGTGAACGATGCCCTGGGCCGCGCGCCGGCCTCGCATGAGGGTCAGCGGATCGTGCACGGGGCAAGACTCGTCCAGGCGGAAACCGATCCCCTGCTTGGCTGGACCACGATCGGCGGGCGCCCGTTCATCATCCGGCAATTCCGCAACCGGAAAGGTGAGATCGACCCGGCCGGGCTCAACCGCGACCACCTGGACGACTACGGCCGGTTGGCAGGGGCCCTGCTGGCGCGTGCGCACTCCCGCTCGATCGACCCGCGGCTGCTGGCCGGTTACTGCGCCGACGGCGAACCGATGGACACCGCGTTCACCACCTACGCTGTCGGCTACGCCGACCAGACCGAAGCCGACCACAGTGAACTCGTCAAAGCAGTCCGAGCCGGCACTATGGAAACTGTGATCGAAGACTGACGTTCGCTGTGCACCACCTGGGTGAACTTACCGGTGGCCGCCGGTGTTCAGGCGCGCCCCTTGATGCCCTGCGCTGACGTGACTCTGGGCACCGTCTGGCGTCCAGTCCGCCATCCACTCAACCGGGTTTTCGCTGACGTGCGTCTTGCTGGCCGGTATTGCGGGGCTGGGCTCTCCTTAGCCACCGCGGCTTTCGCGCAGCCTGGATGGTCCCGCCGCACCATGCCCGGCATCGGTGCCCGTACTAGGATGGGGAGATGAACCGTTCTCTCGCGGTGCTCATAGGGATTCCGTTCCTCCTCGCCGTGGTCGGCTGCGGCCAGGTGCAGGACGCCGCGAAAAGCGCCGCCAGCGCCGCCGCCTCACAGGCAGCAACGGCCGCCGCCGGCGCGGTGCGGGGGCAGATCTGCTCGCCGCTGCAGGACGGGCAACTCAGCGCACAGGACAAACAGGTCCTCTCGGGCCTGCTCTCCACCGCCAAGACCGCCGGAGTCCCGACCCAGTTCGTCACCCCGCTCGAGGAGATCGCGAAGGCCGGCGACCAGGTTCCGGCCGCCTCGGTCACGGCCTTGCTCAAGGCCTGCGGTCTCACACCCAGCCCGACACCCAGCAGCAAATAGCAGACAGCGCGCCGGTCGCTCCCCCTAGCCACCACGGCCGTGGGGCCAAATTTCCGAGGCGGCTGCCCGGACCCGTCATGATCGGATCCGATAAAACCGCTTTTGCCGGGTGCCCCCGGATGGGTCCGTGCTTCCGTTGCCCACGGTCCATCGGGATCGGACCCAGGCCCGGTAAGAGGTAGGATCTTCGCCCTACTGCCAGCCTTCCCAGCAAAACCGTAAGACTCAGCTGGTAATAATGGACCGAAGCTCCGGTCACCCGCGGATTATCCCGGGTCAGCTTCTGGATGACTTGCTTGCCGGGTCCCCGGCCGCGGGCGGCGCCGCATCAGCCCCGGCTCCGGCGCTCCGGGAGGCGTGTGTATCCGTATCACGTCGGCCCAGGCGTTTGTGCCACCAGCGCAGCAGATGGTCGACGAGAATGCCCAGGAGGATCGCGAAAACCACGGCAATGCCCGCACTCAGCAGGGGATTGCGGTGCAGCCAGGAGAAGGAACTGGCCAACACGCCGATCCCGAGGGAATACACCACCCAGGTCAGGCATGCGAGGGCATCCAGGAAGAAGAACCGGCGGCGCGGGAACGCGGTGGTGCCCGCCACATAGTTCACGGCCACGCGCCCCCACGGGATGTACCGGGCGGTAAAGATCAGCACCGCGCCGCGCTTCTCCAACTCATACCGGGCCCAGCCAAAAACCTTCCGGACCTTCGGCCTGCGCATCCATCCCCAACGTTCCAGGCCGATTGTCCGGCCCAGCAGGTAGGCCATGTTGTCCCCGGCGATGGCTCCGAGCAGGGCTGTAGCCCCGAGAATCCACAGGTTAGGCTGGCCGCCTTGCCGGGAGAATGCGGCAAGCGCCACGATGAGGGTTTCGCTGGGAACAACCATCGCGAAGCCGTCGATAAAGAAGAAGACCAGCAGCAGCGGGTAGATCCACCATTGTCCGGCTGCCTGCAGCACAGCTTCCCCGATAGAATCCATGCGGGCGACTCCCAGAGAAGGTAATACAGACGGAAACGACGAAAAAGCGCTGTCTCCAGTGTCCCACGCAGGGGCCGCCCAGCCGGCGCCGGCATGCGCTGCGGCGGCGGGAGTCGTGCCTGGCCCGGTGATCCGTCGTAACCTGCGGTTCCTGGGCACCTTTGTGACCGGCCTGCCATCACCATGCTCGTGGCTGTGTCCGTGCCCCCACTGCGCCCTGTGGGCACCGGGCATCGCCGCCGTCCTGATCCCGGCAACCGCGCTGATTGTAAAAGCCCAATGTGACCGCCGCTTGGCGCCCACACCACAAGTGCAAAAGGCTTACGTCACAAAAGTGTTTGCTAATTATTCCAGTTGAAGTCAGGTACGCCTGTCTTCTACGGTTGCCCGGTGACTCTACCCCTTGAACTGGCAGGGGCGGGCTTTGCCGCGGGCCTTGCCCGCCATGGTGAACGGCCTGCCCTTCTGACCGGCGGCCGGATGGTGACGTACCGTGAATTGGCCGGGCGTGTGGACGATTTTGCGGACCGGCTCGGCCCCGGTCGGCGGCTCACAGTCCTCGCAGCGGACAACAGCATTGAATCCCTGGTGGCCTATCTGGGGGCCCTCGTCGCCCGTCATCCGCTGCTGCTGGCACCGGCGGACAACGCGCCGGCCCTCGAATCCCTCGTGGCGGCCTACGATCCCGATGTCATCATCCGGACAGGTGCCGGTGGAGCTGGGGCCGACGGCACAGCCGCGGACGGCCTGCTGCTGCAGGAGATGCGGCAGGTCACACGCCATGAGCTGCACCCGGACCTCACGCTGCTGCTGAGCACCTCGGGATCCACGGGTTCTCCCAAGCTGGTGCGCCTCTCGCACCAGAATGTGCAGGCCAATGCGCAGTCCATCGCGGAGTACCTGGAGATCACGCCGAGCGACCGGGCAATGACCACGCTGCCCATGTACTACTGCTACGGCCTGTCCGTCATCAACAGCCACTTGCTGCGCGGCGCGGCCCTGGTGCTGACCGGACTGTCCGTCGTCGACGAATGCTTCTGGCAGCTGTTCCGCAACCGCGGCGCCACCTCCTTCGCGGCCGTGCCGTACACCTTCGAACTGCTGGACCGTGCCGGGTTCGCCGACCGGGCCCTGCCTGGCCTCCGCTATATCACCCAGGCCGGCGGACGGCTAGACCCGGACACCGTCACCCGCTATGCCGAGCTGGGGCGGCGAAGCGGCTGGGACCTGTTCGTGATGTACGGCCAGACGGAAGCCACAGCCCGGATGGCCTACTTGCCGCCGTCGATGGCTGCGTCCAACCCTGGCACCATCGGTGTTCCTGTGCCCGGCGGGTCGTTCCGGATCGACCCGGTGCCCGGCCTGGAGCAAGGCGAGCTTGTCTATAGCGGTCCGAACGTCATGCTCGGCTACGCCGAACACCCCGCGGACCTGGCCGCAGGCAGGACCATCGAGGAACTGCGCACCGGCGACCTCGCCCGGCGGCACCCCAACGGCCTGTATGAAGTGGTGGGCCGGCGGAGCCGCTTCGTCAAGATCGTGGGCCTGCGGATCGACCTGGGCCAGGTAGAGAAAGTGCTCGCCGGCATGGGCATCCAGGCTGCCTGCGCCGGCACGGACGAGCAACTGGCGGTCGCCGTCGAGGGCGGCCATGACCCGGGCATGCTGGCCAAGATGCTGGCGCAGGACCTCGGGCTGCCCCGCGCCGCCATCGCGGTCCACGCCGTCGAGCAGTTGCCGCGGCTGGCGACCGGCAAGACCGACTATCCTGCCGTCCTCGCGCTGGCCCGAACGAGGAATGCTGCCGCCGGCGCCGCCGAGGCGGCCGCTGGCACGACGGGTAGGCCGGAAGCAGGTGAGCGGCCGGAGGACGTCAAGAAGATCTTCGCCGAGGCCCTGGAGCTGGACTGCGTCGAGGACGGCGACACGTTCGTATCGTTGGGCGGCGACTCGCTTTCCTACGTGGCGGCGTCCGTGCGGCTCGAAAGGGCCCTTGGCCACTTGCCCGCCAACTGGCATGTGATCCCCGTCCGTGAGCTGGTGAGCAGGCAGCCCGAGCGCCGGAAGAAGCGGCTCTTTGCCCCGCTCGAGACGAGCATCATGCTCAGGGCGGTGGCCATCGTCACCATCATCAGCACCCACGTGGAACTGATCAAATGGCCCGGAACCGCCCACGTCCTCATGGTCCTGGCCGGCTACAACTTCGCGCGCTTCCAGCTGGGCGGGGACAGGATCCCGCGGCTGCGCCGCCAGCTGCGCAGCCTGGCAAGGGTGGCGGTGCCCACGGTGGCGTTCATCGGCGCCGTGATGCTGCTGAGCGACAAATACCAGTACACCACCGCCAACTTGCTGCTCCTGAACACGATGATCGGCCCGGAGTATTGGACCGACGCCTGGCAGTTCTGGTTCGTGGAGGTGCTGGTCTACGTGCTGGTGGCCATGATGGCGCTGCTGGCCATCCCGTGGGCGCACCGGGCGGAGCGGCGCTTCCCGCTGGCCTTCCCCGTCGCCCTCGTCGGGGCGGGACTGCTGGCCCGTTACGGGCTGCTCCCGTTTGACATCCTGCACACGCGCCCGGTGCTGTGGCTGTTCGCGCTCGGCTGGGCGTTCGCCCGGGCAAGGACCATGCCGCAGCGCCTCGCCCTCTCCGCGCTCACCATCCTCACCGTCCCCGGTTACTTCGGCGAACCGTGGCGCGAGGCCACCATTGTCGTCGGCATCCTGATGCTGGCGTGGCTGCCCACGATCCCGCTACCCGCCATGCTCCACCGGCCGCTGGGCGTGCTTGCCAGCGCGTCCCTCTTCGCGTACGTCACGCACTGGGTTGTTTTCCCGGAGATCAGGGAAGTCGACAAGACCCTGGCGGTCCTCGTATCGCTGGCGGTCGGCGTCGCCTACTGGGCGGTCTCCGTCAGGCTCATGGGGGCCGTGGACCGCTGGCAGTTACGCCTCGCCGGGCACGTACGACGACGGCACTTACGGCGACGCCGGGCGGCAACTTTGATGTAATTCCGGCGGGAGTTGTCAATGCGGCTGATGGGCGGTTTTGTTTTTGTCTCCGAAGCCGGTACCGCAGGACCGGGATGCGGCCCCGGGCGTTCTCATTTCCCTGAGGGATGTTCGATCCCGCCCGTTCCTTTACGCCCATGGACGAACGGGGTGCGCCGTTGAAAAGGTTGAAGATCACGTTCGCCAGAACGGCAGGAAGGTAGCGGCGATCAGGAACTCGTGCGGGCCGGCGAGAGACAGCGACCAGATGATCCCAGCGCCGGCGACCGCAGTGATCAGCAGGACACGGTATATCCATTTCAGATGGTTCAGTACAGAGGTTGACCTGCTGGCCGGCCCCTGATCAGGTAACCGGCCATGACCACCAGCACGGCGATGGCGGGGATCAGGGCGCTGGTTTCGAACTGCCTCACCGGACCCGCACGTCCCAAGCCCGCGGCACGGCCAAGCGCCCGGCGCACGATGACCAGGGCGGCGACCCGCCGTGCGCTGCGTTGCGCGCCGCTGCCCATATCCCATGCGACACCGGGGCCGCAGGGTTTGTCAACGAGGGGTGCCGCACTGTTTCAACCCTGCCGTTCTCCGCATTTTGGCCAAAATCCACGCGCTGAGGGCCAGGCCTTGAGACGACGTGCGGGATCTACTGGGTTATGCACTGGCCTACACCTGATGGGAACGTCGCATGGCAGAAACTCCTTACGTTGCCGTTCCACCGTCAAAACACCAGGGTTCACCAAGCGGATTACCGCCTCGTGTTGCCGAGCGGAGGCGCTCCCACTCCCGCCCTCATTGAAGTTCGGATATTGTTGTTTTTACGTCTTGTAGAAAAAGGGCCGTCGGGACCAGATGCCGCTGGCGGGAAGGGAACTGATGTCCGGGGACCAGGGAACGGAGGCCGACGGCTCGGCGCTGGAGGCCGCCAGGATCGGGGCCGCTCTCCCTGCCCTCGGCCCGCGGGACATGCTGCGCTGGGCATGGACCCAGCTGACCAGCATGCGCACCGCCCTGTTCCTGCTGCTGCTCCTCGCCGTGGCCGCGGTGCCTGGTTCTTTGTTCCCGCAGCGTCCGGCGAACCCGGCCGTCGTGAGCCAATACATCAAGGATCGTCCGGACTACGGGAAGATCCTGGATGCTCTCCAGCTCTACGACGTTTACTCCTCGGTGTGGTTCTCGGCGATCTACATCCTGCTGTTCATTTCCCTGATCGGCTGCGTGGTGCCCCGTGCGACCGCGCACTACAAGGCCATGCGGTCCCGGCCCCCGCGGACACCCCGGCGGCTTTCCCGCCTGCCGGAATACGGCACGCTCGTGATCCCCGCCGGCGCCGGGATCACGGCGCCGGACGCCATCACCGACGCCGCGACGCTGCTGCGCAAACGCGGCTACCGGGTCGAGGTCCGGGACGCCGACGGCGCGACCCCTTCCCTGGGCGCCGAGCGCGGCTTCCTGAGAGAGGTCGGCAACCTCGTTTTCCACACCTCGCTCATTGGGGTGCTGGTGTGTGTGGCAGTCGGAGGCCTGTTCGGCTTCCGCGGGCAAAAAATCCTCGTCGAAGGGGACACCTTCGTCAACACCCTGGTGGGCTATGACAACTTCGCACCCGGGACCAACTTCCAGTCCTCATGGCTGGAGCCGTTCGGCATCACGCTGGACAAGTTCGAGGTCCGCTTCGACCGTGAATCCACCAAACAGTTCGGCCAGCCGATCGACTTCACCGCACGCCTGACCACCCGCGACGCACCGAGAGCGGCCCCGAAGTCCCGGATCCTGAAAGTCAACGACCCGCTCTACTTCGGTGAAGCGGCCATGTTCCTGGTCGGAAACGGCTACGCCCCGGTCATCACCGTCAAGGACGGCAACGGGAACACCGCCTTCAGCGGCCCGGTCGTATCGATCCCGAGCGACGCGGTCTACACCTCGACCGTCGTCCTGAAGGTCCCCGACGCCAAGCCGGCGCAGCTCGGCTTCGCCGGGTTCTTCCTTCCCTCCGCCGTGAAGAACCCCGCGGGCGTCGCCTACAGCTTCGACCCGGACCCGCTGAACCCGCAGCTGAACCTGAACTCCTACTCCGGCGACCTCGGCCTGGACAAAGGCGTACCCCAGAACGTCTACAACCTGGACGTGAAAAACCTCACCCAGCTCAACGGCCGTAACCTGGCCGCGGGCGGCATCACCCTCGGCCCGGGAGGCTCCTACACGCTGCCCGACGGCAAAGGCAGCATCAGCTTCGACGGGCTCAAGCGCTACATCGGCGTGGACATCCGGAGCACACCGGGCCAAACCGGTGTTCTGATCTTCTCCCTGCTCGCCGTCGCCGGCCTGGTCGTTTCGCTCTACGTCAACCGCCGCCGCGTCTGGGTCCGCACCGGCACCCACCACGACGGCCGCACCATGGTCGAATACGGCCTCCTGGCCCGCGGCGAAGACCACAGGCTCGCCACCGAGGCCGCCGCCATCCACGAACTCCTCACCCGCAAGTGGCAGCCGAATCTTTCACCCGAGGAGCCTGCCGCCGACCCCACCCCTTTCTCCAGCAAGAAGGACCAGTAATGTTCCCGCTCAACGAAACCATGGGCCAGTACAGCGAGCTCTTCATGCTCCTGGCCGCCGGCACGTACACTGTGGCGTTCATCGCCTTCGCGTGGGACCTGGCCAAGAGCAGCAAGGTGCTGCGTGCGGTGGACATCAGGGCCGCGGAGCTCGCCGGGCAGGTGACCACCAACGGGGCCGCGCGCGTTCCCGTCGGCGTCGGTGCGGGGACCGCCGGAGGAGACATTGAGCGCTCCGATGCGGATCTCAGCGGACCCGCTGGCCGCGCTGAGCGTCCGACGTCGGCCCTCTCCGGCCGTGGCGCCGCGGCCGGGGCGGTCCGGACCGCCGACGCCGGCATGCGCTACGCCGGCGAGCGTCGTGCCCCCGCCCGGGCGGCCGTCGCGCTGACCGTCCTGGGCGCCGCGATCCATGCGGCCGGGGTGATCACCCGGGCGTTCGGCGCCGGCCGGGTGCCGTGGGGAAACATGTACGAATTCCTCACCACCGGCGCGTTCGTGGCCGTGGCCGTCTTCCTGCTGGTGCTTATCCGCCGCGACCTGCGCTTCCTGGGCACGTTCGTGATCGGCCTGGCCATCATCATGCTGGTGGCCGCCTCCATCGCGTTCTGGACGCCGGTGGGACACCTGGTACCGGCGCTGCAGAGCTACTGGCTGATCATCCACGTCTCCATCGCGGTAATCTCCTCGGCGCTGTTCACGCTGACGTTCGCGATGTCCGCGCTGCAGCTGGTCCAGGCGCACCGGCAGAAGACCGTCGCCGCCGGCGGTGCGGACAGGCTGGGTTTCATGCGGCTTGTGCCGTCCGCCCTGAGCCTGGAAAACCTGTCCTACCGGATCAACGCCATCGCCTTCGTCGGCTGGACCTTCACGCTCATGTTCGGTGCCATCTGGGCCGAGAAGGCCTGGGGCCGGTTCTGGGGCTGGGACACGAAGGAAGTCTGGACGTTTGTGATCTGGGTGGTCTACGCCGGATACCTGCACGCCCGCGCCACCCGCGGCTGGACCGGAACCCGCGCCGCCTGGCTGTCAATCGTCGGCTACCTGTGCGTGGTCTTCAACTTCGCCATCGTCAACCAGTTCTTCAACGGGCTGCACTCCTACTCCGGCCTGTAGGCCACCTCGGCTTTGGTCCCCGGCCGAATTCGCGCCCGGTTCCGGTCCCCCGGCGGTAGTTGAAAGAGGCCAGCCGGTGTTCCGGGATCGGCGCGCCTTCCGGTATATGCCCAGGATCCGGGGGTGGCGGCAATGCTTGTCGGGAACCCTCACCCGCAGGGACATCCCGCATCAGGGCGGGCGGGAGGCGCGCTCAAATGACGTTACATCCCGGTCAGCCGGTCATCTCGTACCGCCGGTCAGACGGGTCCGCCTTGAAGCGTGCTCGTGACATCCGGAACCGTTCTCCCGCCGCTGCGGAAGCGAAGCCGGCGGCGGCTTGTCCTTTGATGTTCTCCTATGGCTGTTAGCGGTGGCCGGCAGCTGAATTGCGGCCGCGGATGGCGGCCGGCCGTTTCGGGCCACGCGGCTGGCTATGCATCCCGGCAGCTGCTGCGTTGGCTAGAGTGGTGCCAGGCCAGGTCGGAAGACGCGATCCCGGCGTGGTCGGGCTGATGGACATGCCGTCGCGGTCGGCATACCGCAAAGGTGCCGCTCCACCAAACCCCAGTCGGTTCCGGGTCCGAAGCTCCAGGAGAGGACATGATGACAGGACCATCAGCGGCTGTTGCCCAGGCCGCAGTATTCGTGGCCTTTCCCGTCGCCGCGGCCATTCTCGGCTCGCTCGTCGCCGTCCTGCGTCCGCCGGGGCCGAAGGCCACCAGCGCTGTCCAGCATTTCGCCGCCGGGGTCGTGATGGCCGCACTGGCAGGCGAGGTGCTCCCGGACCTGCGGGGCGAAGGAAGCCTGCCCTGGGCCATCGCCGGCTTCGCCGCCGGGACCGCGGTCATGCTGGCCCTTGGCGCGCTCGGCCGCGCACTGGATCGGAAACAGGAATCGACAGGAGCAAAGCTTCCGGTGGGTTTTCTCGTCGCTGTGGGCATCGACCTGCTCCTGGACGGCCTCCTCGTCGGAATGGGCGCGGCACTGGGGGCGCAGCAGGGCCTGATCCTAACGATTGCCCTGACCATCGAGATACTTTTCATAGGCCTGTCTGTCACCCTCAACCTGATCCGGAACGGCTTGTCGCGGACACGCGCGGTGGCCACGACCAGCGGCCTGGGCCTGCTCACCGGTGTCGGGGCACTCGGCGGCGCAGCCGCCCTGGGCGGTGCCAGCAACCAAACCCTGGCCCTGGTCCTGGCTTTCGGGGCGGCCGCACTCCTGTACCTGGTGGTGGAGGAATTGCTGACAGAGGCCCACGAGCACACCGAAACTGCCTTCCTGGGTGCGATGTTCTTCCTCGGATTCCTTACCATCTATGTCATGGCCGGCCTCTAGCGCCGCTCTGGGATCCGTGCCGTGTGACAGCGGCTGACGCGGCCTTCGACCATCCCGGCCCAGCGTGTCCCGCCCGTGCTTGCCATCTGGGCCGCTGACAGAGCAACGTTCTCCGCCCGCATGCGCAACGTGCAACGGGACGGATGCCGCGATGTTCCCCGTCCAGGGCGAGAGGCCTGATGCCCGGCCGCTCCACCCCGCAGGGCGCGCAGAGTTCCGGGGAATGCCAGGACTACCCGGCGCGGTCAGCAGGCCATGGCCATTCATCTGATCAGTTGCTAATATGTTCATATGAATGCATCTGTTCGGACTCTTCCAGACCCTCACGGGGCGTCCGGACACGGTTTGGCCGGTGAACGGGAACGGGTCGATGTCCTCCGGAGTTCCTTGCCGCCCGAGGCCGACGTGGAACGTCTGGCCGATGTGTTCCGGCTGATGGCTGACCCGGGCCGCGTCCGGATCCTGGCCGCTTTGCTTGAGGGTGAGGTCTGTGTGCATGACCTGGCGTCGGTGAGCGGGCTGAGTGAATCCTCGGCGAGCCAGGCGCTCCGGCTCATGCGGGCGCATCGCGTCGTGGCGACCCGCCGCGCCGGCCGGCACGTGTTCTACCGGCTGGATGACAGCCATGTCAGGATGCTGCTTGACCTGGCGATCACCCACGTCGGCCACTCCCCGGCCCTCGGCGCAGCCGTCCCGGCCGGATCCGAACCAAACCTCCAACCCATCCATCCCGTCCTCTAGGAGTTCCCGTGAACGTTTCACCCGCCGCCTTGACCTGTCCCAAATGCGGGTCGGAAATGCGCCCCTACGAACGCAACGGCATCATCATCGACCAATGCCTTGGATGCCGCGGCATTTTTCTGGACCGCGGCGAGCTGGAATCCCTGATGGACGCTGAAAGCTCCTTCTACGCCGCACCGCCCGCCCCGCCGGCCCCTGGGCCCGGGTTCGGCCAGCCGCAGGGCTACGGTTACGACCGGCGGGAGGGGCACCACAGCGGCCATGACGGGCGCGGTTCCGGACACGGCCGCAAGCGCGGGGGATTCCTCGGCGACCTTTTCGGCTAAGCACCCACCCGCACGCATTTCTCCGACCCGCAATTGACATCCTGCCCCGACCCTGAAGAACGGCACCAATGGCCACCGACACACAACTTGACCTGACTACCGTGCTGCCGGAGGCGCTGGATGAGCAGGATGCCTGCGTCCAGCGGCTGACCGCCGGCCTTCAGGCCCGCGCCGGCATCATGGACGCACACGTCAAACAAGGGGACGCGGCGGCGCAGCTGTGCCTGCATTTCGAACCCGACGTCATCAGCCTGCAGCGCATCCGCGAACTCGCCCTGTCCCTGGGCGCCCGGGTCGAGAGCGACTTCGGACACCTCAGCCTCGACGTGGACGGGGTATCACGGCCCGCCCGCGCCCAACTGCTCGAACAACGGCTGCGCAACGCCCCCGGGATCGCGGAGGCCCACGTCTCCCCGACAGGCTCCGTCGCCGTCGAATACTTCGCAGACCAGACCTCGGAGCAGGCGATCGTGGACCTGCTGGAGCGCTTCGGGACACCGCCGCGCACCGCCCGGCCACGTCCTGTCGAAGGCGCCAAGACAGACGGTCCTGCAGCGGCCGTTCCCGAGGCCGAAAAGCACGAGAAGCATGACCATAAGCATGAAGGGCATGCGGATCATGACCATAAGCACGGCGGGATTTTCGGGGAGCGCAGCGAGCTGATCTTCGCGGTGCTGTGCGCCGTGACGCTGGCGGCGGGTTTCCTGCTGGGGCTGAGCGAGGCGGTGCCGGATGCCGTCTCGACCGCGCTGTATGTCGCGGCGTATTTCTTCGGCGGTTACTACACCACCAAGGAAGCTATCCAGACGGTGATGGCCAAACGCTTCGAAATTGATTTCCTGATGCTGGTCGCGGCCGCCGGCGCCGCCGTGCTCGGGGACCTGGCCGAGGGCGCCCTGCTCCTGGCCCTGTTCAGCATCGGCCACGCCCTGGAAAGCTACGCCATGGGCCGGGCACGCCATGCCATCCAGGCGCTGGCCGAACTCGCCCCCGCCACAGCGATCGTCCGGCGCGACGGCGCCGAGCAGGAAATCCCGGTCGAGGAACTGCGCGTCGGTGACACCGTGATCATTAAGCCGAACACGCGCATCCCCTCGGACGGATTCGTCATTGTTGGTACCAGCAGTGTGGACCAGGCAGCTGTGACCGGGGAGAGCATCCCGGTTGACAAGGTTCCGCTCAGCGGCCAGTCCTCTCCCGGCGCGAAGGACATCCCCGCGGAAAGCCGGATCTACGCCGGCACCGTCAACGGGCCAGGGGCGCTGGAAATCGAGGTCACGAAGCTGTCCAAGGATTCCACGCTCGCACGGGTCGTGCGGATGGTCAGCGAAGCCCAGGCCCAGACCTCACCCACCCAACAATTCACCGACCGCTTCCAGCGGGTGTTCGTCCCCGCCGTGCTGATGCTCGTCGTCATCCTGCTGTTCGCCGGCCTCGTCATTGACGAACCGTTCTCCGCGACCCTGTACCGGGCCCTGTCGGTGCTGGTAGCGGCCAGCCCCTGCGCCCTGGCGATCTCGACCCCGAGCGCGGTCCTGTCCGGTTTGGCGCGCGCGGCACGCGGCGGGCTGCTGATCAAGGGCGGGGGTCCGTTGGAGAACCTCGGCACCCTGCGCGCAATCGCCTTCGACAAGACCGGCACGCTCACCGAGGGCAAACCGGAAATGACCGACGTCGCACCCGCTAACGGGGTCAAGGAATTCGAACTGCTTTCCGTCGCCCTCGCGGTCGAATCACAAAGCGATCACCCCCTGGCCGCCGCCATCGTCACCGCCGCCCGCGCCCGGCTCGACGGGAAACCCCCGCTCAAAGCCGGGGCGGTCACCAGCATCACCGGCCGGGGGGTCAGCGCCCTGATCGACGGCGACGAGATCCACATCGGCAAACAGTTGCTCTTCAGCGAAATCGACGGTGCCCCGCTGCCCGCGGAAATCACCGGGACCACAGCACGGCTTGAAGCGGCGGGACGGACCACCATGGTGGTGCGCCGCGGCACCCGCTACCTGGGCGTGCTGGGCCTCATGGACACCCCCCGCAGCTCCGCGGAACCGGTCGTTGCCAGGTTGCGGCAGGCCGGCATCCGCCACATGATCATGCTCTCCGGTGACAACCAGACCGTCGCGGACGCCGTCGCGGGGAAACTTGGACTCGACGAGGCCCGCGGGGACCTGCTGCCCGAAGACAAAGTCAAGGCCGTGATCGATCTGCGCACCAGGGAACACAAGGTGGCCATGGTCGGTGACGGCGTTAACGACGCCCCCGCGATGGCCAACGCCACCGTCGGGATCGCCATGGGCGCCGCCGGTTCGGACGTGGCCATGGAAACCGCCGACGTCGCGCTCATGGGAGATGACCTCGAACGGCTCCCGTTCGCCGTGAACCTCAGCCGTAAATCCAGCCGCATCATCCGGCAGAACCTCTGGGCAAGCCTGGGCATCGTCGCCATCCTGATCCCCGCCACCATCACCGGGGCCGTCGGGATCGGACTTGCCGTCGTGATCCACGAAGGATCAACCCTGCTCGTCGTTGCCAACGCCCTCCGCCTCCTCGTCTACCGCGAACCCAAAAACAACCCGTAGGCTTGGCACGAAGCGAGGCCGGGCCCTCCTGACAGACCCTGAACCACAAAGGCAGGCATGAACCAAGACACCACCGCTCCGGCCGGACGCGAGGCATCGGAACCGGCCGCGGCGCAGCCCCGGCCACGGCTCCTGACGGGCCGGCTGCGGCTGGTCCTCTTCACCGTCCTTGTTCTAGCCGCCGCGGCGTTCGCCGTTGGAGGGTTCGCCGCCGGACGCCTGACCGCGGGCCCCGCCCAGGTGTCCGATTCCGGGCCCGATGCCGGATTCGCCCGGGACATGCAGGCCCACCACGCCCAGGCCGTGGAGATGGCCCTGGTGATCCGGGACAAGTCCGCCAACGAGGAGATCCGCTCCATCGCCTACGACATCATCACCACCCAGCAGCAGCAAAGCGGCCAGATGTTCGCCTGGCTGGTGGACTGGGGCCTGCCCCAGACCGGATCAGCGCCGCGGATGGCATGGATGGGAACCGCAGAACACGGCGGCAGCTCCCCGACCATGAACCAGAGCCCCGGGGGCGGCATGGAAGGCATGAACCAGAACCCCGGGACCGGTGTGGCCATGGAAGGCATGGCCACACCGGCGCAACTGCAACAGCTGCGCGAAGCCACAGGGGTCGAAGCGGACAGGTTGTTCACCGAGCTGATGATCCGCCACCACCAGGGCGGCGTGGCCATGGCCCGCGCCGCGGCGGCCCTGGCCGAAACCGCCAAGGTCCGCAACTTCGCCGCCGGCATCGTCCAGGCCCAGACCGCGGAAATCACCGCACTTCAGGAACTGCGCGGCAGACTCTGACCGGTCCAGGAAAGGAAGCACCATGTCCGCACCGCGGAAGACCCCCGAGGAACGCAAGGCGATCCTGAAGGCCCTGCAGGCCAAACAGCGCGCCGCCGACCGGCGCAGGGCCTGGCTGATCTACGGCACCGGCGGCCTTCTGGTTGCTGCGATCATCGCGTCCGTCGCGTTTGTTATCGTGGGCGAAGTCAGGCAGCGTGAAGAGACCCGTGCCGCCGCGGCCCGGCCCGTCGACGGTGAACAGGACTTTCCCGACCAGTCACGGAACCACACCCGCAGCCCCGTCAGCTACCCCCGGACCCCGGCCACCGGCGGCGACCACGCCCCGGTCTGGACGAACTGCGGCACCTACACCGAGCCGGTGGAACAGATGCGGGCCGTGCATTCCCTGGAACACGGCGCCGTGTGGCTCTCCTACCGCCCGGACCTGGGCAAGGACCAGATCGCTGAGCTGACCTCGCTGGCCGGCAATCAGGACTACCTCGTGCTCAGCCCCGTTCCGGGGCAGCAGTCGGCCGTGACGGTAACCGCCTGGGGCAAACAGCTTGCTGTGGACAAGGCCAGCGATGAACGTATCGCGGCGTTCATCAAGAAATACCGGCAAGGCCCCCAGACCCCCGAACCCGGAGCCGTCTGCACCGGCGGTGTCCAGGGCTGACACCGTTGGGACCGGCACCTCCGGACCGAATGAGGCCACCCCACGAGGTCCCGGCCCCGAAGGCACCAGCGGGGTCTTACCGGGCAGGATTGGACGAAAAGCAACTGATGGCCCCGGCCAGGTCCGGCAGCCGAGGATCCCCTTCACCCGGACCCCCTCATGCCCCGGCTTGCGTAAGCGCAGGGCTCCTCTCATGTGGTCCGCCAGGTCAAACTTGATGCCCCGGAAGCGGGGCTGCGGCCTGCGGGTGAGCCAGGAAAAGCGCCCGGCGGAACCGGCTCCATGACGGCGCAGAAGACCGGCACGTAAAGGGCGACCCCGACGGCGGAGCCCAGAATGAACAGGCCTTCCTCCACCGGGACGCGCTGCCCGTCCTGCCGCTGTCCGGAATCCGTCATGCTGAAATGAAGCCCGTAGCTCACGGGCTGCACCGCCTCGCAAACGGAAGGAACGTATCGGCCCAGGCGCCGCCCGCTCCTGTCCTTGGCAGTCACAGGGAACACTCAGGCCCCAGACAACCCACTGTTACCTCGCTGTTATACGTTGGGCGGGACCGATGCTTCCCCTCCGTAGAAGGAAATCATGGCCCAACCGAGTGATTTGTCCGTCGACTCATCTCCTGCCCCGGCTCCATCCAGGCCCGGCGGTCCACGCCGGGGCCGGGCGTTCCTGCACGAACTCCGGGAAGACGCTCCGGCTTCGTTGGTGGTGTTCCTGGTTGCCCTGCCGCTGTCGCTGGGCATTGCTGCGGCGTCCGGGGCTCCGGTCATGGCCGGGCTGATCGCCGCCGCGGTCGGCGGCATCGTGGCCGGCGCCCTGGGCGGTTCACCGCTTCAGGTCAGCGGCCCGGCGGCGGGCCTGACGGTCGTCGTGGCAGGGCTCGTGGACGAGTTCGGCTGGGCGGCTACCTGCGCGATCACCGCGGCCGCCGGCGTGGTGCAGCTCCTGCTGGGTCTTAGCCGGGCCGGGCGGGTGGCGCTGGCCGTCTCCCCGGTGGTGGTCCGTGCGATGCTCGCCGGGATCGGCGTCACCATTGTCCTGCAGCAGATCCAGGTCCTGCTCGGTTCAAAGCCTGCCGGCTCACCGCTGGAAAACCTTGCCCGACTTCCCGAAGCGATCACCAACGTGGAGCTCCACTCGGCGCTGCTGGGCCTGCTGGTCATCGGGCTGCTCGTGGCGTGGAAGCACCTGCCGGCGGCCGTCCGGAAGGTCCCCGGACCACTGGTGGCCGTCGTGGCCGGCACGGCACTCTCGGTGGCGTTCGCGCCCGGGGTCGAGCGGATCACCTTTTCCGGGTCCGTGTTCGATGCCGTGGCCTTGCCCCAGCTGCCCGGCGGGAGCTGGGCAACGGCGGGCATGGCGGTCATATCGGTCGCGCTGATCGCCAGCATCGAATCCCTCCTGTCCGCGGTGGCAGTGGACAAGATGCACACCGGCCCCCGCACGAACCTGAACCGCGAACTCATGGGCCAGGGATCCGCGAACATCGTGTCCGGGATGCTGGGCGGGCTCCCCGTGACCGGTGTGATCGTACGCAGCTCCACCAACGTGGAGGCCGGCGCCCGGACGCGGAAGTCGGCGGTGCTGCACGGCGTTTGGATCCTGGTGTTCTCCGCCCTGTTCGCCGGACTGATCCAGCTCATTCCGCTAACCGTCCTGGCCGGACTGCTGATCGTCATCGGGACCCGCCTGGTCAAAGTCACAGACATCAGAACCAGCCTGCGCACCGGAGAGATCTGGGTCTACGCCGTGACTCTCCTGTGCGTGATCCTCCTCAACCTCCTCGAAGGCGTCATGATCGGACTGGCCCTGGCCGCCGTGTTTGTGTTGTGGCGTGTGCTGCGCCCCTCCATCCAGGCCCTCCCCTCACCGTCCCGCCGGGACGGCAAGTGGCGCGTCAGCATCGCCGGTTCCTGCAGCTTCTTCGCACTGCCCCGGCTGAACCGGGTACTGCACTCGATTCCCGAAGGCACGGACGTGCTGGTGGAGCTCAGCGCGGACTATGTCGACCATGCCTTTCACGAGGCTCTGCTCGCCTGGAAAAATCAGCACACAGCGGCCGGAGGATCGGTCCTCCTCGAGGAGCATGGAAACACGGCATTCCAGGATGCAGCCGACAACACCCCCCAACGCCAGGAAGCACTGGAGCTCCCGCTGCAACCCAGGGCGAACCGGCAGCCTGCCGACGACGACGGCCTTGACGACGCTGAGCAGCCGCGCCTGCGCTCCATCCTGCTGGGCGTAGATAAATACCACCGCCGCCACGCCGACAAAGTACTCCCGCTCATCCAGGACCTCGCGGAGGGCCAGAACCCCGACACCCTGTTCGTGGCCTGCGTGGACTCACGGGTCAACCCCAACCTGATCACCAGCAGCGGCCCCGGCGACCTGCTCACCCTGCGCAACATCGGCAACGTCGTGTCCAACGCCGGAGAGGACGCCTCCATTGAATCGGCCCTCTCCTTCGCCCTCACCGGGCTGGGCGTGGACTCCATCGTGATCTGCGGCCACTCCAACTGCGGAGCCATGAAGGCCGTCCTCGCCGACGCCGAAACGGGCCCCGCTTCCCCCGGTCTGGGCGAAGCCTTCAACACCTGGCTCGACCACGCCCGCCCAAGCCACCAAGAATTACTGGACGGGCACCCGGTGGCAGCCGCGGCCGCCGCGGCAGGCTACAGCCGCCTGGACCAGCTGGGCATGGTCAACGTGGCCGCGCAACTGCGCAAACTTGAAGACCACCCCCTGGCCGGCCCCGCACTGGCAAAAGGCCAACTGCAGGCCACCGGACTGTTCTTCGACATCACAACAGCCCGGGTGATCCTCATCACCACCGACTCCATCCAGCATCTCGACGCTGGGGCAGCGCCATTGTCCCGAGCGGTTTCTCCATGAGTGCTAAATCGCGGGATCTGAAGCGGCTGGACCCACCATCGTCAAGACCAGCCCGCGTAACCGTCCGGGAGGACAGCGTCCCGAACTGCCATGCTTCTCAACGGCGAGTGGGGTCTACCCAAGCCCCGCTGCCTTGCCAAAGAGGCTGAACCCGACGAATGCCACCGTGTTCAGCACTGCGTGGGCGATGACCAGTGGCATCACGCGCCGGGTTTTGGTGTAGACCCAGGCAAAGACCACACCCATGACGGCGTTTCCGATGAACGGCCCGAAGCCTTGGTACAGGTGGTAGCTGCCCCTGAGCGTGGCGCTGGCCAGAACGGACAGCGGTACTGACCAGCCGAACTTCCCGAAACGGTCCAGCAAGTACCCCACCACGATGACTTCCTCGACGACCGCGTGCCGCATTGCGGAGAGAATCAGCACGGGAACGGTCCACCAGTGTCAATGGCCAGTTGTTTCTGCCCACGGACGGCCACTAAAAGTGCCCACTGGTGGCCAGTAAAACTGCCCGGTTAT